>JALZJP010000213.1 GCA_030859715.1 Chloroflexota bacterium
GCCCTGGACTGGAGTACCCTCGGCCGAGGGTACTCCAGTCCAGGGCGGCAAGCCACCAGGGCAGCGGAGCCGGAGGTCAGGATTACTCGACGATCAGCGTTCCCACCATCCCCAGCTCCGGGTGGCCGCCAAACGTGCAGAGAAACTCGTGGCTGCCGGCGCTATCCGGCGCGGTGAACGTAACCGTGGTCGACGCACCGGCGGCGACCGAGCCGGTGTCGACCTCGACCGCCGGGATGGTAAAGGTGTGCGGAATCGTGCCGGCGTTCGCAAAGGTCAGGCTGACCGACTCGCCGGCGCCAACCCGCGGTTCGGCGGGGTCGAAGCCATACTCGGCACCGGTTACGGTCAGCGTGCCGGTGCCCCCCGTCGCCGCCTCCGGCGTCGCGTTGCCGCAGTCGGGCGGCGGCGTCGGGGAGAAGGCGCGGTCGACGCCGGGTGAGATCTGGCGGCCATCCCGGGCCTCGTAGGTATCAGTCGCCACCCAGAGCAGCCAGTAGCCGACCTGGTCGGGAGCGCTGCCGTGCCCCGCGGCGTACTCGGGGGCGTCGGTCTGGTGGAAGTGCGGAAAGTCCGTCGAGGGCTGATCGGCGAGACAGAAGACGCCGGGGACGGTGATGCCGATGTCGAGCAAGCGGGTCGCTGCCGCCGGATCGGAGCTGTCGAACTGGAGGAAGATGGTGACCTCCTCGTTGATCCAGCGATGGAAGCGGGGCGGCGTCTGGCCGCCGGTCAGCAGCGGACTATCGAACACTGCGATCAGCTCGGCGATCTCGTCCTCGGTCAGCGGCTCGGCCCCGGGCGGATCGAAGGCCACCTCGGGCACATCGTCGCCGCAGGCCGGCGGCGGCGTCGGCGAGAACTCGTAATCTATGCCGGGCACCACCTCGCGGCCATCCCGCGTCTCGAAAGTGTCGGTGGCAGCCCAGGTCAACCAGTAACCCTGGTCGCCTGGCTCGCTGCCGTGTCCCGCGGCGTATTCGGGGGCATCGTACTTGTGGAAGTGGGTGAAGGAGGGATCGGGCTGAGTTTCAGCGCAGAAGACACCCTTGACGCCGATGCCGGCGTAGCGGATTTCGGTCGCCTCGGCCAGGTCCGAACTATTGAGCTGCAGAAAAATGAAGACCTCCTCATTGACCCAACGCGAGATGCGTGGCGCCACCTGGCCCCCGATCAGCACCTCGTCGTCAAACTGGGCGGTGAGCTCCGCCAACTCGTCGGCCGTCAACGGTGCCCCCGTCGGCGGCTCCGCGGTCTGGGCCGTGGTGCCGGCGCTGAAGCCGGCGACGATCATCGCCACCGCTAGCGCCGGGGCCAGCAGGCGGCTGGCGGCGCGCGGCGCGACATGCGAAAACAACATGCTTGTTCGCCCTCCTCATCAAGGCCGGTCCGTTACCCGGGCCCTCGTGTTCTTATAGTGAGGAGGGCGACGGTTGGATCCCTCTTGGCGGGCGCACTCGCTCCGATGCCGGCCGCCCAATCACGGGCCCGCGGCCTCCCAGGTCAGGATCACGGTCCCGCCCGGCGTGGCGCCGCCAGCCGGTTGCAGCGTCAGCTCCGCCGCGTCGTAGGTGGGGCCGTCCCCGGGCGCGTCAAAGACGATCAGACCGAAGCCCTCATCGTCGGTCGTCAGCTCTCCGGCGAGATTGGTCTCGCCGCCGGTCGTCAACCACAGGTGGAACGTCTGGCCGGCCGAGGCGGCGGGCAGCCGGGCCGCCATGGCGACGACGTGTGGGAGGTCGGTGCGGGTGAAGAGCTTCCCGTAGGCGGTGGACCCTTCCCGCGCGGCGGCGAGGATGCGCCGCACCGATTGCTCGGAATCGACCACCTCGAAGACGATCTCCTGCTGGCTGACGATCTGACCGACGAGGCCGGCGTACTCGGAGCGGAGGGTTCGCTCGTTCTCCAGGGCAACGGTGAGCCGAAAACTCCAGGCCAGGGAGAGCGCCAGCACGACGACGGCCGCGATCCGGCCAACGGTTTGCCAGGAGACTCCCGCCAACGATCGCGGCCCGAATCGCCGCGGCGGCACCGCGGGCCCGGCGGCAACAGGTCCGGGAAGTTGACGCTCCGCGCTCAGGTCAGGCAGCGATCGGGCTTGCTCCTCGTTCACCGCCGCGGTTGGGGCTGGCGCCAGATCGAGGCGGCCCAGGAGATCGGCTTTCAAGCTCGCCGGCGGCGCCAAGGGCGAGGCGGCCGCTAGCGCCCGCGGCAGCATCGCCACCGCGTCGGCAAGCTCGGCGGCCTGGCGCCGGCAGTCCGCGCAGCCCGCGAGGTGGCGCTCGATCGCTGTCCGCTCCGCCGCGCTCAGCGAGCCGAGCGCGTAGGCAGCCAAGTCGGCCCGGACATGTTCACACTTCATCGGTCACCCGTGTCCTCGCCGCCCGGCGCAGGGAGGGGTCCGCCTCCTGCCCCAGGGCGTCCTGGTTGGCGAGCGCATCACGCAATTTGTGCAGGCCCAGCCGGGTCCGCTTCTTGACAGTGCCGAGCGGCAGCCGGAGCTGGTCGGCGATCGCCGCCTGGCTGAGGCCGCCGAAGTAGGCAAGCACGAGTACCAGACGCTGCTCGGCCGGCAGCCCGCCCAACGCGCGCCACGCGGTCTCGCCCCGTTCGCGCCGCCAGGCTTGCTCCTCGACATCAATCGTGTCGTCGGCGGTCGTGGCCAGGATCTGGTCGATATCAGCGGCGGCCGTCAGGCGCTGCTGGCGGCCATGGCCGCTCTGCTCGTGCAAGACGTGGTGGCGGGCGATGGCCATAAACCAGGTGCGAAACGCGCCTCGCGTCGGGTCGAATTGATCAGCCTTGCGCCAGAGCCGAAGGAAGACCTCTTGGACGACGTCCTCGGCCCGCGCCGGGCCCAGCAGATGGGCCGCCATCGCGTAGACCGGCCGCGCATACCGATCGTAGAGAAGCTCGAAGGCGACGGCATCGCGTCGGCCGACCCGGGCGACAAGCTCGTTGTCGCTGGGATCAGACGGCGGATGTCGTCCGTTGTCGCTCATGGCGACAGCAGCCGCGTCGAAGCGGAGGCAAAGGAAGTGCGTTGAGCCACGGGCATCGCCTCATTCAGGTATCTCCTGTCTTGGTCGCCGGCATTGTAGCGCTCGTCCGAGGCCAGCGGCGAGGGCCGGCGGAGGGACGACAGGTGCGACCCCGCCCCTGATAGGGCGCAAAGCCGAAAATACGACAGCCGCGGCAGGCCCATCCCGGGCGTTGGCGGCGGGCTCGCCGCCCCGGCAATCCATGTGCCCAAGCGAATCATGCTCTGACCGAATCGGAGTCGCCATGCGGTCCGGATGTGAGTCCGGCACCCTCACTCACCAGCTCGATCAGTTGCCAGAAGCCGGCTTGGTTCGCCGGCTGCCCGATCCAAACGACCGCCGCGGGGTCCTCGTCAGTCTGACCACGCTCGGCCGTCACCGGATCGAAGCCGCGATCATCGCCGTCAACGACGAACACCAACGCCTTCTGGCGTCCCTCTCTGAAGAGGAACGGCGAACATCCTCCGCAAGCTCCTCGTGGCTCTCGAGGGTGGCACCAAAGTGCTCTAGCGGGCTGGATCTGATGGGACCAGCAGACCGGACGATGCTGGGCGCCACCGTTACTTTGCCGGGGGCGCATGCTCGGACTGCACCAAGAACGAACCAGCAGACCGGACGATGCTGGGCGCCACCGTTACCGCACCTTGCCGCGGGCGGCGACCGGCCAGCGATCGGCCACCCGGCCGTCGCGCATGATCAGCAGCTCGTCGGTCAGGTTCACCGCCGGGCAGATGTGGTTCGGGATCACCTCGACCCGATCGCCGACCGCGAACCCCGGCTCCGCCGGCGGCAGCAGGACGACGCCGTGCTCTTCGCTGATCCGGGCGATGGTGGCGTGAGGGTGGCCGACGATGTAGCCGTGGCCGGGGTGGCTGGAGCTGGGGTCCATCGCCAGCGCCTTCGAGCCGGCGTCGATGATTGCCCGGCCGGCGGCGGGACGGCTGACCACGGTGGCGACGACCCGCGCCGCGCAGCGGTCCGGCCCGATCCGGCCGTGGCGGAAGATCGAGTTGTCATAGAAGACATAGGTGCCGGGGCGCATCTCGGTGACGCCGGCCACGGCCGGGGTATCCCAGCTCGACGGGGTCGAGCCGACGCTGACATGAGGCAGCTCGATGCCGTGGGACCGGATCTTGGCCGCGGTGTCGACGAGCGCCGCGCCCGCGTTTCGCGCGGTCTCCGCGATGACGGCCGGATCACTGGCGCCGGCGTGCCCCTCGTGGGTCATCACCCCGACCACCCGCGCCCCCGGCAGCCGGTCCACCGTCAGCGCCAGGGCGACCGCTTCCTCGCCGGCGCCAGCGCCGGCCCGGTCCTGGCCCGTATTCACCTCGATGTAGAGGTCGAGCGTTCGCCCGGTCGCCGCCATCGCCGCCGAGAGACCGGCCGCCGCCGCCAGCGAATCGACGGCGACGGTGACGCGGGCTCGTTCCATCAGGGCCAGCAGGCGGCGCAGCTTTGGCTCGCCGACAACCGGATAGGCGAGCAGCACATCGTCGATCCCGGCCTGATCGACAAAGACCTCGGCCTCGCCCAGCTTGGCGCAGGTGGCGCCCGCCGCGCCGGCCGCCAGCTGCAAACGAGCGATGTGGGGCGTTTTATGTGTCTTCATATGGGGCCGCAGGTTGACGCCGTGGCTGGCGGCGAGCGCCGCCATCTCGGCGATGTTTTGCCGCAGGTTCGCTTCATCGACCACGATGCAGGGCGTGTCCAGCACCTCCTCGGCGGCTACGATCGTTCGTTCGGCGGCGGGGGCGGACGCAACCATCGGCGGTCTCCTCTGTCTCATCCGCGCTCAATGAGCGACAGCGCAACTCACGACTTACGACTCGTCCAGCCCTCAGCCCATCGGCCAGCGAGCGCCGCTGGTATCGATCCAGCGGCCTTGCTGGCTGGAGCGGGCCACCGCGTCAAGCAGCTCCTGCACCTTGACCCCATCGGCGAACGCGGTCGGGATCGGCTCCCCCAGCCGGATCGCCCGCACCCAGGCTCGTTGCAAGAGCGCGGTCGGCCTCGTCAGATAGTGCGCGAAGTCGGGTAGATCGTCTCCCCACCGGTCGGGCACCGCCAGCTCGGTCAGGGCTTGCTCGCCGGCTTGGGCGCCGAACAACCGATCCTCGCGGATCCGCAAGGTGCCTTGGGAGCCGGAAAGGGTGATCTCCTCGTCACCCTCGAAGGCGGCGGTGGCGGTAACGTGGATCGTCCCGATCGCGCCGTTGCCGAACCGGAGGAGGACCGCGTAGTTGTCGTCGGCATCGACCTTGGCCATGGTGGACGAATCGGGCAGCCGCCGCCGGGGCACCATCGTCGCCGTCGCCCCGGCCACCGCTTTCACCTCGCCGAACCACCAGCGCAGGGCGTCGATGTGATGCGGCCCGGTGGCGCCCAGGATGCCGCCCGCCTTCTCCGCCTCCATCAGCCAGCCAAACGGCCGGTCGTAGGGATCGTTGAGGCTGGAGCGGTGGACGACCACCGTCGCCGCCCGCGGCTCCCCCAGGTACCCGGTCTCGATCAACGCTTTGATCCGGGCCCGGAGCGGCAGAAACCGGAGCTGGTGATTGACCATCGCCACCACGCCGACCCGATTGACGATCCGGACCATGTCCCGCGCCTCGGCCAGGTTGCGGGCCATCGGCTTTTCGCAGAGGACATGCTTCCCCGCCTCGAGCGCGGCCAGCACCATCGCGTGGTGCAGGTGCGGCGGGGTGGCGATGATGACCGCTTCGATCGCGGGGTCCGCGATCAGCTCGCGGTAGTCCGTCGTGTGATTCGGCACCCCATGATCGAGGGCGGCGGCCAGGGCCCGCTCGGCCCGCCGGGAGCAGACCGAGACGAGTTGAGTCTCGGGCAGGGAGCGTAGCGCGATCAGATGGAGGGTGGCGGCAAAGCCGGTGCCGATGACGCCGACCCGGACCGGATCCAGGGCGGGCGCCGCGACCGGCTCTGGCGTCACCGGTTCGGCCCAAAAATCGCGTGTCGCCGCCATGCCCGCCGCTCCCTCCGCCATGCTTGCCAACCGGGATCGGGCCCGGCGCGGAGCGGGACCGGGAATGCGGAATCGTACCATGGGGCCATCTTCGGCACCGCCGGGCGGCGGTCGCGGGGCCAAGCGCGGGGCTGAACCCCCGCGCTCGGCGGCCGGCAGATCGTGGCCGTTTCCCCGCGATGTCCGAGGAAACGCGCGCATCGCGCCGGTGGGTCATCGCCCCGGCGCCGGCCGGCGTGTATCATCATCGCTGGAAAGAAGCCAGGGGGCGACGGGTGCGGCCGGAGCCGGTTCGGCAAGGGAGATCGCGGCGCCATGCGGCTGTACACGACCAAGGGCGACCAGGGCCAGACCGATCTGCTGGGCGACCGAGTGGCGAAGGATGACCCCCGGATCGAAGCCTTGGGCTCGCTCGACGAGGCGACCTCCAGCCTCGGCTTCGCCCGCGCCGTCGCCGGCGCCGAGCGGACGGCGCCCCTCCTGATCGAGGTGCAGCGGGACCTCTACAAGATCATGGCCGAGCTCGCCTTCGTGCCCGAGCTGCGGCCGGCAACCTATGTCCTCGGCCCGGATCGCGTCGCCTGGCTGGAGGCCGAGACGGACCAGATCACCACCGAGATCACCTTGCCCCGCGAGTTCATCCTCCCCGGCGACACCGTGCCGGGCGCGGCGCTGGACGTGGCGCGGACCATCGTCCGCCGGGCCGAGCGCGACGTGGTGGGGCTGACCGGCGGCGGCCACCTCGACAACCCGCAACTCGTCCGCTACCTCAACCGGCTCTCCTCGCTCCTCTTCGTCCTGGCCCGGTTCGAGGACGCCGCCCACGGCACCGACCCGCTCCGGGCGAAAGTGCCGCGCCGCTAGCGCCACGCTCCCGCTTCTGGCGTGGCGCGATCGGGTTTCACGCGGCGTTTTACGAGATTACGGTAAATATGTTTGGAGCCCGAGCCGGCTTCCGTCGTCGCGCTGGACGGCGCCCCGGATTGTGGACGTATGGACCCGACATCCCTTACACCACGTGGGCCGCTGGCTCGGCCGGGAGCTGGGCGCCGGCGGCGTCTTCGACCTTGGTCCGGCACGGGGCGCACAACGCGTAGAATCGCACCTCGTCGTGGCCGGCGCGGACCACCGTGCCGACCCGGCGTTTGATCTCCCGCACCTGGCGTTCGGAGAAAGGGCTCCAGCGATACGTCCTGGTAGAGCGGATCGCCGTTGAACCGCGGCCGGTCCGCGTAGATGGTCTGGAAGACGCGCGCCAGCAGGCTGAAATAGGGCGCTGATCGCCACTCCAGGCTGGTCAGATCGAGACATTCCAAGGTGTTGAGGGACTGAATTTGTGATTGCCCCATCCCGGGCGGCCCGCTGGTGGCAATGGCGTAGTCCCGATAGGTGCCGGTGACCGGGGGCAGGAAGCGAGTGTGGCATATTTCGAGATCCTGCCGCGTGGTGAAGCGGCCTTCGAGCAAGATCAGCATGAAGGAAATGCCGAGCCGGGCTTCGAGGGCCGGCATCTGCCCCGCGACCGTCCGATAGGGCAGGCCGTGGGCGGCGTGGTCCTCGGCGCGGCGGTCCGGCTCGGTCAGCGGCCGGGGCGGCGCGCTCAATTCCTCGATCCGCGCCGTCAGCTCGCGAATCCGCCGGGTCAAGCGCGCGGCATTGGCCTCCAAGGCGTCGATGTACGCTTGCACATCCGCCGGCAGGCTGGCCTGGACACCGAACCGAGGTCGAACGGGTCAGACACCGGTCATGTCTTCGTCGTCGGCTATCGCATTGCTCATCCGCGTAGCGTACCGCGGCTGGTCGATGCGCGGGGGTCAATCGGTACCCGACATCTACGCCGGTGCCGTTCCCGACCAGGTGATCGCGACCCAAAGATCGGTCATGGAATTGTCACTAAAGCTCAGGGTGAGATCCGCGATCGGCGATTGATCGAGCCCGTCGCTAAACGTGCCGGCCCACAGACCATTCAGCGACGAATCGCCGTCGTCAAGGGTCTCCGCGGGTCCGTCAGCGCCGAGCGTGACCGTCGCCCCTGTCTCGCTCCGGCTATAGACATCGATGCGGAGCGCGGCGTCCAGCCGCCCCTGGCTCCAGAACGGATAGTGCTCCGGTCGCACCGGCAACGTGATGGCGGCGGCGCCGTCCGCTGGGTCCAGTCGTTGGAACTTCGCCCACTCCGACGGAAACTCCTCGCGGACCGAAAACAGGCGCGTCGTCCCGACGGCTTCGGCCCGGCCAATGAGGTCGCTGAGCCGCGCGGTGGCGGCCGCGGCGAGCGCGTCGCCGCCGGTGCGCGCGGTGTAGCGAAGGTGCAAGATGACATCGGTAATGGTGTCGTAATCGAACTGGCGGATCGGGTGGGGCAACGCCAATTGCCACTCGCTCACCGCGCCCGCCCCCTCAAATGGAAGATACCGCTCATCCCGGAGATTGAGTTCGAACAGCCCGCTGTCATTCTGGCCGGAGCTCGTGACGATGGACTGGATGTTGCCGGTCCGCTCCTGGAACCGGTCGTCGTTGGCGTCGACACGGGCGTAAGCGCCATCCTCGAGCAGGCGCGGCGTCGCCCGCACGCTGCTTCGGAGCAGGGTGAGGGTGCAATTGACCGCGGTGTATGGTCCGACGACACAGGGAATGGTCACGGCAACCGACTTGATGCGCCGGAAATAGTGGCCAGCGCCGCCCAAATCGAAGAGCTCTTCCGGTAGCGAGACGGTGCAGCGTCCGGACTGGCGCAACTGCAGCAACGCCTCCGGATTCAGTTGGAGCAGGCTGACGTGTTTGGTCAACTCATGTTCACGCTGGTTGAGATCATGGTAGGCCATTTCCATGCGCTTGAGGTCGAAGTAGAGCTTCTCGCCCGCCAGGAGGCCCTCCTTGCCCGCCGTATAGCCGAACTGCAGATAGCTCAGGCCAGGATCGCCCAGCTCGAATTGCAGGGCGCGTTCGGCTTTCTTCGCCACGTCGAACGCGAACTGAAAGCATTGGCTATAGAGGCCGCGCACCTCGCGCTTCATCCATGCGTAGAGCGCTTGATTCGCGTGCTTCCCCTTCTTTTCGTCAGTGAGGAAGGTCTCAATCTCCTGAGCGTGGGCGATTTGCCGTTGGTGGTTGCGGAACTCCCGTTCCGCCAGCGCCATCCGAATCTCCGCCGCCCGCAGTTGCTTGAAGAGATGGGTGATCTCGCCGGCGGCGAGGTTGCTCTGGAAGGCCCACTCCAGCTCGCGGCGGCCATACGATCCGAGCTTGGCGGTGTTGGTCGCCAGGTAGGTCAGCTCATCGGCCGCCGAGCGATCAAAGCTTGCCCAGAACGGCATCGCTTTGCTCGCAACAGTAACCAGATTTCCACCGAGCCCCCAATAGTGCAGGTTGATCCCGATGTCGGGAATAGCGCTGAGCCCCGCCCCAATCTTGTCCTTCACCGCCGCGCTGGCTTGCTTGTCACGGGCATCCTTGAGCTTCTTCAGCTCCGTCAGCTCCTCCGTGCTTAGTTGCTTGCCGCCCGCCTCGGACCCCAGGTTTTGGGCGATTTCCACCGGCAGCGTACGCGGCGTCACCTCGGGCTCGCCCGCTCGAAACTTCAGCTTGAGCAACCCTTCGACATCGAGCGCCTCCAGCTCCGGGAGCGTGATCTCGTTCTCGGGCCGGCCCAACAGCCGCTCGTAGTAGGCGTACCGATGGGTGGCGTTGGCGATGGCGCGCGATGTCGCCTCTTGATTCTTGATCGCCTCCTGCCATTGCCCGTACCGGACCGCCTCCGCCAGCTCGAGGATGACCCGTTCGTGCTTGGCCCGGAGGATCGTCAGCGCTTCGTTGTCTGCCTTTTCCAGCGCGGCTAACAAGCCGCCGCCGAGCGCCTTCACCTCCGCGCAAAGCTCCGTCGCCCGTTGGACCAACACTTGGAATCGGACCAACGGCAGCGGTTGATTGGCGCTGGCGACCACCGCCGCGATGTCGAGACCAGCGGCCGCGGCGCGGGCGAGCAGCGCCGGATCGATCGGCGGCTCAAACAACGGCAGTTGGCGGAAAACGCCTTGTAGATTGAGACTATTGCGAATCTTGAACAACCGGTCGGCCACGGTGTCCCAATAGGCGATCAGGGTGTCATTGCGCGGGATACAGAAGTACAGGTCGCCGCCGACGCTGCGCAGCGGGCTCATCCGATCGCCATCGCCGACTCGCGTCGGCGTCGGCGCCAGATCGAACGGCATGGCGGTCTCCATCTCGCGCATCGCGTTGCTGAACTCGTCGAGGCCGGCCGCGTTCCGATTGGCGCGCAGGCTATGGTAGGTCTGGGTCGCGAGCGAGCTCTGCTTCGGCACGATCTGGGGACGGGGCCCCAAGATGTTGGCCGCGGTCACATACAGTTGCGTCGCCTCGCCAATGCTCTCTCCGGTATCCTGCCGAAAGAGGCTATCCCCCCAGTCGATCAGGTTGTCGAGATAGGCCATCACCGTTTTCAACATGTACGCGGTGGGCCGGTAGCGGGCGATGACGTGGGGCCGGAATGGCGAATCCTTCCAGGCGCCAATGCTGTTGACCGTGTCCTGACGCAGTTGCTCGTTCTCGCCCGTCGAGAGGTTGGTGAGGATTTCCTCGATCAGGTCAACATCGGTGGTCTGAAACGGCTTGACCTTCCAAAAGCGCTCGGGCGTCGCGCCCAAGCTGTCGTCGGTGGGGTCGAAGATGAAATGGAACCAGCGTTGCGCCTCCTCGAATCGCTGATTGCGACTGAGATTGATCGCCATGGTCAAGGGGATATGGAAGAAGACCTCCCAATTGTAGACGCCGTAGGCGCTGCCGGTCGAGAAATCCAGCTCCTTGGTCGGATAGGGGGTGCCCACCATCGCGGCGGGGGCATAGTCCGCCACGAACGAGGCGTCATCGAACAGGGTTGGCTTGGCCCCGGCCGCTGGCGCGGTGAGCAGCGTGACGTTTCCGGCCTCATCCGTTTGGACATACTCGGTGTCCTTTGCCAGCAAACCGTCGATTCCCCGGGCGATAAGCTCGTCGACCAACTCCCGCGCATAGGGGTGAAAATGTGGTGAGAACTGGTAGGTCATGGCGCGTTTAATGACGATCGCTGGCGCCAGTTGCTTGGTGGCCCCGCGGACGGCCACCCCGAAGTACTGGGCATCCTGCGCCAGATAGAACCCGGTGGTCGTGGTATTGGACGCCATCGTTTGCGCTCCCTCGGGTCGCCCCCAAATTACGGATTGAAGATCCCGCCGATATCGTTGAGATCATCGATGGCGCGGATGTTGCCGATCGTGGCGTTGGGCGAAAGACGAATCGCGTTCACATTGGTCAGCAGGGCGCCATTGATGCCGGCGCCGCCGATGACGTTGATCGACCGGAACGGCATGGTGGCGTTCATGCCGCGGAAGGTGCCGGCCGGCCCATTCACCACCGCTTCGGGATTGGCCGCGATCACTACCGACTCCGCCGCCACCTGACTGCCCGGATTGAGCGCGATCGCATTGACCCTCGCTCCCGAGCGGAACGTTCCCACCAGATCGGCCGCGCTCACCTCGAACAGTCCGATGTCGCCGGCCTGACCGAGCAGTCCCTCATCAAAGCGCACCACGGTGGCGTTGTTGACGACGAGATCGAGCCCCTGGCGGACCGGATAGATCGTGGCGGGATCAAAGACCTCGAATGGATAGGGGCCAATCCGCGGATCGGGGACTTGCTCAACGATCAGACCCTTCACCTGATCCAACCACGCCGGGCGATCCCAGACAAAGTCCGGTTGGTCCCAGATGGGCACAAACCCGTCCCATACTTTGAAGGTCTCCTCCGCGACCGCGGGCAGCCCGAAGAAGACCGCCTGATCGTCGAAGTAGAAGAAGGGACTGATAAGCGCGTTGACCACGGGATCATCGCCCCGTTGCAACGAATGGCTGGGGCTCACGATGGCGAAGGGCTGGCTCGTCCCAAAGATGGTCTGGGGCCTGGGCGCGGTGTCGGCAGCGTTAATGACGTTCCCATCGGCATCGAACTCGGTGCGCTCGGCGAAGTTCACCGCGAACGACCCATTGCCGTCGTTGCGAATCGGCGTTTCGTTGTTGAAGACGAAGGGCGGCGTCGGCGGCGCCTTGGCGGCTCCCACATGGCGGCGTGGCGGGGCATTCTTGTTCGCGACCTCGAACACCACGTTCACCGATCCGCCGTTGTCGGGCGCGCTGCCGCTCAGATGAATCTGAACCGGCCCCTCTCGCTCACCCCGCATGACTCTTTCCACATGGATCGAGATGTGGCGGCTGTCGAAGTTTGGCATGACTTCCGGCGCATAGGGGGCGCCGGCGGCCGTTACTGCCGCCTCGCGTGACGACCACTCCCCCTGGAAAAGCTCGCTCCAGTTCAGCCAGATATCCAGCTCGTGCCGAAGCGCGCCCACCACGTCGGCGGAGACGCTGCTGAGCGTGCGGCTCGCGACGGCGCCCTCCGCATCCTTGGCCGGAACGCCGCCGCCGGTCTTCTTCGGCTTCGGCACGAAGGTGACCCAGAAGAGGTGCAGGCGGGATCGCCACATCACCGCCGCCACATGGTCGCCCTCGATCTCGGCCGTGATCGGCTCCCAAGGCGTCCACGTCCCGTAGCTAAAGCGGCGATAGAAGTATTTGTGCGGCTGGCGTGGCGTGCGGCCAACCACATGGATCGTGGTTTGCGCCACATCATCGAACTCGTCGATGTACATCGTGACCATCTCGAGCTTGGCGATCTCCTCAAGCTGCCGGAGGTAGGCGAAAAACGCGCTTTCGACGAGGTCGTCCGCGACGTCGCTGGCCAGCAGCGCCCCTTCCAGCTCCTGGAACAGATGGGTCTTGTCGTCGCGGAACTCCGGTTCCAACCAGTTCTCTGGATAGACGAAGATCTTCCGATTCGCCTCCCAGACCCGGTAGCGCTTCATCCACTGCCAGTGCTTGGAGTTGATTGCCGACGGCCGGACCTGCAATTCCAGGTTGAGCAGACAGCGTTGCACGAAGAGCTGGATCGAAGCGATCGCCAACCGAATGCGGGAGGTCTGCACCACCGGCTCCATCCCCGGGTCGATAAGGAAGTACTCGTAGAGCTGCTCCATCCGATCGAAGCCCAGGTCGGTCAGCAGGTAGGCGACCAGGGCGTCCCGCTGCCGCTGGCGCAACGGATCGAAGATCGATGGCGCGATTCGCTGCCAAGCGGCGGAGCCATACCGTGCTTTCAGCGTCCGCCGCAGGTCCGCCGTGATGAGATTATCGGGCCGCGGCCGCGCCCAGCGCTTGAGCGCGGCGGCCGGAACCCCGAACCCCTGCTCCGCCTGCAGAACCTCCCATATCTGGCCGAGGCCGCGCTCATCGGCCAGCCCGGTCATTTCATCGAAGCCGTCGGCCTGCCGCGTGACCGAGACGCCCAGCGTCGCCAGCGTCGCGCGAACCGCATCGGGCTCGCGCCGGGTCAGCTCGGCGACGCGCGTCGCCACATCGTCCAACATCAGCGCGTCAATGGCGGCGAGGTCGAGACCGGGATGAGCGCTCCGCGCCAGCCGCGCCCGCTCGAAGATGTCGATCAGAGCCTCCGAACCATCGGCGATCGCCGCCCGCAGGGCGACGTAGCGCGCTAACCGCGTGAACCAATTGAACGGAACGACGCCCGCGGCCGGGTCTGACGACCGCGCGGTGGGGAGCCCGCTCAGATTGAGCTTGACGGAATCGTCGATGGTCCCGTCTGGCCGCCGGTAGCCAGTGGCCGCCAGGTAGCGGAGCTCTCGCTCGGTCAGCGCCAACTGTTGAATGAGTTGCAGCGCTTTGGCCAGGAGCGTCCGCGCCCGGCCCGCCCGCTCGACTGATTGCGCCGGATAGAGCGTGAGCTGACTGAGCGCGTCCAATGGCAGCTTCCCCCCCCGCGCTTGGAGGCTGGCGGCACCGTTGCTCAGATTCGTGGCGGTGAAGGTGAAGGCATAGGGCACGCCCGGTTTCAGGTCTGGCACCTCGGCGTTGAACGTCAGGTTGGTCGGGTCGGTCACCGTCTCCCGGATGATCGGTAGGGGGCTATCGGCCAGCCGGAGCTCGACGGTCGCCCCCACCGCCGGAGCGGCGGCGAGGAAGACGTAGTCGCCGCGCTCCGCCACTTCGAAGTAGCCGGAAAAGTGCGCGCTGTTGATCGTGGCCGGGTGACTATGCCCGAGCGGAGCGGCGGGGTCGGGGATAGTGATTGCCGCGGTGTCCGTCGTCGGCGCCGGGTCGGCCGCGAGCATCGCCGCCGGTTGCGCGTTGGGCTCGCTGGCGTACCACGCGCTGACTCCTCGCGCCGACACGTCCATGAACGCCGTCAGCAGGTTGTCATTCGTGGCCGGCACGGTGACGAGCGAGGGGTCGACGAGGAGCGTCTCGGTCAGCAGCGGGTCGGCGTCCAACGCGCTCGCCAGCGCCTCCACGACGAGCCGGCGCGCCAGCAACGCCCGCACCGCCGGCAGGAAGGCGTGCGCCAGGCGCGCCCGATTCGCCAGCATCGCGGTGTGGCCGGAGAGCGAATCGACCGGGGCAAAGAGCAGCTCGAAGGCGTTCGGCTCCGCGAAGAACCCAGCGAGGTGCTTGGCGAAAAACTCCCTGGCCTGAGTCTGAATCGCCGTCAAGAGCGGGTCCAGTACCGCCTGCCGCGCTTCATGGCGTGTCAGCAAGTCCGCTTTCGTCTGGTCGGCCAGCACGCCCCGGTAGGCGAGTCGTTGCGTTTGCGTCACCGGGTCGTAGCTGGACGCATCAAGCCGGATCGACGTCGTCTGGGCGAAGTCCGCCGGCTTCAGCGCGGCCTCCGGCGCCACGTCCGCCTGCTTGGCGACATACTCCTCGGTGCCGGTCCACATGCGCAGGAAGGTCTCGACGACATCCGGCGCCAGCAGTTGGGAGAGCGCTTGCCGCAAGAGGTCATCGGTAATCATCTCGGCGTCGCTCGGCACAGCGTGTGCCGCGTCGACCTGGCGCAGGCCGGCGGCCAGCGTTTGGACCAGGCCGAGCAGCGCCGCCGGATCGTCCCGGTGGGGACCGACCGGGTCGAACCGGTGCCGCAGCAGGTAGTCGAGATCGGTCACGGCGAACCCGGTCGTCTCGATCCCATCCAGCAGGTCGACAAAGGCGAGCGTGTGCTGCCACGGATGGTCCTCGGCGAGGGAGGTCAGGGGCGCCGGCGCCAGCGGCATGAAGGGATCGAGGCCGGAAAGGGCCTTGAGCGTGAGCAACTCCTCGACGGTGAGACCGAGCCCGCGGGCGAGGAGCCCATGGCGATAGAGCAACGCCACGGCATCCTGGGTCAGGCCGGCGGCGGGAATGGTGACGGTGCCATCGCTCGTCACGACCGCGTCGAGGGCCTGCCCGGCATCACGCAGGATGAGGTCGATTTCAACCGCGGTCAGTTGAAGCGCGTCTTGCAACGTCGGCAAGTGATCCCGCAGGAGGATGCTGGGATCGGCGAGGTAGTCCCCGAACGGGTGATCGAATGCTGGGTCGTCGTTGAGGACGTTGCGGGTGAGGAACAGTTGGCCGTAGAGCGGTTGCCGCCCCGTGGCGGGCAGCCGCGACCACAGCGTCAACAGCTTCAGGCGCGCGTCATCGCCCACCGAGACGCGTGCCGTCAATGCCTTCAGATGGCTCAAATAGACGAGGGCGGTCTCCATCGCGGCGCCCAGATTGTCGGCGGTGAGCGGCTGCCCATCGGTGGCCAGGAAGGTTCGCAAGGCGCGGTCGGTTTCCGTCATCGACCAGCCCAGCGCTCGCCAGAGCCGCGTGAAGACGTTTAGCTTGTGGAAAACCCAGGCGCTGGCGGCGGGGTCGTCGCCGCCGGCGAGCCGGAGCGTCGTCATGTCGAAACTACATCCCGGCGGCGAATCCAAGATCAGCGCCGCGTCGAACGCGCCTTCGGACCAGCGCTCGTCAAGCCACTCCCTCGAGTTGAAGACCGCCGCCGTGTATCGCTTCGTGGCGTCGTCGAGGCGAGCTTCAACGGTCAGTGTTTCCGACGGGTTGAGGCCGCCGGTCTTGTACCGAATGACGTCGTCGAGGACCAACCCCAGCGTGCGCAGCGTTACGAGAGCGTCGAGGCCGGGGTTGATGAACCACGTCGCGATGAGATCGGCGAGCTCCTGATAGCTCACGCCGAGCCGATTGGCGATCGTCTTGGCGGATGCCCGCAAGGCGGTGAGCGCCGTCGCCTCGTCCGCGAAGCCATAGAGCTCGAACCACGTCGTCAACGGCGTTCGATGCGTCAGCAGGTCGGCCATGACCGGGGTTAGGCCGAGCGACTCGCGGAAGATGTCGAACCAGCCATAGTCGTCCACCGGCGGCGGGGTGGGGAGGAAGAGGTCGTCGCTCGGCCGGAAGAGCGTCATCGCCCGCCAGAGTGGCGTATCGAAGTGGTCGAACATCCGACGGACGGTCTCCAGCCACAGGTCGAACGGTAACGCCAGCGGATACCGCGCTGTCTGGAGCTTGGCATAGGCGAGAGGCTCGACATGGTGCGGCTCGGCCAGCAACTCGGGGGAGGTCACCTCGCCCGTATCGTGACTGGCGCCCGCGTCGAGCGCGCCGTGGGCGACGTGATACTCCTGAATCTCATTGACCACGTCGATGTATGGCAAAGCGGTCAGGGTGTTCTCGCAGCTCAAGGCGAGATGGGGCAGGTCGGGCCGGCGATCCTGAGTGAGGACGTCATACGGCTTGCGCTCGGGGGCCGGGACCGGGCGATCAGGATGTTTCGCCTGCCACGCCGCCGCAAACGCGGTCTGCTGGTCGGTTGTCTCATAGGGGTACGGCGAGCCGCCATACTTGTCCCGCCAATCAGCGAGGAACCGCTGCCAGGTTGCGTCGTCGGGCTCCAGGAACTTCAGCAAATCGACGAAATAGGCGGCCGGGCTGAAGACCGAGCGACAATGCTCGCACTCACAAAAGTCGAGGTTGCCAAACAGTTGCGTCAGGGTGGGGAAGGTCGCCAGCAAGGTGCCGCGGGCGGATTCGCGATGATCGGGGATGGCGGCGACCACCGGCGCCGTGGCCAGGTGCTGCGCGATGGGGAAAATGTTGCGCACGACGGCGGTGACCTGCTCCGCCTTGCGATAGACGAGGTCCGCGATCTGGGGCGAGGCGAACGACGCGCGATAGCGGGCGAGGAACTCGGCGTGGGGAATCGCCACGATGTCGGCCGCGGCGGTGAACCCGAGGTCCGCCAGCGCCTTGAGCGCCTCGTTGCTTGGACTCAGCTGGGCGAGGCGCTGCATCGCCTTGATATCGTCGCCCGCCGTGTCGAGCTCCGCTTCCGTGAGGCCCGCCTCCAGCAGCTCGACCCGCCGGCTGCTGACGAACGATTCGAACGACTGTCGTCCCAGCCGGAACTCGAGGCGGTCGGAAATCTTCAGGAGTTTGGCCGTCCGGGCGGGGTCCAGGACTCCTGGCACGACGAGCCGGCTCGCGACATCGTCATCGACCAGCATCTGGCCCACGACCGCCGTTGGGTACGCGACGCGCACCTTGCGCGCCAGGTCGGCGGCATAAGCATCCCGCCGGACCGCCGTCTCTCCCGCGTAGGTGGCGGGGATGACCGAATTCAGGTCCTCGCCGGCGATCGCGTCCAGTTGGGCGCGCCAGGTCGCTTCCTTGTAGAATCCGGTGTCCACCAGTTGCGAGAGGTCGTCCGGAGTGGCCGTCGGCACCGGCAACGACTCGATGAGCTTGACATTGCTTAGCGTCAGGTACGCCAGCTTGCCCCGCGTCTGAATCGCCTGGACTTCGGCGGCCGTGAACCCCTCGTCGCTCGCCTGCTGAAAAAGCTCGGCGTTCGAGCCGGTGTGCCGGGCGAAGATACCGGCGAAGGCCGTTTGCTTCTCCGCGGACAGGCTGGAGATGCGCAGCATGGCGTTCGGGGTGGCGAGGGTGCCCTGGGGAGCGGTCTCGAGGAACCGCCCGTTGGCGAAGGCGGTGAAGCTCGCCACGGCCTCTTTGATCTCGTCCGGCGTCATCGCGACGATGTTGCGCTCGGCGGCGACCGTCAAGCCATTCTCGACCGCGGCCGGCTTGACGAGGGCGAGTTGGTTCGGGTCGGTCGGCAAGCCGACCCGGGCCATCCCATACAGCGCGGCCGCGCCCATCGTGGCCAGCCGCGGGTTGATCTCGGCATCTCCCGCCAACTGTTGCGCGGTGGCGTTGAGCCCGATCAAGCGGGCATCCCACTTCGATTCCTGATGCAAGAAGGTAATGTCTTGCCGAAAGTCGGCCCGGGTCGTATCGCGCGTCTCGCGCGCATTTTTGAGATTCGCGATGTCGTCGCCAACGAGCGGCTCGATCGTCGTCTTCATCCGCTCGTACTCGGAGATGGCCAGCGGCGGCAGGGAGGCGGCGGGCGCGATCAGGTTCATCACCTCATGCCTGGCCGCCCCGAACTTGGTGGCGGAGAGGGGTTTTTCCTGGCCGTCCTTGTCGACGAACCGTAGTTCTAGATTATTCGAGCCCTCGGCCCCGTCGTACGGCAGGGAATAGAATCCCTGAGCATCGGTGAGCATCTCGCCGAGCGGCGTCTCGGCGCCGCCGAAGTCGCGCCGGTACAGCTTGACCGTTATCGCCCCCGCCGGGTCGCCCCGGTCGACCATGATGCGGCCGGCGACGCTGTGGCGCGGGTCGGCGGCGTCGCCCCGCGCGCTGCTGATGGCGATCTGGGTGGCGGCATCGACAATGCCGGTGTGGGGCAGCCCGGCCGCGGCCTGGAGCTGCCTGATCGCGCCCTGGGTGCCGACCCCGAAGGTCTTCTCCCGAAGCTCACCGTCCGGAATGGTGATATTGAGTTGGGCGAGATCGGCGTGCAGCGTCGCGACGTCTTCGCCGCTGAAGTTGATCGCGAGGGGAAGTTGCGCGTTGTTCATATCAGAGTCCTTCCACTCGAAAAGTGCGACACCGCGCCGCCGAGCGGCATCATCGTTTACGACAGATAGGATGGGACAATACGGATCGGTCGATCCCAACTCCGGCCGACATCACGCGCATTCCACTCGGCGCGGGCCAGTGATCGCCAACACATCGCGGCCGACCCGGTCCGGTGAGCCACGCGCTTGCTCATGTCGCTTCCTCCCGAGCTTCTGATGTCGCGCGTTCCTCGTCGAGAAACGCCACAACCTCAGGCGGGGCGTGCCCGCCGGCGACGACGAGCTGTTCGAGAATTGCTCGGCGGATACGAACCAAGGAACCGACGCCACGGGCGAATACCCGGTCCGGATTCGCGCCCTGGTCGAGGAGAACTGACACGAGGTCTCCATGACCGTACCAAGCTGCCGCCTCAATCGGACTTGCATGTTTGGACCTTGCCGCGTTGACATCGGCTCCCCGCCCGATCAGTAGCTCCGCCATGGTTCGATCACCACGTTGACACGCGACAGCGAGCGGCGACATCCAGGTGGCGGTTTCAAGGTTAGGATCGGCGCCATGGTCGAGAAGCCGCACCACGATTTCGGTCAGACCCGCGCTCACCGCTGCAAGCAGTGGAGTCGGTTGATCACGGGCAACGAGCCGGGCACGCGCACTGCCATCGACTGGGGCTCCGGCCGCGAGCAGCGCCTCTAGGCATTGGGTGTCTCGTCGCGCGATGCAGTCCAACATTGCGTCAATACTCATTTCAGAAGAGGTCAGCGACCCAACTCCCTGCTAGGTAGCCGATGGCGCCACCCACGAGCCCGCCCGCGATCCCACCGACGACCGTCCCAATAGGACCAGCAAAGGAGCCAACGAACGCTCCCCCTTTCGCGCCGCCGACCACGCCGCCCCAAGTTCCGGCTTGGCGGACGAGTTCTTTCGCGATCGGTTTGGGCGACTCTTGGTCGATACTTTCGGCAAGAGCATACCCAACATCGAATGCGGTGAGCGCAATCCCCAGGAACGTGAGCGCGCGCCCGGCGCCTTTGGCGGCGCGGATGCCCTTGCTTTCGACCGCTTCCGGCGGTATGCGACCTTCGAACAGCACCTCGCCTTTCGGTGGCTGCCCGGGTTTGGTGGGTACTCCTTCCGTGGTCTGCTGCGCTCCCTTCCACGCCTCGACCCGCTTACCCGAGACTTGTCCTTCCCGCGCCATGCGATCCATGTCAGCCGCGATTTCCGGAGTGTCGTGGAACTTGGTGCCGCTGGCCTGGGTCTTCGCCGGATCGATGGCGAATGGCTCTCCCTGGAAGTTCGTGGCGCCGCCTGGCTTATGGCTGCCCGATACGTACTGGGAGCCTTTGGGTAAGTGCTCGCCCAGGGCGTGCTGGCCCGGAGTGAATTTGGCATTCGGGTCCTTGGGCGCGAAGCCAAAACGCAACGGATTAGGATCGACGAGCGGATTTGTGCGCCGCCACACGACACCTGGGTTCGGGCCCTTTGAGTACGTCTTCACCCAGCTGAAGGGGTCGAAGGGACTTGATGCCTCTTGTTCGCCGCTCTCGCCGTCAGTTGGCTCAACTTGCGGCTTGGGCTCGGTTTTGATCGTGACACCCTTGCACAATGGATTCAATTCGTCGCAGGCGCTCCCGGGTGGCGGCGTCAGCGGCCCCACGACAACCTTCCCACCGCCAATCGTGACGCCAAAACCGGATACGGTCGGCGGTGACGTCGGGTCATGGGACTGGCGTCCTGCCGGATCGATCAGACGATTTGGATTGTTACGGGCATAGCGGTAAAGATTGGGACCATCGACGGTTCCCGCTGGATCACAGCTCGTCCATCGTCCCAGCCACGGGGCGAAGTAGCGGGCGCCGTGGTAGGTGAATCCCGTCTCGTCGTCCCGCTCCTTGCCGGTGAAGCGGTATCGCTTCAAGGGCTCGCCTTGGTCGCGGACGGCCTGATAGAGCGTGCTGCCGTAGGGCGAATACTCCTCGTAGGAGATAATGTCCGCGTCATCGTCGAGCTCCAGGCAAGCGGTGCCCAGATGGTTGCTGAATTGGACCCGAATCAGCTCGCGGGGGGAGCCGTCGTCGCCGCTGGTGCGCGTCTCCGCCAGGGCGATGCGCCGGGTATCGTCCATGACGTGGAGGGTTTCGCGGCTCAGCGGTGCCGCGCCATGGCGGCGGTAGATTTCGACGCCGCCGAGGTACAGGCGCTCATCCTTGCGGGCGCCGGTGGCCAGCTCCGTGACTTTGCGCACTCGCTGCCCGGCCGCGTCGTAGACGTACCAGGTGCGCTCGCCCTGACGCGCCGTGCCGTCGGTATCCTCGACGTTGACCGCCTGCCGTTGGGTCATCCGTAGCTGATCCTTGAAGTCCCATTGCAGGATCGCGAGCTGCGGCATCTTCAGCATATTGCCGTGCGGGTCATACCCATCAGGGCCGCCATAGCTTTCCGTGGGGGCGGTCCCGACCGTGGTGCTCGTTAGCCGGTTACTTAGGGTGCCCGGTTCCAGCAGACTCGGTTCGGCGTAGGCGTAGGTCCGCGTCCAGCCATCGACGCCGGCGACGAGGCTACGGTGTCGCATGGTCGTGAAGTTGCCAACGTCGTCGTAGGCGTATGACTCCTCGTAGGGGCCCATGGCATCGCTATCGCCGGGGTGCGGCAGATGCGCCCGCGGGCGATCGTTGTACGAATGGGGAATCGGCGTACCGCCGGTCTGGCCCAGGTGCTCGCGCCCGGTGGCGCTCGTCAGCCGGTAGAGCGGATCGTACGCATACTCCGCGCTCGGCTCGACGCGCCGGTTACGGAAGTAGATCGTTTGTTGGGCGGCGTCTCGGATGTCCATGATGTTGCCGACGGGATCATAGGTGTACCGAAGATTTTGCAGCCCGCATGGCGTGTTCGCCGGTGGCGTGTCGGGCGCCGCGAAGAGTGGCGGCGGCGATTCGCCGCCGCAATCGGCGGTGAAGGCCGCGCTACGCCGCGTGTAGAGCGCGGTCAGGCGGAAGGTCTCCGGGTCGTACTGATAGAAGGTGCTGGTGCCGTTCTGGTAGTCGATGCGCTGCCGCTGGCCCTTCGCGTCGTAGTCGATGTTGGCGACCCCCGCCCGCGCTGGCGGCAGCGTCGCCGGGTCGAGCAGCCCGTCCGGCGCCGCGGCGACATCGAGCCAGACCTGGATTCCCTCCAGCAGGTTCGCCTCGTTATAGACAGGCTGGATGACGTTCAGGCCGGCGCCGGCCTGGTCGCCATGCGGCGGGACAACCTGAACTGCCCGGTTCAATGCGTCGTAGCGCGTGGCGCTCCGGAAGGTTTCCGCTTCGGCGATTTGATCGAGGGCGGTCGCCACCGCCGCCTCCTCCGTCGCGGTCAGCGCCGCCGTCGCTTCGGTTGGCAGCGCGGCGTCAAGGTCGCGCCAGTCGACCGTTTCCTTGTAGACGCGAGCCAGGCGACGGCTGGCGCGAACCGGGTTTCCCTTGAAATCATGGGCCTCGGTCGTCGTCACGCCCGCCTGGTCACAATGTCGATGGAGCTGGCCACGGAGATTGAGCGCCTGGGCGTTGGGGATTTGCTCACCGTAGATCAGGCGCTCGACGAGGTGCGCCGCCTCGGGCCGCGCGGGGTCGGCTCCCGCCACGGTCGATCGCAGCGGCCGCCGCAGGGGATCGTAGTCCGTGCTGAAAGCGTGTCCTCGGCTGTCCCAGGCGCGGATGGTCTTCCCGGTCCCATCGTTGAGCAGCCAACGCTCACCCGCCTCCAGGCTCGCCTGGTGGATCCGGTTGCCGAGCATGTCGTAGTGATAGCGCGCGACCACGCGCCCCGGCTGGCCGGCGCTGGCGACGACGGCGTCCCGCACCGTCCGCTGGTTGCCTTCGATGTCGAGCTCGACCCGGGCGGGCAGCAGCCTCGCGGCGCCGTCGGTCCCGAATCCATTGTGCGCAAACGTGATGAACGGCCGGCCGAGGGCATCGAAATGGGCAATCGTCGGCGTATTGGCATGGCCGCCCGCCCGCGTCGCGGCGCGTTGCTCCCGCGGGCCCTTCTCCCCCCCGCGCCGCTGATCATGCCAAGTTCGCCAGGCAGCGGGATTGTCAAGTCCCGCGAAGTAGGCCGCGACGTAGCCGGCGATGTCGGGATCGGTCCGCGGATCCCCGGTCTGGTGGCCGGCCTCCCCCGCCTCCCCGAACGGAGCGGCCGTGTCATTGGCGTCGTAGGTTGTCTGCCGCCAGGGATCGAAGACCACTTTCTCGTACGTGTGGTTTGGGTGCAGAGTGGCGACAACCCGACCTGGCGGATCGTAAAAGAGGATCGGGCTGACGCCCACCGCGACGCCGAGCTCGTACCGATGGCCCTGCTCGGATAACTGGCTGAAGAACGGCTCGTACTGGCGGACCGGCTTCCCCTTGTTGTTGAAGATCGTCCAGCCGCTCCCAACCCAGCGCGGGCTGACGTCCTCGCCGCCACCGACGACCGGCCCCGGCTCGGCTTGAATCTTCTTCTGAATGTCCCGTCCGAAGCCATCGGAATACGCAAAGCCGATCTGGATCGCGCTCGCTTCGCCCGGCGCCAGATCGGCGACGTGCCGCTCGCGGGCCACGGTGGCGACGACGGCCGGGAGCCATTGCTCGAGCACGGCGGGGTCGGCTGGGTCACCAGGATGGGCGCGCCGAGTGCGTTGGAACCGGTCGACGTCGTGGATGATGCGGGTGGTGGCCGCCGCCAGGTGGGTCCGCGCCGGCTGGCGCGGGTCGGCCGCGGCCAGCACCTCATCAATCTCGCGCCGCGTCAAATCGGCGGCGAAATCATTCAGATTGTCGCCCTCGGCGGGCGTCGGCGCCGCTTTGCCCATCACCGCCGTGCCGACAACCAAGCCGAGCGCGTCGAATGCCACCGCCGCCCGATTTCCATTCGGATCGGTGACGAGCGCTGGCTGCAACGTTCGGTAGTCGATTGTCGGGGCGATCAGATTGCCGGCCGCGTCGCGCTCGCCGGCGCTGGTGGCGTTGCCAACCGCGTCCCGGGTCAGCACCGGCAGGAGCGCATGGTCGTCATACGCCACGGTGGCGTTGGCGCCGAATGGGTCACGGACGCGATGCGGCAGGAAGAAACGCGGTCTGGCGTTGGTCAGCTCGGCGGCCGGCGAGTCATCCGGACCAGGCGAGTAAAAGACGCGGCCGGAGGGCAGCCACCAATGACCATCCTCATCGCTCCTGGTCCAGGCCGTCGCGTCGTCGTCCGGCGGAAAGATGCCGCGGCTTCGCAGCGTCTCGCTGCTTACGTAGCCGCCCCGGTCGAAGGCCCGGCCGGTGGCGGGATCGACCGGCAGCACGTCGGCCGGCGCGGGCAGGAGCGGCGTGGGCGGCGGCGCATCCGCCGGCGCCAGCGCATCCAGGGGCCGCTGATAGACCTGGGCGAGGAGCCCCGGGGTGAAGGCGAGCTGATACGACTCGCCCGGGAGCGCCAGCGTTCCCGCCTGACCCAGCGGCAGCAACGCCAGGGGATCAAGGGCGGCGCCGCCGAGGTCATCCGGCCGGTACACGGTTCGCGTATGGGCGATGAGGCGTCGTTGATTTGTCGCCGCTGTCGTCGTCTCGTAGGCGACTTCCGTCTCGTAGCGGTGATCGAGCCGCGAAAATTCGCCGTCATCTGGACCACGGACGGCATCAGCCGCGGGCGTGACAAAGTCCGCCGGCTGATAGCGTATGTCGGGTCCGGCCGGCGCGTAGCCCACTAGCTCATAGGTCCGGCTCTCGCAGGGCAACGGGGCACGATAGTCGTCCGCGGCGTCGCTGATCGGGTCGGTGAAGGTGTGCTCGGTGTAGGTCACGAGCGTCGTCGTCTGGCGCTCCTGGTCCGCTGGCAAGGTGAGCTCACTCGGGTCGGGATCGATGAGTCGGCGGTAGCCGGCCGCGGCCGACTTCAGCACGTTGCCGAACGCATCGGCCTCAAGCGTCAGCGCATGCGCGATCCGTGGGTCATCCACGTTGCGCTCGTACTGGAAGGTGATCGCTTCCGCGGGATGGGTGAGAAAGACGGCGTGCCGGTTGCCGGCTCTCGGCTGCAAGCGCTTGATCGCGAAGTTCTGCTCAACCACGGTGTAGGGACGATGTTCGCGCTCACTCCCATCGAGCGCGAACGTCTCGTGCCGCAGCATCATTCCCTTCAGGGCGCGGCACGCCTCACGCTCCTCGGCAACCGTCAATCCGGCGGGGAGCAGCGTGTCCGCGAGCGACCAGGGGGCGGCGACGTCACCGTCCTCCCCGGTGGGTGGCGAGTACTCGGCCGCGAAGAGGCGCGAGACCCGTTCGCGCTCGAGGTAGGCGCCGGTGTGGAACCAGGTCTTGGTGAGCATCGGCGGGACGTGAGCGGCGGCGTCGAGATTGCCCGCCGCGGGCATGTCGCCCGCTGCCGTGAGCGTGGCGAACGTCTCGCTATCGCGCTGCTCGACCCGCCCAAAACCGCGAAACTCGCGTTCCTCCCCATCGAAATAGCCATGATGGTAGGAGTAGGTCGTCGCGAAGCGGTTGCGGCTGATCCAGTCGATCGTCTCCATTCGCGCGACACACTGCACGGGGAAGGCGAGCCGAGTGACCCAGGGTGTGCCCGCGGCGCGATCGTCCAGGTAAAAGCGGGTCGAGGGCGCAAAGTCGAGGCGAGTCTCCGCGCCCAGATTGTTGTTGATGGTTTGCAGCAGATGCGGCTTGGTGCCGCCCATCAGGTCGAGATAGTGCATCGGCCGCCGGGCCCGGCTGGGCAGGGGGGAGGACCACACGAGGCAGATGGTGCCCGACCCGAGCAGATCGACGGTCTGCACCGTGGCCAGATTGTCGAGCGGGGCGAATCGCGGCAGGGTGGCGGCCGCGCTCCACCGATTGCCCGACTGGTTGAAGTACAACCGCACCCCGTCACGACTGAGATAGATCACGTCGGTGACGCCAGAGCCGTCGATGTCCGCCAGCCGGATGCGCCGCGGGTCGAACAACTCGGGAACGTCGAACCAGGGCGCGTCATCCATCACGACCCGGGAGCCGAAGCGCCCATAGCCCAGATTGGGCCAGTAGCAAATCTCGCCATTGCGAACGCGGACCAGGTCACTGAGGCCATCGCCCGACATATCGGCGAGATAGACGGAGTTGGTGCCATCGGCGAACGTCAGCCGCGGCCCTTTTTCCTCATCCAGGGAGACCGGGGTTCGCCGGCCGCCGGCGAACCCGTCTTCGGCCAGCGAGCGATACCAACGGAACGACTCATGCTCCGCGACCAGGATGTCGGTGAGGCCGTCGCCGTCGAGATCGACAAACCGCAGGCGCGGGTCGTTCGGGTCGACATTGGGCCACGCGACAAAGGGTCGGAAGGAGTGCCAACCGGCGTCACTCGTTCGCTCATACAGCCCTCGCGCCGGCCCGTCCATTTGCACCAGGTCGTTCTGGCCGTCGCCGGCGAGATCCATGAACTGTGCCCCGCCGCGACCCAGACTAGCGTTGGGTTTGGCGCGCACAAGCTCGGCCGGCCCGAATCGGGCGACGCTCCGGCCGGCGTCGTCCACGTTGTTCGCGCTCATATTGCGCGTATACCACCAGGCGTCCGCCTGCTCGGTGAGGATGCCGGGAGCGCCTTCCCCATCAAGATCGAGCCACTGGTAGACCGCGCCATCGACGCCATAAGGGAGATGGTCGAGGTCCGCCCCATCGAATTCCGCGATTGGCTGATCGGCAAGCTCCGCCCCGGTGGGAACGCGGCTATAGCCGAGCTCCAACGTCGGCAGCGACCGCTTGCGATAGCGGTGCTGGTTCGTGGGCTCCGGCACGCGCGTGAATCCGGATTGCGTCACGCTGCTCAACGTCGTGGCGACGGGATTCTCCGCATAGCCATAGTCGGTCGCCCGCACCAGGCAGTCGGCGATGCCCAGCTCGGCCGGGAAGTGGTGGAACATCAGGGCGCGGCGGCAAAGCCGGTAGGTGCGCACCTCGAACCCGGCCCGGTAGGACGAGAATCGATCCGGCCGCGCCGGCCACCGGTTGTCTGCCGGCGCGGCCGCCCGCGCCGTCGCGAAGACCTCGGCCTCGTCTGACACCTGCTCCGAGTAGTGATCGTCGCCATAATCGAAGACAACCGAAAACATCCAATCGTTGTCATCGAGGGCGGCGGGATCGGTCGCCTGCCACGCGGCATCGCGATTCGGCGCCCGATTGCCATAGCGGATGCGCCATGGATAGCGGTTGGCGGAGCGGGGATCGGCCGGCGAGTCGCCCGGGTCACGATTGCGCTCATGCGCGAACGCTGGCGGCTGGTCACCGGCGGCCTCGAAGATCCGCGCCGCGTTCTCCGGCCGATACGAATAGATGACGGCATTGCCCTTGTCGTCGTGGCTCTGGCAAATCAGCCAACTGGAGACCCGTCGGGGATCATCCGGATCGGCGATGCGGCTCTCCGCCGTCAGGCCATAGCGCGTGGTGATGTTGTCCTGGCTGATCGATCGCCAGTGGGTCTCGCCAGTCGCGCGGGCGGTCCACCGCTCGATCCGAGCGAACAGCCCCTCGATGCGCGGGCGATACCGGATCACCGCGTACGGCACGCCATTCAACTCACGGTCGGGCAGCGGCGGCGACATGGTCACCGGAACGAGATCCTCGGCGCCAGAGAGCACGAATTCATCCGATTCTCCGGCGTCGTCGTAGGTCGGCAATCCCTTGTCGGTCTTCCGCGTGATGCTGGGCAAGCCAAGGCTCCAGCCAACGCCGAAGGGTCCGTTTCCGGCGCCGGAGTCGTACGTCAAGGTGAGTTGCGGGCCAAAGCCGCTCCGCGCCGGTGAAACGGGAATCGGCACGGTGAGCGACGCGGTGCCGTTGACCGAGTTGACCGAGAACTTCTCCCCGATGCCGCGGATGGCGCCGCCACCTTTGGGCAACGTTACTCGCGGCGCCTGATAGCGTCCCTGATCGACCTCCGCCGCACGCCCCGCGCTTGGGGCGGTGGCCGGCGCGGCATCCGACATCGCGCCGGCGGGCGGCGTCGCGTCGGCTCGGGGCAGCGGCGCGTCGGCGTTCACCGGTATCCCACGCGGGGCCGGCCACGCCGATGCGTGATCGCGGCCGCGATCACGTCAGACCGAACGATGAGGACCATGTTTCCCTCCGTCCGGGACGAGGGCCCGGCCAGCGGCCGGAATACCCGCGGCCGGGGCGCCGGCGGCGTGTGGCATCGCCACGGCTTCAGGCACGGTGTATGAGTAGTCGGCGAGGAAATGGATATCTTGGATATCCGCCCAGGTGAAGCCGGCGGCGAAGATCGCCGCATTCCGGTCACGATCGCACCGCACGGTCCAGGTATCGACCAGATGCTGACCGCGCAACGCGTTCAACGGCGCCGCCTCGCGCTTCGTCTGGATCAGCCCATCGGGATCGACCGTATCCTCGGCGGTCACGCCGCCCGTCGCGCTGCCGATGGTCAAGACCAATCCGTGGGGCGCGGCGGCTGGACCGGCATCGATCAGCACGTAGGCATCGACCAGACGCGGTTCCGCATGCGCGCCGGGAAGAGCGAGTGGATCGATCGGGAACGAGACCGCGCCGGTCGTGCGCAGCAGAGAGAAGGGGTTCGGGAATCGCGCCTTCAGCCAGAAGCCGAGGGCATGCTCATTGACCTCGGGCAGGAGCGGCCGCGCCGCCGCCTGAGCGACCAGCGCCTGATCGTGGTAGGCGTCAAAATCGAGCGCCAGCTTGATATCGGCGATCGCGCCGGGCGCGAGGTGATCGGGCGTCGGCGCGACCTCGAACACCCAGCCGCCAGCGACGGGAGCGCCGGCGAAGGCATCGCGCGGCGTGAAGGAGAGCGCCTCGGCGCCAGCGTCATCCAAACGAGCGCCGTAATTCGTGATGGCAAGGCGCTCGGGCGCCCGCGCCTGGAAGCGGACGGTCCCGTCACGGTCTCGATATGACCCGATGCCGGATCGCGTCAGGGTGGCGTGGCAGCGCGCGGTCACGTCTTCGGTGTCGAGCTCGATCGTCACTTGGCGCAGGGTCGCCATGCAGGTTCCTGGACAGAAGCGATCGATGTCGGCGAGGAGCGTTTCGAACTCGATGCGGCCCGTTTCCCAGAATTGGCCCGCGAACAGGCATGGCCAGCGTTCCGCGAGCGAGAACGTCAACCGCATGGGGAGCCGCTGGTCCGCCAAATGCGATGGCTCGAGCGGACGTTCTTGGTCGACGAGCGGTTCAAGATCGGCAAGCAGATGGCTCAGCTCGGCGAACCGTTCCTCGCGGCGAGCATTGCCCACCGGCAACTGGTCTCCGGCCGCGCCAGGCGCGAACGCGACCACGGTCTCCATCAGCTCGATCGCGCCGACCGCGACCTCCATGCCGCGCCCGCGGACCTCGCGGAGCATCTGGCGCATCGTCGCGAGCCGCTCGGATGTCAGCGGTTGACCATCGCGCGAGTCGGCGAGGCGCCGCGCCGTTTCCAGCCGCGAGCGCGCCACGTTGAGTTGATTGGTAGCGTCGTTCGCCAACCGGCGCGCCACGTCCGCCTGCCGCTCGACGCTCGATCGCGCGGCGGTGAGCCACGCCGTCTGCTCCCGCAGTCGGCTCAACTCTTCATTTCGGCTCGCTTGGCCATGGCCCGCGGATGGCCGGACCCGCGCGGCATGACTGCCACTCGCCGGCGTCACTCCCAGTGGCGGCGTCTCGCCCCGACGGGCGCCCACGCCACGCCGAAGTGACAACCGCTGGCGCAAGCGCGGACTGCCTTCGAACCGCTCGATTGTCTGGCGGACAGCGGTCTGCCGGGTCTCGAGGCCGGCGGCGCCAGTCCGCGCGATCGCCAGCGCCGCCTCGGCCTCCCGCAGCCGTTCCGCCTCGACGCCGACAGCGACGGTATGCGCGTTCACGAAATGATCCAACGTCGCCCGCGTCAGCTCACCTCGGGCGAGCGCCAGCTCGAACGCGTCCGCGATCGACTCCACCTGGCGAACGCGCCGCGCCATTGTCCGCGCGGTCCGCTGGAGTGCCCGCCACGGCCCAGCACCCACCGTTCGCGGCATCAGTCCGAAGCGATCAATCGCATGGTCGAGCCGATGGAGGTGGGCGACGGCATCGAGCAGCAGCGTCTGGCTGCCGGGGCCAAGCCCGGTATGGGCGCTCGGGTCGTCCGTGTTGAGCAGCGACCGAGCCTCGGGACCAACGTCCGCGAACGCCCCTGAGTAGAGCGGGCTTGACGACCGCGGCCCCCCGAAGGGCCCAGGCGGAGCCATGCGGCTGAACGCCGAGCGAGCCTCTTTGAGGCGGCCATTGAGGAAGAACGACCGGCCCCGGTCCCGATAGACCGTGGCCAGCGTTCGCCAGACATAGGGCCGCTCAATCCCACGGTTGAGGTAACGATAGTCCCTGGCTTTGATGAGATAGGCTTCAGCCCGTTCGTCGTCGCCCAGGGCCGCGTAGGTCTCACCGAGCGCGAGCGGCAGCATGAATCCTTGCACATGCGCGAGATGCGCAATGAACGACGGCAGATACCGCGCGCGCGTATCGAGCGCGGCCAATGTCGTTGCCTGCACCCGCCGCTCGAACAGACTCGCCACGAGCGCCGCATCACGCCCGTGCTCAAGATCGACCCGCGCGACCGCGCCATCGAGGGCCAGGCGGAACTCCGCGCGTGGCGGCGCGACCCCGGCACTGGAGACCTTCTGCCAGCGGCCGTCCTCCGCCCGGGTCATCAATGGCAGACCGGGAGCATCGATCAGTAGGGAGAAGGAGGCAACCCCGGGCAAGGTGCTCCGGGACAACTGCCACGTCATACCCAGGAATGGCGCATGCGCGACGTCGATCAGGTGATCCCAAGCCGCTTGAAAATCTCCGGCCAAGGCCGCCACGACGCCAGCGTTGTATTTCGTCGCGGCTTCGCCGTCGGCGCTCCCAGCCGCGCGGTAGAGCGCCGCCGCCGCCTGAAACTGGTCTTGTCCCGACGCCAAATCGCCGGTTACGGTGGCGAGCACCCCGGCCAGGTTGCGGGCGTCGGCCTGGGCCGACGGGTGGCGACGCGAGCGCCAGAGGGCGGTGGCGAGGTGCTGGCGGGCAACGTCAAGCTCACCGGCGCGGACAGCCCCGAGCGCGAATTCATACGCCACGTCCGATGGTCGCGGTTGCCGGCCACGATCGCCGCCGAGCCGCCAAAACTCGGCGGGCGGCGCGATCGCGGCGACGATCGGCACCTCGGGCCCGGCGGCCTCCCGCAGGCGTAGGATTTGGATGCTGGCGGAAACCATGACGTCGAAGAGATCCACCGCGAGCAGCGACGTATCCTCAATGTCTCCCATGCTCGCCGACCATGTCCGGCCAACCAGCGTCGGCAGAAGCGCCCAGGCACGACGGTAGTCCGTGAGCGCCTCGGCGAAGTTGGCCGCGGCGAACGCCTGGTTGCCACGCAGGACATGGGCATGCGCTTGGACTTCCGCCGGCGCTTCCCGGGCACTGGCTCGTGGCACCGGGTCTGGCGGCGAATCTCGGTACGCGTACCGCTCGGAAAGAAAGCGATCTGCCATGGCGACGGCTCCTTGAGCCTCGACGCCGCGTGGCGCCCGAGCCGCTAAGACCACTGCTGCTCGCGTTGCAATGTCTCGCTGAATCTGTTCGCAATATAGCATCGAGGATGGGTTTTTGATATAGGTAGAAATACTCATTTGGTGACTCGGCGGCGGGTTTGCACAGGCACAACGAGTCCACTCGCCTCACGTTGCCTGGACCGCCCAGTCACGGCTCCGCCTGTCCACGGCGTCGCTACTGGAGATCGCCGGAACCGGGTTCGCCGGGCTGGTTGACATCAGTCCAATCGGCCCTATGCTGAATAGCAACGCGGCTGCTCACGTCCCGCCTGATCAGATGCCAGGAGACGGCCATGCATGCTCCCAACCTGAACGCCCTCGGCACCGTTATCGCGCGCACCCTGTCACGGCGGACGAGTATTAAATATGTCGCGGGCGCCGCGATCGCCACCGCCCTTGGCATGGCGGACCGCGCCAAGACCACGCTCTCGGCTAGCCCGGCCCGGCCCACGGAGGTGAACCAGGTCCGCCAGCTTAGTGGCTTGGACGGCGTCGCCCTAGCGATGGAATGGACCCCGGATGGGACGTTGGTCAACGTCGAATCGACACTCGACCTGCCACGAGAGCTGGCGACGGTCGTGGCCCGATACGGCGCCGCCGTGAATGGCGTGGCGCCTGGATTCACCGATGTCTGCGCGCGGGCAACGGGGAGCGACGCGATGCCGTATCGGGCATTGGTCGTCTACGGCGGTGAGTGGGCCGCGGTCATCGGCAGCGGCAATCGAGGCGTCTGGGTCGACCCCACGCGGGCCGATATCAACCTAATCGTTCGCGCCGTGGAGGCGACGGACCTCAGTCGCTAACGGCAACCTGACCGGCTCCCCGGTTTGGTCCAAGGGAAAGGTGAGCCTGGGATCTCCTTGACCTGCCCGCGAACGGCGGCCGATGAATGCGGTCAGCCACGTCCCGCGTCGTTCGCCACGACCACTGGGCCGGTCCCGCAATCCGTGGCAGGATGGCGTGATCGGGCCGACCATCGATCGGCCCGAGGTTCGGGAGGGGATGCCAACGTGCGTGTCGCGACGGATATCGGCGGGACCTTTACCGACCTCGTGTATCTTGACCCGGCGTCGAACGCGGTCGGCTTCGCCAAGTCGCCCTCGACGCCGCCGGATTTTGCCCGCGGCATCCTCGACACTTTGGCGCAATCGCCGGTGTCGCCGGCGGCGATCTCGCTCTTCGTGCATGGCTGTACAGTCGTCATCAACGCGCTGACGGAGCGCAAGGGCGCCAAAACGGCCCTGGTGACGACGGCGGGATTTCGTGACGTGCTCGAAATTGGTCGCGCCAACCGGCCGGATCTCTATAACCTGCGGTTTGATCGACAGCCGCCGTTCGTGCCCAGGGAATGGCGGTTCGAGGTCGGTGAACGCCTCACCTACAAAGGTGAGGTCCAGCAACCGCTCAACGAGGATGATGTCGCCGCGGTGGCCGAAGCGATCGGCGGCCAGGGGATCGAGGCCGTTGCCGTCTGCTTTTTGCATTCGTACGCCAACCCGGCCCATGAGCGCCGGTGCGCGGAACTCCTCCGTGACCTGCTGCCGGATGTCTACGTCTCGATCTCGTCCGACATCACCAAAGAGTGGCGTGAGTACGAACGCACCCAGACCGTCGTCCTCAACTCCTATGTGCAGCCGGTGACCACGCGGTATCTGGAGCGGTTGGAACGGGCCCTGGGCGGGCTGGGCGTGGCCTCGACGCTGTACGTCATGAAATCCAATGGCGGCACCAATACGTTCGCGGTGGCGAAAGAACAACCGCTCCATTTGGTGGAATCGGGGCCGGTCGGCGGCGTCATCGGCGCCCGTATCATCGCCGAGCGCCTCGGCCTCCAGAATCTGATCACCCTCGACGTCGGCGGCACCACCGCCAAGACCTCGCTGGTGGACCAGGGTGAGGTCAAATTTTCGACGGAGTACCGCATCGCCCGCGACCAGTACCACGCGGGGTATCCGATCAAGGTGCCGGTGGTCGACATTGTCGAGATCGGCGCCGGTGGCGGGTCCATTGCCTGGATCGACCAGGCCGGCGCCCTGCGGATTGGCCCGCAAAGCGCCGGCGCCGTTCCCGGCCCGGCCTGCTACGGGCAAGGCGGCACCGAGCCAACGGTGACCGATGCCAACCTGATCACGAACCGGATCAACCATGAGTACTACTTGGGCGGGGCATTGACCGTCAGCGTCGAGGCGGCCACCAAGGCCATGACGCCGATCGCCGAGCACTTCGGCCTCTCCGTCGCCGACGCCGCGCTGGGCGTGATTCGGGTGGCCGACGGCCACATGGTCAACGCCATCAAGCTGGTGTCGGTTCGCCGCGGCTACGATCCCCGCGATTTCACCTTGGTGGCGATGGGCGGCGGCGGTCCGATGCACGCCGCCGCCCTCGCCCGTGAGCTGCGGATCGGGCAGGTGCTGATCCCGATCAGCCCCGGCACCTTCAGCGCCTGGGGCATGCTGGTCTCCGAGCCGACGCAGGATTTTATTCGGACCCGCGTCATTCGCGGCGACGACGACACCCTCGACGAAATCGACGAGCTCTTTGGCGAGATCGAGGCCGAGGCCCACGCCTTCATGGCCGCCGCCGGGTATCCGCTCGACCGGCTCACCTATGTCCGCTCTGTCGACATGCGATACGCGGGGCAGGAGCACACGGTGCGTATTCCGCTCGGCGGCGAGCTGGACCGCGCCGGCATCGAAGCGCGATTCCATGAGGCGCATGAACGCGCCTATACCTACCGGTTGGAGACGGGGATCGAGTTCGTGAACTTCCAGATCACCGCCATCGTCAGCCAGCCCGCCCCCGATCTCGCCGCGTACGCGCCACGGCCGGGGGCGCGACTGGCTCCCAAGCAGATACGCCGCGTCGCCTTCGACGATGGGGTTTTCGAGACAACGGTCTACGCCCGCGAGGAGATGCCCGCCGAGGAGGTCGTGAGCGGTCCGGCGATCATCGAGGAGCCCTCGGCGACCACGGTGGTTCATCCCGGCCAACGCGCCCACGTCGACCGGCTTGGCAATGTACTCTTGGCGCTGGGGGCCTGATCATGGCACAGACCATTACCCACACCCAAACGGACCCTTTCACGATCGAGGTGATCAAGTCGGGCCTAAATGCGATCGGCGAGGAAATGTTCATCGCCACCGCTCGCTCCAGCATGAGCCCGATCATCTACGAAGTCCTGGATTACGCGGTCGGCATCACCGACGCCGACGCCAATACCATCGCCCAGGGGAACGGGGTGACGCTCTTCATCGGCGTCCTCACCGAATCGGTGCGCTCCGTCCTCGAAAAGTTCGGCCAGGAGGGGCTGCGTCCCGGCGACATCATCGCCGTGAACGACCCCTATGGCGGCGGCGGCACCCACCTGTCCGATGTGGCGATGGTGATGCCGATCTTCTATCAGGATCAATTGATCGCTTTCTCCGCCAACAAGGCGCACTGGACCGAGGTAGGCGGCATGTCGCCCGGGTCCTGGACCACCGACTCGACCGAGATCTTCCAGGAAGGCTTGCAGTTTCCGTGCATCAAGGTCTTCGAGGACGACGAGCCGAACGAGGCGATCGTCGATCTGATCCGGGCCAATGTGCGCACCCCGGACATGACCATGGGCGACTTCTACGCCCAGGCCGCGTCGCTCCGCCTGGCCGGTCGCCGCCTGGCCGAGCTCTGCGATCGCTACGGGCTCGACGCCGTCCAGGAGTCGATCTCGGCGATGCTGAGCCACGGCGAGCAGATCGCCTATAACGCCTTGAAGCGGATGCCGAAGGGCGAGTTCACCATGCGCATGAACATTGATGACGATGGTTTTGGCGGCGATCCGCTGCCGGTGCGGGTGACGGTCACCATCACGGACGACGAGTTCATTTGCGACTTCACCGGCTCCGCGCCCCAGGCGCGGGGACCGATCAATACTTCCTACACCGGACTCGTCACCGGGGTCCGCGGCCTGTGGCTGGCGGTGGCCGAGCCGCGCTACCCGGTCAATGAAGGGATCTTCCGCCCGGTGAAGATCATTTGCCCGCCGGGCACCGTCTTCTCCGCCCAGCGGCCGGCCCCCACGGCCTGCTATTGGGAATCGCTGATGTACATCACCGACTTGATCTGGGGCGCCCTCGCCCCCCACATGCCGGAACGGCTGCCGGCGGGGCACTTCAACACCGTGGGCGCCTGCATCACGACCACGTCCCATCCCGATACCGACCAGTTCACGATCATGGTCGAGCCGCATGTGGGAGGATGGGGCGCCAAAGCGGACGGCGACGGCCCCGCCGCGATGTTCTGCGTCGGCGACGGTGAAACCTATAACCCGCCGATCGAAGTCGTGGAGCAACGCTTCGGGCTCGAGGTCTGCCGCTACGCCCTCAATACCGACGACGAGGGCGGCGAAGGTGAGTTCCGGGGCGGGCGGGGCGGCATCCGCGAGTACAAGATGCTACACGAGGCTGGCGGAGCACTGACGATCACCCTGGGGCGACACAAAGAGCGTCCGTGGGGCGTGGCTGGCGGCCACGAGGGCGGCAACAACTACGCGCTCATCCGGCGCGCCGGCGGCGCCATCGAAGGGCCGTTCGCCAAGGTCGCCCGTCTCCAATTGCAGCAAGGCGACGTCATCAGCATCCGGACCGGCGCCGGCGGCGGCTGGGGCGATCCCAGCAACCGGCCGCCCGAGCAGGTGCGCCGCGACGTGCGGGCGGGCGTGATGAAACCCGACGTCGCCCGCGAGGTGTATGGGGTAACCATCTCGGACAACATGGCGGACAACGGGTAGCGCCGCGCCGGCGCGGTGGTTCGCTAGCCGGCGCATTCATCCGGAATAGGTCAATTCCATGGGCATTCGCGTCGCGACCGACATTGGGGGCACGTTCACGGACCTCACGTACCTGGACGAGGAAACCGGGGAGCTTGGCTTCGCCAAAGTCTCCACCACGCCGGGCCGGCTCGAACAAGGGATTCTCGCTGCCCTGGGCGAGTCGGGTGTGGCGGCCCCGGCGATCGTGCGGTTCGTGCATGGCACGACGGTGGTCATCAACGCCATCACCGAGCGCAACGGGGCGAAGGTCGGCTTGCTGACCACGCACGGCATGCGCGATGTCCTCGAAATCGCCCGCGGCAACCGGCCCGACATTTACAACCTGCTGTACCAGAAGCCAAAACCGTTCGTGCCGCGGCACCTCCGGCTCGACATCCGCGAGCGGATGGACGCCCGTGGCGAGATCGTCGAACCGCTGGCCGCGGCGGACGTGCGTCGCGCGGCGGCGTATTTTCGCCAGGAAGGCGTCACCGCGGTCGCCGTCTGCTTCCTCCACGCCTACGCGAATCCCGCGCATGAGCGGCGGGCCGGCGAGATCATCCGCGAGCTGCTGCCGGAGGCGTACCTGACCCTGTCGCATCAGATCACGCGAGAGTTTCGCGAGTACGAACGGTCGAGCACCGCGGTCCTCAATAGTTACATTGGCCCGCTCACCTCACGTTACCTGACGGTGATCGAGGACAGCCTGATCGGCATCGGGATCGACGCGACCTTTCACGTCATGCAATCGAATGGCGGCTCGGCCACGGTCGCGGCGGCGCGGGCCGCCCCGATCAACCTGGTCGAGTCGGGACCGGTTGGCGGCGTCATCGGGGCGGCGGCGCTCGGCCGGCTGATGGGGACGCCCAACCTGATCACGCTCGATATCGGCGGCACGACCGCCAAAACCTCGCTGATCGCCGGCGGCGAGGTCAACGTCACGACCGACTACAAGCTGGAGTGGACCCCGCGGACGGCGGGGTATCCGGTGAAAGTGCCGGTCATCGATATTGTCGAGATCGGCGCCGGCGGCGGTTCCATTGCCCACCTTGATGAAACCGGCGCCCTGCGCGTGGGGCCACAAAGCGCGGGGGCCGAGCCGGGGCCCGCCGCTTATGACCGGGGCGGGACGCGGCCGACCGTCACTGACGCCCACCTGGTGGCTGGACGGTACGACGCGGCGCGGTTCCTCGGCGGCAAGATGCCGCTCAGCCTTGAGAAAGCCCGGGCGTCCTTCGATCCGCTCGCCAGCCATTTCGGCCTCTCGCCGGAAGCCGCGGCGCTCGGGGTCATCCGGCTCGTCAACGCCAACATGATGAACGCCCTGAACATCGTGTCGGTCCAGCGCGGCCACGACCCGCGTGACTTCGCGCTCCTGGCGATGGGTGGCGGCGGCCCTGTGCATGGCGCCTACCTGGCGCGCGAGCTTCAGATCGGCCGCATGATCGTCCCGGTCGCGCCGGGACACTTCAGCGCCCACGGCATGCTCACCACCGATCTCCGGCGTGACACCATCCAGACCTATGTGCGCCGCACCGACACGGTGGATCTCGGGCAACTGACCGGCCAATTCGCGGCGATGGAGGCGGGCGCGACGGACGCCTACCGGCGAGAAGGGTTCGACCCGGCGCGGCTTCGCCACGTCCGCACGGCGGACATGCGCTATCGAGGCCAGGAGCATACCGTCAGCGTCCCCGTGATGGGCGGCGCCCTGACCGGCGTCGGCCTCCGCGAGGTCGAACGGCGGTTTCACGCGGCGCATGAGCAGAAGTACACGTTCCGCCTCAGCTCGGCCATCGAGCTGGTCAATCTGCGCGTCACCGTCTTTGGTCAGGTTCAGAAACCACGCCGGGCACCCCTCGCCTCCCAGCAGGGCGCCGTGAAGCCGACCCGCCAACGGATCGTCGATTTCGACGATCAGGGGCGCCAGGACACCGCTGTCTATGATCGCGCCCACCTGGGAGCGGGAGCCCGGATCGCGGGTCCGGCCATCATTGAAGAAGTGGCGTCCACCACGGTTGTCTATCCGGGAATGACGGTCGACGTTGACCGCTGGGGCAACCTGATCGTCGATACCGGCCTCGGTGGGGGAGGGTAAGCCGTGGCAGTACCGCCGGCAGCGGAGCGAACGGGCGACCATGACGACCCGTTCACGACCGAAATCATTCTCGACGGCCTCTCCGCCGCCGCCCGCGAAATGTTCATCACGCTCGGGCGGACCTCGAAGTCGCCGATCATCTACGAGGTGCTGGACTACGCCTGTGGCATCTATTCGCCGGCGGCGGAGCTGATCGCCCAGGACAACGGCGTGACCGGCTTCCTGGGCACGCTCCACTTCGCGGTCAAGGAGGTGCTTGACAAATTTGGCGGGCGGATCGAGCCCGGCGACCTGTTCATCACGAATGATCCCTGGACGGCGAACGGGTCCCATCTCTCCGACGTCAACCTCATCTACCCGATCTTCCATGAGCGGGAGCTGGTCGCCCTCGGCGTCAACAAAGCGCACTGGACCGAAATCGGCGGCAAGGATCCCGGCTCCTGGAGCGCCGACGCGACCGAGGTTTTTCAAGAGGGCCTGCTCTTCCCGTGCGTTCACCTCTATCGACGCGGGAGCTTGAATCAGGCGCTGGTTGATCTGATCGAGGCCAATGTGCGCACCCCGGATGACACCCTCGGTGATCTGTTCGCCCAGGCCGCCGCGTTGCGGGTTGGCGGCCGGCGGGTGGTTGGGCTCTGCGCGAAGTATGGAACCGACCGCGTGCGGAGCGCCATGGGCGAGCACGTCCGGCGAGGGACCGCGCGCGCCTACCAAGCCCTGGCCGAGCTACCGCACGGAACCTTCGAAATCCACGACGTCATGGAAAACGACATGGCCGGCCGGGCGCCCATCCCCGTCCACCTGACGATCACGATCACCGAGGACACGTTCATCGTGGACGTGTCCGGGAACCGCGGCCCCGTCGCCTCGGCCATCAACGGCACCGGGGTTGGGGTGAAGGCGCAGGCCCGCACGGTGTTCAAGATCATCAGCGACCCCCACGGCCCGGTGAGCGAGGGAAACTTCGCGCCAGTGGAGGCCATCGTTCCGGAAGGCACCATCTTTACCGCGCCGCGGCCCGCCGCGGTCTCGATCCACTGGGAGTACAAAAGCATCCTTGGCGACATGATCTATCGGGCGCTCGCCGAGCACCTGCCGCACCGGATCTCCGCCGGGCACCAACTGAGCACCTGCGCCTCGATCATCAGCGGCAAGCGCGACGACGAGTATTGGCTGGTGGTCGAACCGCAGTTGGGCGGCTGGGGGGCGGCCGCGGAGGCCGATGGCCAACAGGGACAACATCCGGTGGGGAACGGCGAGACCTACAATCTGCCGATGGAAGTGATCGAGACACGCTATCCGATCCGGATGGAGCGGTACGGGTTCGACACGGACACAGCGGCCGGAGCGGGAGCCCATCGGGGCGGCCTCGGCGTCGTCAAAGAGTACCGGCTGCTCGATCCCGCCGGCGGCCAAGTGACCGCCACCTTCGGTCGCCACCATCGCGCCCCGTGGGGCGTCGCCGGCGGCGAGGACGGCTCCCCGAACCGGATCGAGATCGTGCCGGCCGGGCAGGAGACCCCGGCGGTCCGCACCGGCACCCTGGCCCGCCATCCGCTGCATGAAGGCGATCTCGTGCGTTTCATCACGGCGACCGGGGGCGGCTGGGGCAACCCCTTGGCGCGAGATCCGCGGGAGGTGGCGGCGGATGTGAAAAATGGGTATGTTACCGTGGAGACCGCGCTCCAAAGCTATGGCGTCGTGATTGATCCAGCGTCGCTGGCGCTCGACACGGCGGCAACGGCGAAGACCCGGCAGGAACGCCAGTAAGCCGATCGGCCGGGACATCGCGACCCCACTCGCGAGGACGAGGGTGGCGCGAACAAGTGGTCGGATGAAGAGAGGACGAGAGGACATGAAGACGAAGCCCGGATTCCGAAGCTTGTACGGCATCATGGTCGCGTTGCTGATGTTGGCAGGCGCTATCGGCGTCACCGCCGCCCCGAGCCAACAGGAGGACGACCGCACCCTCATCATCGCCGTGCCGTCCGATATTCAGAACCTCGATCCGACGCTGTCGAGCGGCGACCCCATGACCCAGGAGGTGTTGACCGCCGTCTACGCCTATCTCATCGACTTCGAGGTGACGGAAGAGGACGGCGTCATGGTCGGCGATCCAAACAACTTCGTCGGTGATGTCGCCGAATCGTATGAAATCTCCGATGACGGCCTGACGGTCACGTTCCACATCCGGCCGGGCATCACCTTCGCCAACGGCGATCCGATTGATGCCAATGCGGTGAAGTTCACCTATGACCGCATCTTCGGCCAGGGCGGCGTCACCGCCGCCCTGACCCAAATGGCCGCGGTCGAGGGCGCCGACTCCATCGTCGTGGTCGATGACCTGACGGTCGAGTTCCGTCTGGCGACCGCCAACGACCTGCTGTTCGGCAACATGGCCCAGTTCGGTCACTCGATCCTGAATCCCAACGTCGTCGAGCCGCACATGACCGACGACGACCCCTGGGCCCATGAGTGGCTGAGCGCGAACACGACCGGCACCGAAAGCGGCGCCTATATCATCGAAAGCCGCGAGCCGGGCAACCAGATCGTGCTGGCCCGGAACCCGAACTACTGGCGGGAAGTCGCCAACGACCGCATCATCCTCCAGATCATTCCCGACGCTTCCAGCCGCCTGGCTCAGCTCCAGGCGGGAGCGGTCGATATCGCCTATGGCATCTCCAGCAACGACTTGCCGGGGCTGGAGGGGAACCCGGACATCACGGTCAACCGCAACACGTCGCGGGCGCTCCAGTACCTGGGCATGAACAACACGATGGCGCCGTTCGACAACGAGCTCTTCCGACAGGCGATCTCCTACGCCATCCCCTATGAAACGATTATCGAGCAGGTGCTGTCCGGGTACGGCGTGCAGATGACCAGCCCCGTCTCGGTCGGCATGCCGACGCATACCGACGAGTTCTTCACCTACGCCGAAGACCTGGACCGGGCTCGCGAGCTGCTGGCGGAGTCCGGCGTTGCCGAGGGGACCGAGATCACGCTCGCGATCCCGAACGACTCCGCCGAGGCGCGTGAGACCGCGGTCTGGGTGCAGAGCAACCTACGCGAGATCGGGATCGAGGTCGTGATTGACGAGATGCCCGGCGCCGCCTTCACCGAGCAGCTTCAGCGCCGGGAGCACGCCTTCTTCTTGCACAACTGGACCTCGATCAACAACGACCCGTTCTACCAGTTCTTCTGGCTCTTGCAGTCGGAGTGCTGCAATTACGCGATTTACGAGAACCAGGACGTCTCGGACCTGATCGGCGAGCACATGCTCAGCACCGACGCCGAAGCGCGGGAGGAGGCGTCGCGGGAGGTGCAGCGGCTGGCGACCGAGGATGCGCCGTGGGTCTTCCTCTATCAGCCGGATGCCATCGTCGTCGCCCGCGCCGACGTGCTGGGCTACACGTTCTACTCCGCCGATCGCTACGTCCGGTACGAGCCGCTCTTCCGGGAGGACTGGGGCGGCTAAGCCGCCGGCAGCCGAACGGCCCGGATTTGCCTAGACATCGGGGACCGACGCCATGCAGCTCCTGCTCTACATCATCCGCCGCCTGTTGCTCCTCATCCCGTTGCTGTTTGGCGTCACCCTGATCGTCTTCATCCTGACCCGCGTGGTCATCGAAGGCAGCCCGGTCGACCGCATGGTGCCGCCCATGGCCAGCGCCGAGGTCCGCGAGCGCATCGCGGACCAATTCGGCTTGAATGATCCGATCCTGGTCCAATACGCGGCCTACATGCGGGGCGTGGTGACGGGCGACCTCGGCATCTCGTTCACCACCAGCCGGCCCGTGGCCGAGGACCTGGCCCAATTTTTTCCGGCCACCTTCGAGCTGACCACCTACGCCATGATCCTCGCCGTCCTGATCGGCGTGCCGCTCGGGGTGCTCGCCGCCCTGCGCCGCGATTCCTGGGTTGACCATCTTTCGCGCTTCGTCTCGGTGTTCGGGGTGGCGATGCCGGTCTTCTGGCTCTCCCTGATCGCCATCTACTTCCTGTTCTACCGGTGGCACATCGTGGCCGCGCCGATCGGCCGGATGAATCCGCGGATGCGGCCGCCGGACCAGATCACGGGGTTGTACGTCCCGGATAGCATCTTGACCGGCAATTGGGCCACCCTCGGCGAAAGCGGCAAAGTCTTGCTGCTCCCGGTCGTCATCCTGGCCTTCGGGGCGATGGCGCCGCTGGCCCGGATGGCCCGCTCCGGCATGGTGGACGCCCTCGATTCGCAATACGTAACGGCGGCGAAGGCGCTCGGCCTCCCCTGGCCCGCCATCGCCATGCGCTACGCGCTGAAGAATGCGTTGCTCCCAGTTATTACCATGACATCCGTGGTCTACGGTTATCTGCTGGGGGGATCGGTGCTGGTGGAAAACATCTTCGCCTGGCCCGGCCTCGGCCGGTATGCCTACGATGCGATCGCCGGCAACGACTACGCGGCGATCCAGGGCTTCATCCTGTACGCGGCGACGATGTACGTCGTCCTGTTCATCCTCGCCGATATCGCCTACCGGCTGCTCGATCCGCGAGTCCGGGTGGCATAGTCCACGGACCACACGATAGGCGCAAACCGGGGAACGCATCATTGCGTTCTCCGTACGGTGAAAGGCACCGCTCGATGGCGACACCCGACGCCCTCAACCTGCCAACGACCGTGGCCAGGGAGCCAATCATCAATTGGCGGACGGACCTGGGGTACTGGCTCGGCCGAAATCCGGTGACGGCCGTTGGCATGGCCGTCGTCGTGTTGCTTGTCCTGATGGCGACGTTTGCCCCGCTGCTGGCGCCGTACGATCCGTTCGCGACCGATCCCCGGGTGTCGTCGCAGCCACCGTCGTGGTCGCACCCGTTTGGCACCGGACCCTTCGGCGAGGATATCTTGTCACGGGTCATGTATGGCGCCCGCTATGATCTGGCGATCGCCTTCGGGGCGGTCGGCATCGCGCTCGTGCTTGGCTGTCTGATCGGAGCGGTGGCCGGGTTCTGGGGCGGTCTGTTCGACGACGTGCTGATGCGGGTGGTTGAGCTGCTGCAGGCGTTTCCGCAATTCGTGCTGGCGATGGCCATCGCCGGCGCCCTCGGGCCCAGCTTCCTGAACCTCATTATCGCTATCGCCGTCACCAACATCCCCATCTACGCTCACCTCATGCGCGTCCGCATTCTCTCCATCAAGGGGGCGCAGTTCGCGGTGGCGGCGGCCTCGTCCGGCAACTCGCGGCCCCGGATCCTGTACCGGCACCTGCTGCCGAACAGCCTGGCCCCCATCTTCGTCCAATCCACCTTGCAGCCCGGCTGGGCGATTCTGTCCGCCGCCGGCCTCAGCTTCATCGGCCTCGGCATCCGGCTGCCGGCGCCCGAATGGGGACTGATGGTGGCGGCCGGAAGCTCGCGGATTATCAGCGGTCAGTGGTGGATCTCACTCTTCCCAGGACTCTTTATCGTCCTCGCCGTGATGGCGTTCAACCTCATCGGCGACGGGCTGCAAGACCTCCTTGACCCGCAACGTAAATCGACATGAGCAGCTCTGCCGCCGGGAAAGGGATCGCGGGTATGGATGCGGCTTCCACGCGGGACTCGGCGGTGCTGCTCGATGTCCGGCGGCTGCGCACCGAGTTCGCGACCAGGGCGGCGCCCGTGCGGGTCCTGGATGGGTTGGATTTCACGCTCACCAATCATCACATCACCGGGCTGGTGGGCGAGAGCGGCAGCGGCAAGAGCGTCACCGCGTTCTCGCTGCTTCGTCTGCTGCGGCCCCCGGGCAAGGTGGTCTCCGGCGAAGTGTGGTTTCGCGGCCAAGATCTGATGTCACTCAGCGAGAAGCGGATGACGGCCATTCGCGGCCGCGAGATCGGGATGATCTTTCAGCAGCCGCGCGCCTCGCTCAACCCCGTCTTCCGGGTCGGTGACGTCCTGAACCATGTGCTGCGGCTGCATCGCGGGATGAAGGGCGATGCGGTGCGGCGGGAGGCATTCCGCGTCTTTCAGGAGGTCGGGCTGCCGGACCCGGCGCGGATTCTGCGGAGCTACCCGCACGAGCTCTCCGGCGGGATGTGCCAACGCGTGATGATCGCCCAGGTGCTCGCCGGCCAGCCCAAGCTGCTGATCGCCGATGAGCCGACGACGGCGCTCGATGTCACGATTCAGATGCAAATCGTGCAACTGCTGCGCTCCATCCGCGATCGCCTCGGCTTGACCCAACTGCTGATTACGCACGATCTGGGATTGGTTGGCGAAATGTGCGACGACGTCCTCGTGATGTACGCGGGCGAGATCGTGGAACGGGCGCCGGTCGTTGCCCTCTTCGACCAGCCCAGCCACCCGTACACCCGCGGCCTGCTCGCCAGCCGCGCCAATCGCAAGGACCGCGACCGTCTCTACAGTATTCCGGGAACCGTCCCCAGCCTCGTGGCCCCGCCCACGGGCTGCCGCTTCCATCCGCGCTGTCCATACGCGCGGCAACTCTGCTCGGACGTGGCGCCGGCGCCGGAACACGTCTCAGCCAATCATTGGGTCCGCTGCCATTTCTGGAAAGACGTTGTCCGGGAACCAACAATCGCCGGGAGGGACACCATTGCCGCCGGTGGTTGAGGTTCGTGACCTGCGGAAGCTCTACCGCATCGGCCACGCGTTCTCGCGTGACCACGTGCATGCGGTGGACGGCGTCAGCTTTTCTATCGCGTCCGGGGAGACGTTGGCCCTCGTCGGCGAAAGCGGGAGCGGAAAATCGACCGTGGCCCGGACCGTTTTGCGGCTGGAAGCGCCCACCGCCGGTGAGACGATCCTCGACGGCACCTCGGTCACGCGGGCCTCGGAGCACGATCTGCGCCGGATGCGGGCTCGGATGCAGATGGTCTTCCAGGATCCCTACGACGCGTTGAACCCGCGGATGCGGATTGGGGAGCAAGTCGCGGAGCCGCTGTGGCTGAGCGGCACGTCGTCGCGGCGGGACGCGCTCCAACAAGCGCGGGAATTTTTGCGCGGCCTGCACCTGCCGGCCGACGTCGACCGCCGGTACCCCCACCAGCTTTCGGGCGGCCAGTTGCAGCGGGTTGGGATTGCCCGCGCCCTGGTGACCGAGCCGTCGCTCGTGATTCTGGATGAGCCGACATCGGCCTTGGATGTGTCGGTGCAGGCGCAGATCATCAATCTACTCGTGGATTTGCAAGCCCAGCGTTCACTTGCCTACCTCTTCATCTCTCATGATTTACACGTCGTTGGCTATCTGGCTGACCGGGTGGCCGTCATGTATCTGGGTCAAATTATTGAGCTGGGGCCGACCGCTTCCATCTTCGAGCGACCGGGACACCCCTACACCCGAGCCTTGATTTCGGCGGCGCCAGTAGACCATCCCCGAGACCGGCGCCAGCGCGTGATGCTGTCCGGTGAGCCGACATCGCCAATCAACCCGAAGCCCGGCTGTCGCCTCGCCACCCGTTGCCCATTTGCCCTGCCCATGTGCGTCGAGCGTGACATTGATCTGACCGAAGTCCTGCCTGGCCACAGCGTGCGCTGCCGGCGCTTCGCTGAAGAGCACCAGGATGGCGTCTGGACCCCGGCGCCAACCGGCTGGAAACCAGGCTTCGATCCGGCGGGAGGGGTGCCCGCGATCTCGACGGTCGCCCGGCGTACGGCATTTGGGAGACGCGACCCGCGCGTCGCCGATGCGGGGTCACCTCTTGGCGCACGCTCTTAGTCGGCCGGGGCGCTGGCCAGACGACCGCCGTCGGCCCGGACCGAGCGGATCGCGATCACCAGCGCCGCGATCCAGACCACGGCGACGGCGGCGATTGCCAGCATCTGGACTTCGCTCTCGACGCCAAGGGCGGCCAGGAGGGTGCGGCCGTTGGTCAGGATGATGAGGCCGCCGACGCCGGAACCGAGCAGCCGGGGATGGAGGCGGCGGGACAACCAGGCCGCGATCGGGGCGGCGATGACGCCGCCCAGGAGCAGCGCCCCGACCACCGGCAACGCCAGCACGCTGGTATCGAGGGCGATCAAGAAGCCGGCGCTGGCGCAGACGGCGACCACGAACTCGCTGGTAGAGGAGGTGCCGATCGCTTTGCGGGGCTCCATCTTGCCGGAGGCGAGCAGGGTGGGGGTCGAGATCGGCCCCCAGCCGCCGCCGCCGACCGCATCGAGGAACCCGGCGCCGAGCCCGAGCGGTAGCAGGAAACGACCGCTCAGGGTGCCCGGCTTCACCGTGATCTTGCCGCCCAGGATGGCGAAGCGGACGAGCAGGTAGCAACCAAGGAGGAAGAGGAAGACGGCGATGAAGGGGCCGATCACCGCCGCCGAGATCGAGCTGAGGAAGACCGCCCCGGTAAAGGCGCCAACGCCGCCGGGGATCGCCAGCCAGCGCACGGCGCGCCAATCGACGTTGCCGAATTTCCAGTGGGAGACGCCGGAGGCCAGGGTGGTGCCGACTTCGGCCAAGTGGACGCTGGCGGAGGCGACGGCGGGGACAATGCCGATCGTGAGTAGGAGCGAGGTCGAGGTCAGGCCGTAGGCCATGCCGAGCGAGCCGTCGACCAACTGCGCCACGAGCCCGAACAATGCCAGCAGGATGAACCGCGTCATCCAGATGCCCTCCCCTGATCCGCCGTATCCCCGCTTTGTCTACCGAAACAGTAGACTCCATAGAGTTTAGCGGAAAAGTGGCGAATGTCAACCGTCGCCACGGCCGCACGTAGGCGGTGGGGTTGGGGTGGGCAAGGATAAGCGGCACGAGCGATGCTGCCTGGCGGCATTTGGGCCAACTCCACCGCCCGACCGATCGCGGTCTCGCGTATGATCGCGACCTGACAACATGTGGCACGGCAGGGGAAAGGACGGGTCGTGGCGGAGCGGACGACGTGGACGGTGGACCGGACGGAGGCGATCGCGGCGGGCGGGATGGTGGCCGCCAAGTCGCCTTGGGCGGCGGCGGCGGGGGCCGAAGTTTTGCGCCAGGGGGGCAACGCGGTCGATGCGGCGGTGGCCACCGCCTTCGCGGTCGGCGTGGTCGAGCCTTGGATGAGCGGCGTTGGCGGTGGCGGCTACATGGTCGTCCAGGCGCCGGGGCAAGCGCCGGCGGTGGTCAACTTCCCGATGATCGCGGCCCGGGCCGCCACGGCCGAGATGTTCCCGCTCTCCGGCGGCCCGTCGAATGAGGCCCTCTTTGGCTGGCCGGCGGTGACCGGCAACGCCAACGTTGCCGGCGCCCGGGCGGTGGCCGTGCCGGGGATGGTCGCCGGCCATGCCCTGGCGTTGGAGCGGTTCGGCTCGCTGCCGCTGGCGAGCGTGATGGCGCCGGCGATCCGCCTGGCGGCCGAGGGCGTCCCGGTGACCTGGCACACCACGCTACGGGTCGCGAACGTGCTGGGGACGATGCGCCGGTATCCGGCGACGGCAGCGATCTTTTGCCCCGACGATGTGCCGCCGGCGACGATCCTGCACAACGACCCAGCCTGGTTGCGCCAGACCGACCTGGCGCGGACGCTGGAGCGCATCGCCGCCGACGGGCCGCGCGCCCTCTACGAGGGTGAGATCGGGCGGGCGATCGTGGCCCATCTGGCCGCTGCCGACGGCATCCTGAGCGAGGCTGATTTCGCCCGCTACCAAGCCACGATCACCCCGGCGCTGACCACCAGCTATGCTGGTCACACGATCGCCACCACCGGCGGCGGCAGTGGCGGCACCTCGTTGATCGAGGCGCTCAATCTGCTCGGCGCGTTGGATGCCGGCGCCCTGGAGCACAACTCGGCGGCGGCGCTGCACCGGATGGCGCGGGCGTTCCGCCAAGCGTTCGCCGATCGCTTCGCCTACCTGGCGGATCCCGGTTTCGTCGAGGTGCCGGTCGCGGCGCTGACCGATCCCGCCTACGCGGCTGAACAAGCCGCCCGCTTCTCCCCCGACCGCTTGGGCGAGGTAACAGCGGGGGCGCGGGACCGCCTGGGGGTGAGGCACGAACTGGCGGCCTCGGTCCCGGACTACGCGGGCGGATCGAGCCAGATCGCGGGGGAAAGCACGACGCATCTCAGCGTGATCGACGCCGGCGGGATGGCGGTGTCGGTGACGCAGACCCTGCTCAGCCTGTGGGGCAGCTTCGAGATGGCGCCGGGCACCGGCGTTTTGCTCAACAACGGCATGATGTGGTTCGACCCGGAGCCGGGGCGGCCAAACTCGGTCGCCGGCGGCAAGGCCCCGCTCAGCAACATGGCTCCGTTCGTGATCGCCAAGGATGGTCAGGCGGTCGCCGCCGTCGGATCGAGCGGCGGCCGGCGGATCATGAACTGCCATGCCCAGCTCGTGATGAACCTCCTGGATCATGGGCTCTCGATCCAACCCGCGATCAGCGCCCCCCGGATCGACGCCTCGACCATCGACCTCATCGCCAGCGCCCGGTTGCCGGCCGCCGTCCGCGATGACCTGGCGGCGCTGGGGCATCGGGTCTCGGTCCGGGACGAGACGCATTTCCTGGGCGAGTTTGCCTCACCAACCGGGGTGCTGGTCGACAGCGACAGCAATCTTCGAGGCGGGGTCGATCCCTATTACTTCCCGGCCACGGCGGTCGGAGTCGAGGCGCCGTGATGCGCGGCCGCCCCAGGGGCGGCGGCATCGCCAGTCGCGGCCGGGACGGCCGAACCATTCGCCAAGGGATGCTCCCGCGCTCGCAATTGGCCACAGGCGGCGCCGATCTCGACCCCGCGGGAATAGCGGACGGTGGTGGCGATGCCGGCCTGACGCAGGCTGGCGGCGAAGCGCTCGATCGCCGCCGGGTCGGGGCGCTCGTAGGGGAGGACGTCGACCGGGTTGAGCGGGATCACGTTGACGTGACAGCGCATCTGCAGACCGCGCAAGAGATTCCCCAATTGGCGCGCCACCTCGTCCGAATCGTTGATCCCGCGCATCAACGCGTACTCAAAGGAGATCCGGCGACGGGTGCGGGCGACATACCGTTCACAGGCCGCCATCAGGTCGGCGATCGGGTAGCGCTTGTTCAGCGGCACCAGTTGGTCGCGCAGCTCGTCGGTGGGGGCATGGAGGGAGACCGCGAGGTTGACCTGATATGGCTCATCGGCCAGGGCGTCGATCCGGGGCACGACGCCGGAGGTCGAGATCGTGATCCGGCGAGCGCCCAGGTTGAGGCCGGCGGCGTCGTTGATGATGCCGACGAACTTCATCGTTGCCGCGTAGTTCTGGAACGGCTCGCCCATGCCCATCATCACCACATTGGTCAACGGCCGGCCCACGGCGCGCGCCCGCCGCGCCGCGCCGACGACCTGCGCCACCATCTCGCCGGCCGAGAGGTTGCGGGCCAGGCCGCCGAGCCCGGTGGCGCAAAAGGCGCAGCCGACGGCGCAGCCGACCTGGCAGGAGACGCAGACCGTGGCCCGGTCCGGGTAGAGCATGAGCACCGTCTCGACCAGCTCGCCGTCACCCGTTCGATACAAGGTTTTAATGGTCTGATCGGCGTCCGCCGCGCGGTCCCGGACATGAGTTAGCGTGGTCAGCGGCAAGGTTGCCGTCAGCTCGACCCGCAATGCGGCCGGCAACGAGGACATCTCGTCGTAGCCGGCGGCGAGCCGCTGGTAGAGCCAGGCATAGAGCTGTCTGGCTCGATAGGCGGGTTGACCCATCGTTTCCAGCTTGGCGGTTAGCTCCGGCAACGTGAAATCGTACAGCCCGAGCGGCCGTTCGGCTCGCGGCCGTGCCTGCCGCACCGGTTTCACCGGGCGGTGGGCAACCGGTTGGTGTGGCGGCGCCAGTGGGGACTGAGGAGAAATTGGGGCGACTCTGTCCATAACCCGGCAAGTTTACCACGCAGGTTCTACCCAGCCCGGAGTGAATTGCCTACGACGGTGAATCAGATCGCACGGGTCCCTCGGCAAGGTCTCCCCTTGCCCGTGACCCGTGTTTTCGCTCCTGGGTAACGTTGCGGTACCGTCCGATGACGCTGTTCGGAGCGGTGTTGTCATCTCGCCGCGCTTGACACCATGACCAAGATATGATATCTGATATTACAAATCTCTCGTTCCCCCAATGTCCGCTGCCCAAGGCTCATTCGCTCGACAGCTCGTTCCCCGGTTGGTAAACATGGAGGAAGATCAGGTCGTGGCGCGGTCGCTTGTGGAAAGCGCATCTCTGGCAACCACCCGGGAATCGATCTCCCTGACGCCGCTCGGGCGGGTGGCGCCCAGTTCGATGACCACCGATTGCTATGAGCGGATCAAAGCAGCGATCCTGCAGCTCGATTTCCTTCCCGGCACGCCGTTGGTCGAAGCTCAGCTCGCGGCCCAGCTTGGGACCAGCAAGAGCCCGGTCCGCGAGGCACTGCTACGTCTTGCCAGCGAAGATCTGGTGCTCACGACCCATGGCCGCAGTTGCGTTGTCGCGGGCCTCACCATCGCCAGGATTCGTGATTGGTATCAGCTCCGCCGAATCCTGGAACCAGCTTCACTCGCGGACATCATCGACCGGCTAACCGCTGAGGATCTCGTCACGCTCCGCCAGCCAATCGAGGAAACTCGGCACGCATTCGAGACGAATGACGCGCTGCGCTTTGTTCATGGTAGCGAGACGTTCCACGCGCAACTTGTCGATTTCAACCCCAACCGCACGCTCGTCGAGTTTGTGCATCATCTGCTGGAGCAGATTCGGCGGGTGCGGGTTGCCCTGTATCAATTCGACCGGCCCCACAATGTCAAAGCCGGAATTACGGACGGTATGGCGCGCCACTTCGCGATTCTCGAGGCCCTAACGGACCGCGATTTGGATCGGGCGCAAGCCATCTTGCGACTTGATATCCAGAAGTTTCTGGACCGGCTCGATGACCCCGATCAACTCACGGACCTGGCGCGATTGACCTACCGGCGTCGCTGATGCGGCTCCCAGGTCGGCACGTTCCGCCGTCGTGCCTCAGTTGCTAGCTTCGTCACACCGCGGCCGGGTGGCCGCATAGCCAGCTTGGCAACCAGGGTTGGCGAGACCACGATGAGGAGGTGCTACCCCACAACGACAGGCGCCAGGCCATGATCAATCGGGGTGCGTCAATCGAGCACCCGGCGTAAGGGAGTTCAGGCATGGGATCGCACGACCACCGGCAGTTTCTTGACCTACCCCGTTTGCTTAGCGGTCGCCACGTTTCGCGCCGGTCATTGGCGAAGATGGGGCTTGGTGCCGGTGCCGCAATCGCGGCCACGGGCCCGATGCACCGCGGCCAGTCGTATGCGGTTGCGGCGCCCACGTTCCGGCGATCCGCCCAGCCAGCCAGCGAGCTCGTGTTCGTTGAGGGCACGGACGTGACCACCTTTGATCCCCAGCAAGTGACCGACACGCCAACGGTCGGTATGCTGCATCTGGTGTACGACAATCTCGTTTACTACGACCATGAGAACAACATCGTTCCGGAGCTGGCCGAGAGCTGGGAGATCAGTGAGGACGGGAGTATCTGGACCTTTACCTTGCGGCCTGACATCGTCTTCAGCGACGGCTCGGCGTTGACCGCGGACGATGTCGCGTTCACCTTCCTGCGGGTGAAGGATCCGGAGCTGGCGTCGCCCCACGCCGCGCTGTTCGGCGTGATCGAGGATGTGGTCGCGGTCGACGATTTAAACGTGCAGTTCATCACGGATGGGCCGTTCGCCGATCTGCTCGTCAATCTGGCCAGCAGCGGCAGCGGCATTCTCTCACGCGCCGCGACCGAGTCGTTCGACTCCACGACGTATGGCCAGCAGCCGGTCGGCACCGGTCCCTTCGTCCTCAGCGATTGGATCACCGGCGACCGGGCGGAGTTCTCCCCGAGCCCGAGCTATGCCGGTCCGGCCCCGCGGGTTGGCAAAATCATCTATCGGCCGATACCGGAAGCCGCCACCCGAGCGGCGATGTTGCAAACCGGTGAGGCGGACATCGCGGTCAAGATTTCGCCGGAAGATGTGCCGTCGCTCGAAGGAAACGATAACTTGACGGTGCTTGCCCTGGAAAGCATGTACCAGATCAGCATCGAGTTGAACTGTGCGATGGAGAACCCGCCGCTCAACCTGCAAGCGGTGCGCCACGCCTTGAATCATGCGATCGACAAGCAGGCGATCGTCGACAGTATCCTGGGCGGCCTGGGCGATATCGCGCGCTCCCCATTTGGTCCAGGTATCCAGTTCCGGGCTGAGTTTGAGCCCTACGCGTATGATCCAGACCGGGCGAGGCAACTCTTGGACGAGGCCGGATTCAGTGGCGGCTTTCAACTCAACCAGTGGTCGCCGGATGGCCGGTATCTGAAAGATCGGCAGGTTTCAGAGGCGGTCCAAGGCTATCTGCAGAGTATCGGCCTCCAAACCGAGCTGCAGGTTTGGGAGTGGGCCCCCTACCAGACCGCGATCCGGGGCGACGAAACACGGCAGGCGTTCATGGTCGGGCGGGCGACCCCCGGCGCCGACTATACGGCGACCCGGCTCTTCTCATCGGCATCGATCGGGCAGTACAACATCACGAACTTTAGCGATCCCCGGATCGATGAGCTGCTGGTCGAGGGTCGGCGCTCGTTCGACGATGAAGAACGGGCCGGTATTTACCAGGAGATCCAGAGTATCTGGTGGGAGCAAGCGCCCTGGCTCTTCCTCCACAGTCAGCGCGCTGTTGTCGGCCATCAGAACAGTGTCAGCGGTTTCTTCATGTATCCCCAAGAGGTCGTCGATCTCCGGGGCGTGACGAAAGCCTAAGGCTCCCGGCCGGGACTCAGGGCATCAGACGAGTCCCGGCCGGGATCAATCTCGTAGGCAATTTGACTCGTCTGCATCCGAACGATCCATCGGAAAAGGAACGCCTCGATGAGCGGAAGGCCAAGCGACGTCATTGTGATCGGCGGTGGAGTCGTCGGCAGCTCGATCACCTATCACCTGGCCAAGCGGGATATCAAGACCACGCTGGTGGAGCAATGGGACATTGCCGCCGCCGCTTCCGGCGCCAGCGCCGGCGGTGTCCGCCAGCAAGGCCGGGACTTGCGAGAGATGCCCCTGGCGATCGCGGCAATCGCTCGCTGGGAGCATCTCGAAGCCGAGCTCGACGCCGATATCCACTACTATCGAAACGGCCATCTCAAAGTGATCGAGGATGAGGCCGACCTGCCGGTGCTTGAGGCCGAGGTGGCGAAGCAACGCGATGCCGGGCTTGAGATCACCGTGGTGGCGCACGATACCATGCGCGAGCTGGTGCCGGGGCTGGGGCCGCACGTGATCGCCGGCACCTATACGACGAACGATGGGCATGCAAACCCCGGTCTGACCGCGCGCGCCTTTGCCAACGCCGCCGCCCGGTACGGGGCCGATGTGCGCACCCAGACCCGGGTCACCGGGTTAGCCGAGACCGGCGGCCGCCTCACCGGAGTCAGCACCGATCAGGGAGAGCTGGCGGCGGATTGGGTTGTGCTGGCGACTGGAGCGTGGTCGAATGACGTATTGCGGGGGATCGGAATCGAGGCGCCGACCAGGCCGGTCGGATTGCAGATGATTCTGACCACCGCCCGTCCGGCGTTCCTGCGTCAGGTCGTGGGGTCGATCCGGCGGCCGCTCAGCCTGAAGCAGCTGCGGGCGGGGAACTACCTGATCGGTGGTGGATGGCCGGGTGATGTAGATCTCAGGCTGCCGCGCGGCACGATTCGCCCCGAGAGCATCACCGGCAGCCGGACGACAGCGGCCGCGATCTTCCCGCCGCTGACCGAGACGGACATCGCGGATACCTGGGTGGGGATCGAAGCCTTCGCCCCGGACAACGTTCCGATTTTGGGGCCGATACCCGGGGTCGAGAATCTGACGGTCGCCTTTGGGTTTTCGGGGCATGGGTTCGCATTGAGCCCGATCACGGGACAGGTCATTTCCGAGCTCGTTATTGACGGTCGATCATCCCTCTCCCTCGAAGCCTTCAATTACGCCCGCTTTGCCGGCAAGGAGAGCGAGCAATGGTTGCCTACGCCGCACGCCGGATAGTTTTGCTGATTCCGACTCTGATCGGAGTCTCGCTGCTCATTTTTGGCGTCATGAAGCTAATCCCTGGCGACCCCGCCGAGATTGTTGGCGGGATGGACGCCAGTGATACGGATCTGGAGGCGATTCGTCGTCGGCTCGGCCTGGACCAGCCGCTTCATGTTCAATACCTCACCTTCGTCGGTGGCGCATTGCGGGGAGACTTCGGCGAATCGACCCGCAGCCACCGGCCCGTGACCGATGAGCTACGCCATCGCCTACCAGAAACGGTCAAGCTGGCGGTCGTCTCGATGGTGATCGCCACCATGGCCGGCGTTATGCTCGGCATCTTTGCCGCGCTCCGTCCCTACAGCCTCTGGGATAACGCCTTGATGGCGGTCGCGATCAGCGGGGTCAGCACACCGGTTTTCTGGTTGGGGTTGATGTTAATCCTCCTCTTTTCGGTCCAGTTGCGCTGGCTGCCAACCTCGGGGAGTGGCGGGCCGCAACACTTGGTCTTGCCGGCGATCACGTTGGCGGCGGGGTCCAGCGCGATCATCGCCCGCCAGATGCGGGCGGATCTCATCGAGGTTATGCACTTTGACTACATCAGAACCGCACGGGCAAAGGGGCTCGCCCAACGGCTTGTGGTTGGCCGTCACGCGATTCGAAACGCGCTGATCCCGACCGTTACCGTGGTCGGACTCCAATTCGGCAACCTGCTCGCGGGAGCGGTGATCACCGAGACGGTGTTTGCCTGGCCGGGACTTGGCCGGTTGCTCGTCGACGCCATCAAGTTTCGTGATTTTCCCGTGGTGCAGGCCACGATCTTAATTCTGGCGGCCATGTTCGTCTTCGTTAATCTAGCGGTTGACTTGCTCTATTTTGCGCTCGATCCCAGGATTCGCATGACGTGACCAGGAAATCGATTTGAGCTCGGAGCGGTGAGGATAATCGCGATGGGATCTCGCTGATTTCGTTCCATCGCCACACCGGACATCCGAGGTGCGGTGACGGGACACCTGGCCGGAGGTTCGCGGACATGGTCGATGCGAGAACGCTCGCCAAGCCAACGCCCATTTGGAACGTCCGGCTGCCATTCCAGAGCCGGTGGTGGCTTCGATTCCGCCGAAATCGCGGCGCGATCGTCGGGGGCTTCATTGTTGGCCTGTTCATCGTCATCGCGATCCTAGCGCCCGTGATCCGGCCCTACGATCCGATTGCACAGAACCTCAGCATCGCTCAGCAGCCGCCTAATGCACAGCATCTGCTTGGCACCGATGAGCTTGGCCGAGACATCCTGAGCCGTATCCTGGTTGGGGCGCAAATTTCTCTCATCATAACCGCCGGTGCCGTCGCTGTCGGCCTCCTGGTCGGCACCGCCATCGGGCTCGTCTCCGGTCTGTATGGCGGTGTCGTCGACGCCATTTTCATGCGATTCATGGATGTGTTACTGGCGTTCCCCGGCATCTTGCTGGCGATTACGATCATCGCCGTGACCGGGCCGGGGACTGGCAGCCTGGTCTTTGCGATCGGCGTCAGCTCAATCCCGATCTTTGCTCGGGTCGCCCGTGGCAGCACCATGCTGGTGAATTCGATGGAGTACGTTTCGGCGGCGCGAGCAACCGGCGTCTCCGATTGGGGCTTGATCCGCCGGCACATCACGCCGAATATCGTTGGTCCGCTCATCGTGCAATCGAGCGTGCGCCTCGCCACCGCCATTCTCGCCGCCTCGGGTCTGAGCTTTCTCGGTCTCGGGCCACAGCCTCCTTCCCCGGAATGGGGAGCGATGCTCAGCACCGGCCGGAGCTACTTGACCAGCGCACCGTACATCGCCGTGATGCCGGGACTGGCGATCATGCTCGTCGTCTTCGGCTTCAACTTGCTGGGCGATGGCTTGCGCGATGCCTTCGATCCGCACCGCGCGGAGTAGGACGCGCTCGATCTTGAGCGCAACCCGCGGACACGTCGAGCAAGGTTGCTCTCCCGCGAGCGCCGGCGGCAGCGTGCATGCCTCGGCGCGGGCACGAAATCCGTCGCTGTCTCAGATCAGAATAGATAAAGCGACGCCGCTCTGGCGCGCCGCTCCGTGATCTCATGATACGTGCGCTACGGCGTGACTCTCACGCCCATGTGCTCATTGCCGCCGCCGGTGTTCGGAAAGTCCATGCCGCCGATGGCGAACTGACCGGTGAACGGGGTGGCGATGTGGCCGCCGCCGGCAAGCTGCCACAGCGTCAGATCGAGGTGCGCGGTGGACATGTAGCCCTCGCCCCCCGGCCCCGAGATCGTCCCCATCTGTTGCCCGGTTTGCACCGCCTGGCCGCGGCTCAGGGAATAGTCAATCGTGGCGTGGAAGAAGGCGACGCCGTAGCCGTTGCCCATGTCGATCAGCATGCCGCCGCTGCCGCGGTCGATCCAACTGATCGTGCCGGAGACCGGGGCATAGATCGGCTGGCCGGCGGTGTTGCCGTCCACCCGGGCCCAGTCGAGCGAATACTGGTAATTGGCGAACGAGCTACGGTTCTGGTGGGTGCCGTTGTTGTAGCCCTGAATCACCTCCCAGGCGCCGCCGCTGAACGGCCAACTGATGAGCGAGCCGCGCGGCGGGGCGGCCGCCGTGGTGTCGATGCCCGGGGCCGCGGCCGGGGCGCTGCCGTCACCGGCTGAAACCAGGTCGCTGCCGACCCAGCCGACCTGGCCGTTGTAGCTGACCGGGGTAAAGCCATTCTCGGCGACGCCGCCAGCTTCCAGGGGAGCGCCGGCCGGGATACTGCCGATGACCGCGGCTTCCGCGAACGGCTCGGCTCGCAGGTTCGCGTCCGTTGTCGCGGCCAGCGAGCTAGCGGCCGGCGCCGGCGCGGCTGCCGCCGATCCCGCTCCGGAATCAGCGGCAGCCGCGTCCATCACCACGTTGGGATCCGGCAGTGGAACCGCCGTGGCGGCGGCCTGCACGTACTCGGCGGCGATCCAACCGCTGGCGCCGTTGGCGACGACGGGAACAAAGCCGCCCGCGCCGTCACCGGTGATCTCGACCGGCGTCCCTGGCGGCAACGTGGTAAGCACCGTCGAGGCGCCATCGGGCGCGGAGCGCAGGTTCACGTCGGTGGTGGTCACCGCGGCGCCGGCGGCCGGAGCGACGACATCACTCGCCACCGCCGGATCGGGAACCGGGGGCGCCGGCGGCGCCTGCTCGTCGGCAACCGGCGCCGGCTCAACCGGTGCCGGCTCAACCGGTGCCGGCTCAACCGGCGCCGCGGCGCTGCCGCCCAGGTGCCCGGCCGGGGCATACCCAACCTGGCCGCCAACGTCGATCAGATACCAGGACGAGCCATCGGCCGCCGCCACCGGCCCGTCCAGGACTTGAACCGGGGTGCCGTTCGCCAGCGGCGTCACCGCCGCCGCCTCAAATCCCGGCTCGGCCCGGAGCAGGACATCTTGCTCGCCGCCGCCGGTGATCACCGCCGGGGCGCCGGACGATACGATCGGCGTGGTCTCTTGGGCGACAACGACCGCCGGCGCCAAGAAGAGGCAAACGAGCCCCATTAACGCGCAAGCGGACAGGAGCCGGAATCCGGCTCGGTGTACGGTGAACGGCATTGGACCTTCCCTCCAAGGTCGTTTTGGCGCCGGACACCCTCCTCTTCCCATGTCTGAAGCGCGACCATCCCCGCCGGAGCGGCGGCATCGCGTTTCGTTCTCTGCCGACGTGCGCAACAGTTGGCCAGCGCGCCCTAAACCCCGCGCTGGGCCCACCTCGCCTCAATCGACAGCCGCCAGTGACGCCGGCTTGATCGCGGTCTCCATCCCGACCACGCGACCATGACTCGCCGGGCCAACGGCAGCGCCAGAGACGGGCACCCACGCACCTTACCATAGCCGGTCCGATCTGTAACCATCTACCGCGGCACCGTTGCGTGGTCGCGCCGGCCGTTGGCCGGGCTGCATCCGGCACCAACCGAAACAGCGATTGGTCCCGCGTCGCCCATCCGCGATCGCCGGATTGGCCGCGATGATCGCTGCCGCGACGTCCCGCGGCCGGGGGCAGGCACATACATGAGCCCGGCCAATGTTGGCCGGGCTCATGCGGGAAGGGGGAGGGTGTGGGTTCTCGGGGAGGGCGTCGGTAGGGGGCCGGCGCTCTCAGCTAGGTCTACGTCGGTTGCCGCGAATCGGATTTCTCGTCCGCGCCGCCGGACCCTAGAAAATGATGATCAACAGGACAATGATAATGATCAGGGTGAGCAAACCGCCGCCGATGAACATCTGTCGCTCCTCTCATGTCGTGCCCAATCTGGTCATCCGGACCGGGCCGAACGCCGAACGGGCATTCCCTACGCAGGGATGATGCCGGTGCTTGGCGCGTCGGTAGCAAAGGCGACAGTATTCGGGTGCCGATTGAGCATCAGTCAACAGGTTGCTCGGATTGGCGAGATTAGCCTTAGCTCGCGTTTGGCAGGATCGCCGCGCCGTCTAATCAGCGGTTGCCGGAGATGGGTTGACGCCGCACGAGGCGCGGATAACGAGCTGGCACGGGGTGCGAATGGTGCCGGTTTGGCGCTGGCCGTCGATCATGGCCAGCAAGCGCCGCCCCGCTTCCCGGCCGATCTCGGGCAAGCCGAGGTCGATGGTGGTCAGGGGCGGGCGGGCCGCTTCCGCCATCACGTCCCAATTGTCAAAGCCGACCCAGATGAACGAGCATAGCCGATCTCTGTTTTCCCGACGCGGTTTGATGGGGGCGTCGGCGGCGACCGCGGCGCTGGCGGTCGCCGGGGTGAGCCGACCACGGCGGAGCCGGGCTCAGGCTGAGCCGATTACCTACTGGATGCGCGATTCCGGGGAGACGATCATTCTGCCGATCATCGACGCCTGGAACGCCGAGAACGAGATCCAGATCGAGGCGACGGTGACGCCCGCCGCTCAGTTCGTGCAGAAGTTCGCCGCCGCCGTGGCCGGGGGCGAGGCGCCCGATCTGATCGCGGTCGACCTCATTTACATGCCGGCCTTCTCCGCCGCCGGTCAGATGACCGACATCACCGACCTGGCGCGGAGCCTGCCCTTCTATGACACGCTGAGCCCGCCTCACATGCGGCTCGGCACGTACGAGGACCGCATCTATTCGCTTCCCTTCAGCGCCGACGGCTCGTTCCTCGCCTACAGTAGGAACTTGTTCGAGCAGGCGGGGCTCGACCCCGACGCCCCCCCCCGACCACCTGGGCGGAGATCAGCGAATACGCGGGGGCGATTACCGGCTCCGGTGACGGCGTCCACGGCTTCTACTTCTCCGGCTCCTGTCCGGGCTGCAACGCGTTCACCCTGCTCCCCTATATCTGGGCCAGCGGCGGCGATGTGCTGAGCGAGGATGGTTCGGCGGCGACGGTGACCGATCCCACGGTGCAAGCGATGCTGGAGTTCGTCGGCGGCATGTGGGCCAACGGCGACGTGCCGCCCGGCGCCCAAGTCGATACCGGCACCGAGTTCTTGAATGTCTTCTCCAGCGGCAGCGTCGGCATGGTCGGCACCGGCACCTCCTCGATCGCGGAGCTGCAGATGAACTATCCCGACGTCGACTTCGGGGTGACCCCGCTGCCGGGCCAGGAGGGCGGGCAGTCGGCCTTTGCCGGCGGCGATACGATCGCGATCCCGGCCGGCTCGGAACGGGTTGAGGATGCTTTCGAGTTCATCACCTGGTACCTCTCGGACGAGGTCCAGGTCGAGTACATCGCCCGGAACAATGGGCTACCGTTGCGAACCGATCTGGTCGAGAACCAGTACAGTCAGGAAGACCCGCGCTACATCACGGTCGCCAACGCGATGTACGAGGGTCGCACACCGTATTCGCTGACCTACAACCAGCTCTTCAACGACAGCAACTCGCCTTGGCTGGCGATGCTGCAACGGGCGATCTTCGATGGCCAGGTGGCCGAGGCGATCGCGGAAGCCCAAGAGCAGTTTACGGCGATTATCGAAGGGTAGTCAGCGTCCGCCCCCTAGCTCCCAGGATTGGGGCCAGGGGGCGGATGCTGGGGAGAGCACGCGGTGGCGGTGGCCGCGCGAGAACTCGCGGGAGTCGAGGTGCGGCAGCCGCGGCGGCTCTTCGCCCGGCGCCGGCTCACCGGGCTCTGGTTTGTGCTGCCAGCGGTCGCCTTTATCACCGTCTTCTTCTTCGTGCTGCTGGTGATGGCGGTCTGGGTCTCGTTCCATGACTGGCCGCTGTTTGGGGCGACGACCTTTGCCGGCCTCGACAACTACGCCACACTGTTCCAGGACGAGGCGTTCCGCCGCGGCCTCTGGTTTACCACCCAATACGCGCTCCTGGTGACGCCGCCGATCTTCGTCCTCGGATTTGGCCTGGCCCTGCTGGTGAATCGCGGCTTGCCGGGGATCGGCTTCTTGCGCACCGTCTTCTTCCTGCCGACCGTGGTCGGGTTCGCCGCCGCCTGCCTGCTCTGGTTCTACATGCTGAACGACCAGATCGGGGTCATCAACGATATCCTGCGCCGGCTCGGGATGATCGGCAATTCGCTGCTCTGGTTCGCCAACTACAACACCGCGCTGCTGATCATTATCGTGATGGTGGTCTGGAAGACCGTGGGCGGCACCATGCTCCTCCTCCTGATCGGCATGCAGAGCATCCCATCTGATCTCTATGAGGCGGCCAAGGTCGATGGCGCCGGCGCCATCGACCGCCTGCGAACCATCACGCTGCCGCTTTTGAAGCGGACTTTTGCCCTGGCCCTGGTGCTCTCGATCACCGGATCGTACCTGGCCTTCGACCAGTTCTACATCTTGACCCGAGGCGGTCCCCGCAACCAAACCACCAGCATCGTCTACGAAATCACCAACACCGCCTTCAACGCCTTTGATCTCGGTTACGCGACGACGATGTCGATCGCCCTGTTGGTCGTGCTGGTGGTCTTGAGCGCGGTCCAGATTTTCTTGCTGCGCGATTCGACCCAGTTCTGATCGGCAGCGGCGAGGGAGCGTTTCGTAAGGTGAGCGTGCCAGCCATCGAGCCAACCGCATCAGGCGCCAGTCGGCATGACCGGCTCGGTCCCTGGCTTCTGTACGGGATCGGCGGCGTGCTGGCGATCGTCTTTCTCTTCCCCCTCGTTTGGGCGTTGCTGACCTCATTCAAGCCGAGCGCGGAGATCCTGCTGTCGCCGCCGACCTGGCTCCCGGAGCGGCTGAGCGGCGAGAATTTCGCCAGCCTGGATCAGATCGGCAGCGGCGTCCTCCGCCATGTCAGCAACAGCGTGCTGGTGGTCGCCTACACCCTGATCGGCACCATTGTCCTGAGCACCCTGGGCGGCTATGGGTTCGCCCGCTTCTCCTTTGTCGGCAAGAACGCGCTCTTTCTCTTCGTCCTGGCGCCGTTGATGATCCCGTTCCAGGCGATCATGATCCCGCTCTTCCTCGTCTTGAACACGTTTCAACTCAACAATACGTTGCTCGGCCTGGCGATGGTCTACATCACCGCCCAACTGCCGTTCGGGGTCTTCATCATGCGCAACGCGTTTGCCAGCATCCCGCGCGAGATCGAAGAGGCGGCGCTGCTGGACGGCTGCTCCGCCTTGCGCATGCTGTTTCAACTCATGTTGCCGCTGGTGATGCCCGGCATTGTGACGATCGCCCTGTTTGCCTTCTTCAGCTCCTGGAACGAGCTGTACGCCGCCCTGATCTATCTGGCGGATAGCGAGCTCTTCACGTTACCGCTGTTGCTGGCCATGGCGCAGACCAATCCCGGTGTCTTTGGCGGCACCAACTGGGGCGGCCTCCAAGCCAGCGTCGTCATCTCGATGGCTCCCTGTCTGCTGATCTTCATCCTCTTGCAACGCTATTACGTCAGCGGCCTGGCCAGCGGGGCCATCAAGTAGATGGCGATCTTGATGCGATGCTCGACCGGGGATGCCGATGCGATCGCCGCGAAGCGGCGATCGCGCGTCCACCCTTCGTGGCGAATACCGACCGAATGAACGGACCTTGAATCGGACAAAGGAGACAGCACACAATGACCGCCATCGCCACCGAGGCGCGGACCGTCGTGGTCGATACCAGCCAAAGCCCGCATGTCCAGCTCCATCCGGTTCCGGTCGGCGCGGTCAGGCTGGACGGTCCGTTCTGGGCGGCGCGGCTGCGGACCAATCGCGAGGTGACGATCCCCTCGCAGCACGAGCGAAATGACGAGACCGGGCGCCTTGATAACTTCCGCCGTGCCGCCGGTACGCTGGACGGTCCGTTTCAAGGAAAGTATTTCAACGACTCCGATGTCTACAAGTGGATCGAGGCGGCCGCCTGGCAGCTCGCCGCCGGGCCCGATCCCGAGCTGGAGCGGATCGTGGATGAGGTGATCGAGGTGATCGCCGCGGCGCAACAGCCCGATGGCTACCTCAACACCTATTTCATGTTCGACCTCGCCGGCCAGCGGTGGACCGATTTCGATCTGCACGAGATGTACTGCGCCGGCCACCTGATCCAGGCCGCGGTGGCGCATTTCCGGGCGACCGGATCGCGCCGGCTGCTCGACGTCGCGATTCGGTTCGCCGACCACATCGGCGACACCTTCGGTCCGGAAGAGTTGGGCAAACGGGCCATGTCGGATGGGCATGAAGAGATCGAGATGGCGCTGGTCGAGCTCTATCGCACCACCGGCAATCATCGCTACCTAGAACAAGCGCAATTCTTCGTGGACGTCCGTGGCCACGGTCGTCTGGGGCGCCCGTACGACCGTTGGGGAGCGGCCTATCATCAGGATCACGTCCCATTTCGCGAGATGGATGCGTTTGTCGGCCACGCCGTGCGCGCGGTCTACTACACCTGCGGCGCGGCCGATCTCTACGCCGAGACCGGGGATGCCGCGCTGCTCGCGGCGATGCACCGGTTGTGGGACGATCTCACCACTCGGAAACTGTATGTTACTGGCGGCTTGGGATCCCGGTACGAGGGCGAGGCGTTCGGCGATGCCCACGAGCTGCCGAACGACCGCGCCTATACCGAGACCTGCGCCGCGATTGCCAGCGTGATGTGGAACTGGCGCCTCTTCCTGATCGAGGCCGAAGCTCGTTACGCCGATCTGCTGGAGCACACGCTCTACAACGCGGTTTTGCCGGGGGTAGCGCTGGCAGGGGATACCTATTTCTACCAGAACCCGCTCGCCGACGATGGCGGGCACCGGCGCGAGCCCTGGTTCCGCACCGCCTGCTGCCCGCCGAATATCGCTCGCCTGTTGACCTCGCTGCCCGGTTACGTCTACGCCGTGCGAGGCGACGAGGTGTGGGTCAATCTCTACGCCGCCGGCCGGGGAATGGTGACCCTGAAAGATGGGCGCCAGATCGGGATCGAGCAGCGCACCGAGTATCCATGGGACGGCGAGATTGAGCTCGTGGTCGATGGCGCCGGATCGTTCGGGCTACGTCTCCGCATCCCGGCCTGGTGCGACTCGGGAGCGCGGCTGACGGTGAATGACGAACCGGTTGCGGCCGGGCTCCAGCCCGGTACCTATGCTGACCTGCGGCGCGACTGGGCCCCCGGCGACATCGTCCGGCTCTCGTTGCCGATGCCGGCCCGGCGGATCGAGGCGCACCCAAATGTCACGAATGACCATGGCCGGGTGGCGCTGATGCGGGGACCGATCCTGTACTGCGTGGAAGCGGTTGACCATCCCGGCGTCGATGTGCGCGACCTCATCCTGCCCGCGACCGCGACGTTCGACGCCCGGTTTGAGCCGGACTTGCTGGGCGGGGTCGTGACATTGACCACGCGGGCGCTGGCATCGCCGCCTGATTCTGACTGGTCCGGCAAGCTGTACCGTCCGGCCATGGCAGCCAGGACCGCGGCAACAACCGCGGTCACGATGACCGCGGTGCCGTACCACGTCTGGGCCAACCGGGCGCCGGGGCCGATGCAGGTCTGGCCGCGGGCCACGCCTTGACCATCGGCCCGCCGCTCGCTTGTGGCAGCCGTGGAATCAGACGTCATGGAGCGTTTGCTCGGCCTCCAGCACCTGGCGAATCATCGCGGCCGCGGTGTCGAGCCGGCGGACGGCGAGGATGCCAGGGTTCGGCTGGGCAAGTCGGCGTGGTGTGTGCCGTACGCGCAATATGGACGGATTGGGCACTCCCCGCAGCGGGGCCGGCCGGGGACGCAGACGGTCATCGTGAAATCGAGGACGGCGTAGTTGTAATCGGCGTGCGCTCGCGCCGGCGTCAGTTGGCCGGCAAGCTCATTGATCCAGGCGACATGGCGAGGATCGCGGTGATACCGGCGACCGGTCAGCCGGCTCAACCAGCGTGAGATGTTGCTGTCGACCAGGACGGCCCGTTTTCCCCGGTGCAGCGACAGCCAGGCCGCCGCCGTGTAGGGACCGATGCCGGTCAGCCGTCGCAATTCCGGCATCGACTCCGGCGGCCGCCCGTGGTTCTTGGCCACCGCCCCCGCCAGCTCATAGAGGAGCGGACCGCGCCAGTGGATACCGAGCCGGGCGGTGACCCGTTGGGCCGCGTCCGGGCCGGCGACCACGAGCGCGGCTGCCGTCGGATATGCGGCACGGAACTGTTCGAAGACGGGCTCGACCTGGACGGCGCGGGTGCGTTGGAGCAAGAATTCGGCGACGAGCGTCAGCCACGGATCCGGTTCCGACCGCCACGCGAACTGACGCCGGTGCGCTCGCCCCCAGGCGCGTAACCGCCGTCGAAGCGCGCGCACGGTCCGTTCCGGCAACAAACGCTCCGGCTCATCCAGCTTCTTCGCCAAGCTCGTCATCGTTGTCATCAATCAACGCGCTCTGGATCTTCGCTTGTGTCAGTTCAGTTGTAGGAGGTTGACGAGTTCTCGCGTAGTCCTCGACCAGCCGGACTACGCGGACACTATCCGGCACCTCCGCGCCGCGAGCGATCATCTGGCGTTGGTGCGGCCGTCCTGGATGAAGTGCATCCCAGAGCGGTAACTTACCCGTATGTCGTTTCCCGCCTGGATCATGGACGCCAAATCCAGTGATCACCGTGTTCCAGAGCGATTCATAGTGTTCGATCAGCAGATCTTCAATCGTAGATACCCACAGTGGGTGAAGAATGAGGAAACGGCAACGAAAATCTTGGAGATCGAGATTCTCTGAATCTCTGATCGAGTCCGCGTGATCGCGAATGCGAATATAGAGGGGCCGCAATCCCGACGATTTCGTGAGCCGAGCGCGTCCAACGTAAATAGGCCGCGAAGCATCAGGAGACCGAATGAATGGGTGCTGGTAAGGGGCAAAATCACCGTCGTAGAACAGAGCATAGATTCCGGCTCCGTTGAACGGCCCAGGCAGGTCAAGCGGGTATGGCTGCCGCGTCATCAGTTCCTGAACGCAGTATCGAACGAGGTTTGCTAGATCAGCTGGATTGTATTCGACGATATCACTGGTCTTGTAAGCTAATTCCTGCCCGTTGCCCATCGAGACTCCTCGCCACACTGCTTGCAATTGTATGCGCGAGTGTAACGGGTACGGCATTTCCAAGTTGCCGCATTGCCTCGGACCACGACCCTTCAAAGTGCCAGGCATCGGGGAAGGTCTGTAAGCGAGCGGCCTCCCGAACGGTGAAGTAGCGTACCGATCCGTCAGCGAAGGCGATCATATTCTCGCCGCCTGGAACCCCATGATCGCCGGCTTTGAGGGTTTTCGCGGGCCAGTCCAATGGGCTGCCGGTATGGCCCTTGTAGCCGCGGGCGCCAGGCCGGAGCCGGTGATTTGTAAATCCCCCAACCTCGTCTCGTTCCGCCGTGGGGGCTGGGAGATCGCCAATCGCGTCGCGGACGGTCCGCCAAGGCTGGAGCGGGAGCAGCGGTACCGCCAGCGTACCAGGCGACCGTCGCCCGGAGGTGGATGACATGGACGGATGCGGTGCGATGCCGTGTTGCTCCCAATAGGCGCCGGTGTCTCGCTGGTCGCGGACGAGTGCCGCTTGGCTATGGGTTGGATCCGGAAAATGCCATTCAATCCCGGTATCGGCGCGAAACCCGACGATGAACACCCGCTCTCGCGTCTGCGGCACGCCGAAGTCGGCCGCGTTGAGCACACGAAAGACCACGCGGTAATTTAGATCGGAATCGCGGCCACTCGTATGGACATCCTCGAGGCGGCGCAGATGGTCCTCCCAGGACTCGTCCTCCCGCCGAGCAACAGTAGGGTGCGCGAGTTGCAACGTCACATAGGAAAAGTACGAGCGAAAGCTCGACCTGAGCAAACCGCGCACGTTTTCGAGCACGAATGCGGCTGGTGCCAGCTCACGCACCGCGCGCACGAATTGCGGGATCATGTCACGGGCATCGTCCATGCCGCGATGCTTCCCGCCGATGCTGAAGGGCTGGCAGGGCGGCCCCCCGGCGATGAGGTCCACCGCGCCAACGGATTGAAAGTCCACCAGGCGGGCGTCGGCTTGTATAATTCGCCACGAATCAATGCCCGAGATACGCTCGGCGGTCGAATTTGCCCGCAGGGTGTTGCAGGCATCCGCGTTCCATTCCAGGAGCAGCCGATGCTGAAACCCTGCCAGATGCGTGCCGAGGGCAAGGCCGCCAGCTCCGGTGAAGAGTTCGAGTGATCGGAAGTCGGCCGTCCGCCTGTTGCCGATGGCAATCGGCTCCAAAGTCCGCGCGTCCCATCCGGCACCGTGTCCCAGCACGTCTTGCTCCCTGAAGTGTCAATCGAGGGCCTGGCGAAGGGCGAAAGTATATTCGCGGTGCCTCTCCCCCGGCCGCGTTGCGTGCAGCGATCATATCACAAACTTCGCCGAGATTGGGAAGATTTCATGTACGTACATCATCATATGTCGATTAATCAACGCATAATCGCTATTTGACTTACTGTCAATCTCCTGATGTGGGATTCGAGGCGGCATGTCTAGCCGGGGCACCTGGCAGTCGTGCCAGGTCCGCGTCCAGGCGACGGCGGCGGGCCGTCATCTCGACGATGGCGCGTGGTATAAGGGCGAGGCGGGTCAGGCGGCGCGATCCGGGCTGGACATTCTGGGGAGAGCCATTCGTCGTGGCCGAACCGCGCAACCCATTGGACAACGCCGGCTCGGGGCTGATCTATTGCGGCCTCTGCGGCGCCCTCAACCCGGCGTCGAACCACTTTTGCGCCGCCTGCGGCACCACCCTGGTCGATGCCTTCCACGCCAACGAGGGGCTGCGCGTCTACGAACGGCCGGACCCCGCCTCCCGCTTGATCGAGATCGTGGCCGCCGGGACCGACCTCGACCTCATGGAGGATGCCAACGCCCCGGCCGACTACGTCCGGATTCGTCTCAGCCAGGGCCGGATGGGCTATATCCGGTTGGGCGATGTCGCGGCCGGCGGCCCCGCCAAGGCGACCGGTTTTGCCCTGCCGCGACCCGATATCAACACCCACGCCCGCGGCTGCGTCAGCACCACCGGCGCCCTCGCCGCTCTGGCCCTGCTGGTCATCGCCGCCATCTTCGGCGTCGTCATCATTCGCAACGCCGGTCCCGCCGACGCCGGCATTCTCACCCTGTTCTTCTGTATTACGGTCGGCCCGCTGCTGATCCTCACGGTCGGCCTCTACGTCGGCGCCCGCGGCCGCGAGGACCGGCTGGAAGCGGAAGCCGCGGCCGCGCTCGACGCCGGGTCGCGCCCCCCCTCCTAGCGCCGTATTGTCGCGAAAGCTACGAATCCAGCAAAAAAGCGGCTGGCCGCCCCTTGACCCTCACGTTGCGGGAGGCCCTATCGTCCGTGCCAGGAGGTGAGCCATGGGCCACACGGTTGGCGAGGTCGCCCGGTTGACAGGGGTCACCGTGCGCGCGCTGCACCACTACGACGAGATCGGCTTGCTGGCCCCGGGCGGACGGACCGCCGCCGGGTATCGACGCTACGCGGCGGCCGATCTCGACCGGTTGCAGCATATCCTGGCCTACCGGGCGCTTGGCTTCCCTCTCGATCAGATCACGGTGCTGCTGGACGATCCGGCGGCGGACATGCTCAGCCACTTGCGGCGACAGCACCAATTGCTGAGCGAGCGGCAGGATCACACGCGGCGGATGTTGACCGCCGTGGAACGAATGATGGAGGCCCAGCAGATGGGATACGCACTGACACCGGAGGAACGATTCGAGGTCTGGGGCGAGTTCAACCCCGAGGACCATGTCGAGGAGGCCGCGCAACGTTGGGGTGACAGCGACGCCTACCGCCAGTCGCAAGCCCGCGCCAAGCGCTACACGAAGGAGGACTGGCTCACGATCAAGCGGGAAGGCGAGGCGACCACGCACCAGCTCGCGGCGGCGATGGCCGCCGGCACCCCGGCAACCAGCCCCGCGGTGATGGACCTGGCCGAGGAGCACCGGCGGCACATCAGCCGTTGGTTCTACGACTGCACCCACGAGATCCACCGCGGCCTGGGCCAGATGTACGTCGATGACCCGCGGTTCACCGCCACCTACGAGGGGATCGCCCCCGGTCTCGCCGTCTACTTGCGCGACGCGATCATGGCCAACGCCGATCGCCACGAGTAGGTGAAGGGGGCGATCGGTGGCGGGCATCTTGTTCCGGCCGATCGCTCCCCTTTTACGTGAGGAGATTCCCGTGAACAACAGGATCGCGCGACGAGCGGTACCGCTGGTCGTGCTCTCGACACTCATTGGCTCGCTCTGGTCGCCAGTGAAGACGATGGCCGGTCAGCAGCTCGCCACACCGGAAACAGTGACCGCCGAGGAGTTGGCTAATCCCGATGGGGCGTTTGTCGAGGTCGATGGCGCTCGCCTCTACTACGTGGCGCGGGGACCGGAGGATGGCCCGGTCGTCCTGCTGCTGCATGGCCTGCTGGGGTCCACCCTGAGCTGGACCGCCACGATTGAGGCCCTCGCCGACGCGGGCCACCGAGTCGTTGCCTTCGATCAGCCCCCCTTCGGCCTGTCGGATAAGTCGCCCGCGCTCGACTATTCGGTAGCGGCCCAAGCCGACCGCACGATCGGGTTGATGGATGCGCTCGGCATCGAGCGGGCGGCCCTGGTCGGCCATAGCGGGGGCGGTCCGCTGGCCGGCACGATCGCCGAACGCTATCCCAAGCGGGTGGCCAAGCTTGTCCTCGTCGCTCCGGCCTATCTTGGGCTCCTTTTCGCCGCGACCGAGGGTGACGGTGCGCCGACCGCGACGCATCCGGCGGCCGCCAGCCCCCGCCCCGGCCGGCAGCCATCGTTCAATCTCTTCCCGGTGCTGTTCGACCCCACGAACGATCCGCGCTCACCTGAGGACCAGGCGAGACTGCGGGAGGCCATCGCCGCCGAGCGAGCGGCGATGAGCCAGGTGATGCCGGTCGTCGATGCGGCCGAGGACCCATTCCGATTTACCCGGATCGCGGGCTGGGAGGCTGGTCTGCTTGCCCACGGCGTCGCCTGGCTCAATGACCCGGCGATCATCGGGCCGAACCCGGCGGCGATCACCGCGCCGGTCCTGCTCGTCTGGGGTGAGCATGACGGCATCGCCGCCGTCGGTGAGCAATTGCGGGCACTGTTCCCCGAGGCCGAGGCGGTCATCATCCCTGGTGTCGGCCACTTCCCGATGGAAGAAGCGCCCGACCTGTTCAGCGACGCCTTGCTGGCATTCTTGGACGGCTGAGCCAACGTCCGCGAGTCGTTGCTGGCTGCCACGGCAGGCGCGTATCACAAAACCCGTGAGGCTTTCGTCATACTCCCGCGG
>JALZJP010000229.1 GCA_030859715.1 Chloroflexota bacterium
CGTCATCTCCGGTTCCGGCTCATGCGTCACGCCGAATCTTGTCCTTTCCGCCGGTCGGGCCGGCGGTTGCTCGTCCGCATCCGATCGTGCCGTTCCGTCGTCAACGACCCCCGTGCCGGCGGGCTACGCCGGCCCGTCGGCGGCGGCGGCGAGCGCGTCACCAGGCTCTGTCAGGCGCTCCAGGTTATCGGCGATGAAGCCGGTGTAGAGTTCGTTGCGCCGGTACGCCTCGTCGGCGATCACGCGGCGCAAGAATGGCACGGTTTGCGGCACACCGGTAATGATCGTTTCCGCCAGGGCTCGCTCCATGCGGTCGGCGGCCTCCGTCCGGTCGCGGCCCCAGGTAATCACCTTCCCCAACAACGAGTCGTAGTGGGGCGGAATGTCATAGCTGGCGTAGAGGTGCGAATCGACCCGGACCCCCGGTCCCCCGGGCGCCGCGTAGGTCTCGACCGTCCCCGCCGCCGGCGTAAAATCGGTGCTCGCGTCCTCCGCCGTGATCCGGCATTCGATGGCGTGGCCGCGGGGCACCAGGTCGCGCTCATCGATGGTCAGCCGTTCGCCGGCGGCGATCCGGATTTGCCAGGTCACGAGGTCGATCCCGGTCACCATCTCGGTCACCGGGTGCTCCACCTGGATCCGCGGATTCATCTCCATGAAGTAGAAATGGCCCTCCGGATCGACCAGGAACTCGAGCGTGCCGGCATTCGTGTAGTGGGCGGCTTTGGCTCCCTTCACCGCCGCCCGCAGCAGCGCCTCGCGCGTCCGGCGCGAGAGGTTGAGCGCCGGCGCCTCTTCGATCACCTTCTGGTGGCGGCGCTGGAGCGAGCAGTCGCGCTCGCCGATGGCGAGGACGTGGTTGTGCTGATCGGCCAGGATCTGGACCTCGATGTGCCGGGGCCGGTCGAGATAGCGTTCCAGATAGACATCGCCGTCGCCGAACGCCGCGTCCGCCTCCGCTTGGGCGACCGGGAGGGAGCGGGTCAGCTCGGCATCGTCACGGGCGACCCGCATGCCGCGGCCGCCGCCGCCGGCCACCGCCTTGATGATGACCGGATAGCCAATCCGGCGCGCCGCCTGCCGGGCCACGCCCAGGTTCTCCACCGGGCCATCGGTGCCGGGGATCAATGGCACCCCGGCCTCCTTCATGACCTTGCGGGCGGCGGCCTTGTTCCCCATCCGCTCGATCACCTCGGGCCGGGGACCGATGAAGGTGACGCCGACCTGCTGGCAAATGTCGGCCAGATAGGCGTTCTCGGCCAGGAAGCCGTAGCCGGGATGCAACGCGTCGCACCCGGTCACCAGCGCCGCGCTGATGATCGCCGGGATGTTGTTGTAGGAGCGGGAGACGGCGGCCGGGCCGACGCAGACCGCTTCCTGGGCAAGCTGCACCGGCAACGAGTTCCGATCGGCCTCGCTGTACGCGACGACCGCCGGCAGACCGAGATCGCGGCAGGCACGCAGAATCCGGAGGGCGATCTCACCCCGGTTGGCGATGAGGAGTTTGCGAAATGCAACCTGGGCCATCGTCGGGCAATCACCACCGGGGCACACCGTCCCCTTGACGGTCACAACGAGCGGCAGCGGGGCCGCGCCCGATTGCGGTCAAGGATAGACCAGACCGGCGGCCGACGCATGGGCACGACCCGTGCATACATGCGGCGCGAGGAAGAGTCTCCGGCGATGTCAACAGGAGCAGCCGTGGCCCAGTCGATGCATAGTCATCCCGTCATGTACGCCGCTGGCGCCGGCGTCGCGACCGGCATGCGCTCAATGTCGGCGCTGGCCGCCGCGTCCGCTGCCGCGCGGCGGGGTAGGCTCGAGGTTGGCGATGCCTGGACGGGCCGGCTGCTGCGAGCGCGGGGGGCATCAATCGCGCTTGGCCTGGCCGTTGCCGGCGAGCTGGTCGGCGATAAACTGCCGATCGCGCCCAGCCGCCTGGAACCCGGCCCGCTCGTGGGCCGGACCGTGCTTGGCGGCATCGTTGGCGCGATCGTCTGCCGGGGCCGCGGCGGCTCTCCTGTTGCCGGCATCCTCGCTGGCTCGGCGGCCGCTTTTCTCAGCACGCAAGCGTGGGGGCGGGGGCGGGCCGGCATCGTGGAACGGACTGGCGTGCCGGACCCGCTCATTGCCGTGATCGAGGATGGGCTGGCGCTGGCGATCGCCTCCATCGTCACGCATGGCAGAGCGCCGGCTAGGCCATAAAGAGGCCGCCATCGACGGTCAGGACGTGGCCGGTGATGAACGCGGCGTCAGGCGAGACGAGGAACGCCACCGCGTTGGCGACATCCTCCGGGCTGCCAAAGCGCCCCAACGGCGTCTGCTGCAACAGGATCTGCTTGATCTCGGCCGAGAGGACATCGGTGAGGCGGGTTTCGATGAAGCCGGGGGCGACCGCGTTGACCGTGATACCGCGCGAGCCGACCTCCTTCGCCAGTGACTTGGTGAGGCCGACCAACCCCGCCTTCGCCGCCGCGTAGTTCGCCTGGCCCGCGTTGCCAACCAGCCCAACCACCGAGGTCAGGTTGACGATCCGGCCGGAGCGCTGGCGAATCATCGGCCGGATCGCCGCCTTCGCGCACAAGAACGCGCCCTTGAGGTTCGTCTCAATCACCGCGTCCCAGTCGTCCTCGCCCATCCGCATCAGCAGGGTATCCCTGGTGATCCCGGCGTTGTTGACCAGGACATCCAGGCGGCCCAGCCGCTGCATCGCCGCCTCGATCGTCTGGCCCGCGCCATCGGCGGTCGAGACATCGGCGGCCAACACCTCGACGCTGACATTCATCGCGCCCAGCTCGGCTTCAGCCCGTGCCGCCGCCTCAGCATCACCGCGATAGGTGACGAGGAGGTTGAAGCCATCGTTCGCCAGTCGCCGCGCGATCGCGAGCCCGATGCCACGCGTGCCGCCGGTGATGACCGCCACTCCCGCGGACGGAGATTCATCTGTCATCGCGCAGCTCCTTTGCCTCGGCCACACCTCTGCTCGGTCCTGGCCCCATCGGTCGAAGACCCATTGGCAGGACGTTCCGGGGGCAGCATGGTCCGGCACGACGGGGAACGCGGACCACCGGCGTCATGCCGGCGCCATCACCGCCGTTCGACGGCCAGCCGCGGCCCGAGCGCGATGAGCACGGTCCCGGTGGCGCGATCAACCCACTTGCGGACCCGCGGGCGCACCAGCAGGCCGGCCATCTTGCCGACCGCCATGATGTACCACGCCAACCACACCACGACCATCGCGATGAAGACAAACGCCAGCAGGGCCGTCTTCAGGACCACCGGATCGTCCACCAGGACGAACCGCGGCAAGAAGACGGCGTAGAACATCCCGGCCTTGGGATTGAGCAGGTTCGCGAACAAGCCCTGCCGGAAGGCGCGACCGCCGGTCGTCCGCTCGGCCGTCACCGGCACGGCCGGGACGGCTGTCTCATCCCGGTCACGCGACTGCCAGAGCGCGACGAGGCCAAGGTAGACCAGATAGGCGCCGCCGGCAAGCTTCAGCGCGGTGAACGCGGTGGCGGAGGCGTTGAGCAGCGCGGCCAGGCCCGCCACCGACAGCGCGGCCCACGCCCCATGCCCGACCATGATACCGGCCATCGCCGCGAACGCCGCCCCCCGGCCATTGACCAGGACGTATTTGGTCACCAGCACCATATCAACGCCGGGCGTGACCACCAGCAGCCCGGCCACACCCAGGAAGGCAACGAAGTGACCATCAAGCATGGGGCGCTCCTCCGTGGGCGGGTGGAAGGCAGCCGCTAGGGGACCGCCGCCCCGGAGACGCTGCCAACCGCCACCGGCGCGGCGACGGGCGTTGCCTTCGGCGCGGCATTGCCCAGGCTGGCCCGGCGCACTCCGGAGACCCCCCACCGGACCACGCCGGCCGCCCAAGACAAGCCGCCGCCGAAGGCGACGAAGACCAGGTTATCACCTTCGTGTAGACCGCCGGCCGCTTCCGCCTCGACTAAGGCGATGGGAATGGACGCGGCCGAGGTGTTGCCGTAGCGATCGACGTTCACCCAAACCCGTTCCCGCGGCAAATCAAGGCGGCGCGCCGCCGCGTCGATGATCCGGACGTTGGCCTGATGCGGGATCAGCATGTCGATGTCGGAGAAGGTAAGCCCGGCCCGCTCGACCGCTTCCGCCGCCGCGTCGCCCATCACGGTCACGGCGAAGCGGAAGACCTCGCGCCCATTCATCTGGAGATAGGGCCGGTACTCGGGGAACAGCTCGGCCGATTCCGGGACGAAGGCGCCCCAGCCGGGAATGTAGAGATGCCGGTAGCCAGCGCCATCGGCCCCCAGCACCGTCGAGATCAGCCCCCGCTGGTCGGTCGAGGACTCGATCACGACCGCGCCCGCCCCGTCCCCGAAGAGGACGCAGGTGGAGCGGTCGGTGTAGTCCACGAAGCGGGTCAGGGTGTCGACCCCGATCACCAGCACCCGGTCGTGGGCGCCGGTCTGGACAAACTGGGTCCCGATCGCCATCGCGTAGACAAACCCGGAGCAGGCGACCCCGACATCGAACGCCCCCGCCGTGCCCCCCAGCTCGGCCTGGACCAAGCAAGCCTCCGGCACCAGGAATTGATCCGGCGTGCAGGTCGCGACCACGATCAGATCGATCTCGCCGGCGGTCAAGTCGGCCCGCGCCAGGGCGGCGCGAGCCGCCGCCACGGCCAGTGAGGTGGTCGAATCGCCAGGGCCGACCACGCGCCGCTCTTTGATCCCGGTGCGGCTGACAATCCACTCGTCGGAGGTGTCCACCATCCGCGCCAGCTCGGCGTTGGTGAGCACGCGCTCCGGAACCGCCATTCCCCAGCCGGTAATCGCCGCGTGTCGCATCGACCGCTCCGGAGTTGTCAGTGGATGAACGCGGGCGGCACGCCGGTGACCCGTCGTGTGCCGCCGCTCAAGCTGGGCGACCCTCGCCGCCCGGAGTCCTTCGCTTACTCGGCCTCTCGCCGCCGCTCCTCGATCTGGATGACCTGGCGCCCGCGATAGGTGCCGCAGGTCAGGCAGACGTGATGCGACCGCTTCCAGTCGCCGCAGGCCTGGCACGTCACCAGGTTCAGCGGGGCAATAAAGTGGTGCCGGCGGCGGTTACCCTGCCGGTGCCGGCTAATTCGCTGTTTTGGTAGTGCGCCCATGATCTCCCGCTCCTCAACGTCTCGCTACGCGAGCTATCCATGCCGAGATTCTACAACTACTCGCCGTCACGCTCTTCGAGCAACCGGGCCAGCGCGGCCAGCCGGCCATCGACGGACGCCTCGTCGTCGCCACTCCGCCTGATGGCGGCCAGGTCCGGACCGGGGCACCGCTCCCCGCAATCGGGTCGCATCGGCAACGCGACGAGGATTTCCTGCCTCAGCACCTCACCGATGTCCAGCAGATGGTTGTCATTAATCCGGGCCGTGTCCTCGTCCGTGGCAACCTCGGCCTCGACCCCGGCCCCGGCCCCGGTGTGGACATCGACCGTTTGGCGATACTCCTCGCTGAACGCGATGTCAAACGGCTGCTGGTACACTCGCAGGCAGCGGGCGCATTCCAAGTCGACCGTGCCCGCCGCCGTGACCCGGGCCATGATCCCGTCGCGCAAGCGCGTCAGCCGGATCTCCCCCACGACATCGACCGCGACCAGCCCGTCATCGAGTGGGAACCGATCGAGCGCCAGCTCGAATTCGCGGACCTGTCCGGTTTGGACTTTGAGGAGGCCGGCGACATTGATCGCGGTGTCGTTACACAGGTGTTGCATGAAATCGCGATCGCTCGCCGTCTACCGCCAGGGTCATCGTTCAGGTCACGGATACACGAGCGCCGGCCGCGGCCGGCGCAACCGAGAAAGTGTATCCATGCCACCGGCCGCTGTCAAAGGTACGCACACGAATCACACGCCGGGCAACGCTTTGATGTTGCCCAGCGTTCCCATGCTACGATGTGATCCAACGTGACCGCGGTGGGAGCTCTATGCCGGGCGCAACCAAAACCATCCATCTTGAATCAGACAGCGATCTGGCGCGGGCCATTGCCGCCGCGGCCGATGCAAACCTTGGCGTCCTCGTCGAAATAGATGGCCTTCGCTACCGCCTGATTCGGATTGAGACGGAAACGTTGCCGGGAAATCACGATCGCCGGCCTGATCACTTTGATGCCAAACGGGTGCTTAACATCATCGGACGCGGTGCCTCGGCTGATGAGACCGAGGTCACCTTGTTCAAAGATCAGTACATTGCCGACGCCGTTGCCCACTCGGAATAATCCGATTGCTGGTCGCGATCGCCGAGTCTTTGTCGATACCTCTGCCTACTTTGCCGCCGTCAACCGCCGCGACGCGCACCACGCGGTATTCATTCATAACATGAGCAGAACATGACCGAGCCGTTCGTGTATCAGGCGAAGCTGGTGCCGGAGCTGCTGGTGACACGGCTTGAATCGAGCCTGCGCTTCTGGCGCGACCTGCTCGGCTTTGCCGTCGCGTACGACCGCCCAGAAGAGGGGTTTGCCTATCTGCACCTGGCCGGGGCGGAGATCATGCTGGAGCAGGTTGACGACGATGAACGAACCTGGTTGACCGGCCCGCTCGACCCGCCCTTCGGCCGGGGGATTAACTTCCAAATCGACGTCGCCGCGATCGATCCGATCGTGGCGCGGCTCCGGCAAGCGTCGTGGCCCCTCTTTCGCGAACCCGAGGAGCGCTGGTATCGCAAGGCCGAGCTCGAGGTCGGCCAGCGCCAGTTCCTGGTGCAGGATCCCGACGGCTACCTGGTCCGTCTGGCGGAGCCATTAGGCGAGCGGGCGATCGATTCCGGAATCTGAACGGCGGGCCTTGGTGCGCTGTACCCATAGGATAAAGTAGTGCGTAGAGGCATACGGGTTGATTGTTTAGAGGACCACTATGAGCGTAGAGACGAGTACGGCCCGAATATCTGAAACCGAGTTGTCCGAGCACCTCGGGGAAGTGCTTGACCGTGTGGCGAACGGCGAACGGATCATTATTCAGCGGGAGGGTAGAGAGTTGGCAATCATCGAACCGTCGCCGTATCTGAACAAATGGACGTGGGGCGACCTTGTGAAGTTCCTGAACGAGTCTCCAATCGACGAAGAACTCGCCCGGATCATCCAGGAGATTCACGATGAACAGCCGGAGGCCAGGCATGCTGAATGGCCCGAGTAGTCGATTCCAGTGTCCTCATCGCGATCGAACGTCGTGGTCAAGCCACGGCGGACTTCATCGCGATAGCGGAAGGACATACCCTGGCAATTGCGGCTGTGACCGCAGCGGAGATTCTGGCTGGAATTGAGATTCGTAAGTCGCTGGCCGGTGCGCATCGCGCTGATACAGATCTGGAAGCGGTGTTTGAGCGCGTACGAATCCTCCCCTTTGATCTACAGGCGGCTCGCGTCTATGCCAAGGTCTATGCCGAGCTTCGATCCGCTGGGCGACCCATCGGCGGCTTTGATCTCCAAATCGCCGCCACCGCGCTCGCCACCAATTGTGCCGTGGTCACGCTCAATGTCCGAGAGTTTAGCCGTGTCCCCGGCCTGACGGTGATTGCGCCGGACTGGTAGAGCCCTCCTGATGGCTTTGGGTCAGGGCGATCGTGGGAAGCTGGCGGGGTCGAGCGGGTCGCTACCGAGCAGGATCTCGTTGCCGTCCAGCCAGCCGTCGCCGTCGGTATCGGGGTTGGTGGGGTCGGTCCCGAGCGCCGCTTCGTCCGCATCAGGCAGGCCGTCGCTGTCGCTATCGACCGAGGCGGTGGCGGTGTTCGGCGTTAGCGGGTCGGTGCCGGCCTGGATCTCCGCGCCGTCGCTGATCCCGTCGCCATCGGCATCCCAGAGGGTTGGATCAGTGCCGTGGATGTTTAGCTCGGCGTCGTCGGTCAGCCCGTCACCATCGCTATCGAGCGTGGCCGGAGTCGGGGTCGGCACCACCGTCGCCACCGCGGTTGGCGGCAACGGCTCCGGGCCGACGGTGTAGAGGTCGATGGCGATATCTCCCGCCTCGCCCACCGTCACGGCGTAGCCGGTGCCGTCCGCCAGCAGGGCCACCGCCGGTGACTCGATGACGAAATAGGCCACGGTTGCCGCCGGCAGGCGGGGTACTTGCAGGATGTAGGTGCCGGGCTCCAGATCGGTCCAGCGTTGGAAGCCCTCGGCGCCAGGGCTGGTATTGGCCAGCGTCAACGGCGCCGGCAGCCCGACCGAGGCGAGGCTGACATCGAACGGCGGGGTGGCGAGGGCGCAGGCCAGGGGATCGAACGAGAAGAGCCCGACCGTGGGACAGGCGAAGACCCGGACCGCGATCGCGCCGGTGTCCTGCCGCACCGCCTCCGTCGTCGTGCGCGCGACCGGCGTCCCCGGCGGCAGCTCGTCCCGCGACGCGAAGGCGTACACGTCGAGTTGGAAGCTCGTCTCACCGGCGATGATCGGCACCTGGTAGCCGCCGTCCGGGCCGACCGGGTAGCCCCGCGCGGCGTCACCCGCGGCGCCGGCCAGGCCGGCGATGAAGAACCGGTCCAGGCCGGGGCCAAAGCCGGTCGCCCGGAGGAGGTAGTCGCCCGCCGGCAGGTTCGTCCACCGGAGGTCAAACTCATCGGCGGTGGGTGCCCCCAGGTTCCGTTCCTGGCCGCCATCGAGTACGTGGATCAGGTTCAGCGCGACCGCGTTGAAATCCGGCGGGCAAAGATTGGTGTTGGACTCACCGGGGCGCATTCCGGCCGGGCAGGCATGCAACCGGACCGCCACGGTCCCCAATCCGGCGGCCGGCGACGCGACCGGCGACCCGGCGGCAGCCTCCGGCACCGCCCGCCCGATAACGGCGGCAACGAAGGTGGCCGGGGCCAAGCCTTCGCCCCGGACCGTCACCTCGCCGCTGAATTCGGCGGCCTGCCCAACCCGCAGCTCGACCGGGTCGCCGCCATCAGCGGCGTCCACCGTGATCATCCCGAGCGTGGCCAGGACGAGGATCGGCGCGCCGGGCTCGGTGGCGGCGATGGTCGCGCGCTCCCCCGGCACCAGCACATCCCGGATCAGCTTGAAATCGCGCTCACCGGGGGGTGAGGCGAAGGGGACCCCGGCGTAAACGGGGAAGCCCGCGCCAGCCTCATCAGCCTCGGCCGGGGCGATCACGTCGATCGCGTAGAAGCCCGCCGGCCGGTCATCGATGGCAACTCCGTACCGCTCGGGCGCAGGGCCGGCAAAGGTTGCCTCCCCCTGGCCGAGCAGCTTCTCCGGCTCGCCCGCCGCGTCCTCGAGCAGCAGGGCGCCTTGATCGACGAGCATGAATTGGAGATCGGCGGCAAGCGCGGTCGGCGCCCGATCAGGCTCGATCGTCTGGTACACCACCCGCCACGCCGCCTCGCCGGCGGGGAGGCTCGACACGCCCTGGGCAATGACCTGAGCGTGTCCCTGGGCCGAGGGGATCGGTTGCCCCTGACGCGCCACCGATGGCGTGGCGACAACGATCAGCCCGAACGCGAGGACCAGGATCAATCCCAGCAACCCCGCGCGCCACCGGCCGGCACCTATCTTCATTCCGCGGCCTCTCCGTTTCGTCGTCAGCGAGCGCACCCTCGTGGTCGAGGCGCCGCTCGCCCGCGACCGGTCGCCTGGCGGGGATGCTGGATGCTACCGCATCAGCGGGGTCGGCGGCGATCCGTGGACGGTAGTCAGATCGGACCAGGGCGGGAACTGGTCATCGCCAGACGGGATGAAGCGGCGCCTCGGTCCGGTGTTTACTGGTCGACCATGATCCGGCGTACCTGTCCGCCGTCCGTGAAGGTTGTGTAGTAGAGATCACCATTGGGGCTAAAGGCCAGGTGAACAACCGGGCCGGCGTTGGTGACGAACGGCGTCCGCGCGAAGCCGTTCCGGGTCGGGTCAAGCTGAAAAATCCTACCACAGGCAAAATCAGCGAACAGGTACGCGCCACGAAACTCGTCCGGCCAACCCGCGTTGTCGGGAACGAAGGCGCCGCCGGAGATACTCCGGCATTCTGCTCCAAGGTCGTGCCGGTACGAGAAGATCGGGTTCGTCAGCTCCTTTGGCTGTTGCCGGCACGACTTCCCCTTGCGCTCGCCTCGCTGGCAGGGGCCCTCGCGTTTCGGCCAGCCATAATTCGCGCCCGATAGCCCGCGATTGATCTCCTCCTACCGCTGGTCGCCCACGTCGTTGATGAAGAACCGCGTCCCCTCGGCATTCGGGTCGTGGGCAATCCGGAATGGGTTCCGCAAGCCGAGCGCGAAGATTTCCCGGCAGGTCCGCTTGGCCGAGGTGCGGCCCGTTTCGTGACAGCGATCGGTGCGGCGCCCGGTGAACGGGTTGCCCGGCGGGATCTTGCCGTCGGCGGTGATGCGGAGGATCTTGCCGGAGAGGAGGTTCCGCTGTTGGGCATTCGCGGCCACCCCGGCCTCACCGATCGAGACGTAGAGATGGCCGTCGTTCCCGAATTGGAGATCGCCCCCGTTGTGGTTGCCGTTCGTGGCGGGCATGTTGTTGAGCAGCTTTCGCTCACTGCCGGGCACCACCGCCGCGCCGTCAAATTCGAATCGCGAGACGCGATTGACGCAGGAATCGCGGCTCTTGCGAAAGGTGTAGAAGAGGTAAATCGAGTTGTTCTCGTCGAAATCGGGATCAACGGCAACGCCAAGCAAGCCCCGCTCACTTTCGTCGCAGGTCACGGCGCTGAGATCGAGCGCGGGTCCCGTTATTGACCCGTCACTCGTGACGTGGACCAGGATTCCCGGCTTTGAGGTCACGAGCAAATCGTTATTGGGCAGAAAGTCAAGCGCGGTCGGCAGGTCCACATCCGCGAACTCACCGTCTGAAAAACCATCCGGCACGTCCTGGGCCAGCATCGTTGGCGGCGCTGCCAGCAGCAAGGCGCACAACAGCGGTATGACGACAGCAAGCCGGAATCGAAGCCCCATCATTGCCAATCTCCCTCGCCAGCAATCGACGAACCAGTCGTCACACGGGTACGTGGCGGGATTAGCGTTTGGTTATGTCAACGAATCGCGGTGATGCGGGCTAATCACGCCGTCGTCCAGTGTACCACTACTAAACCAACAGGGAGGTCTTCGGTTCGCCCGGGGAGGCGCGGTCGCGCTCGGTCCGCTCAACCCGGCCGCGGGCCGGCGTCGCCCAGCGGGTCATTGGCATCGTCCGCCAGGCTCACGAATTCCACTCCGGGCACCGCCGCGAACCGCTCCCTCATTGCCGCGATCGCGACGTCGTGGTTGTCAACGAGGAGAAAATTCCGGCCGAGGGCCAGGGCGGCGACGCCGGTGGTGCCGCTGCCGGCGAAGAAGTCGAGCACCAGGTCGCCGGGCCGCGACGAGGCGGCGATAATCCGGCGCAGGATGCCGAGCGGCTTCTGGGTCGGGTAGCCGGTCTTCTCTGTGCCGGTGGGACTGACGATCGTGTGCCACCAGACATCGGTCGGTAGCTTGCCGCGGGCCGCCTTCGCCGGCCCGACCAGACCGGGCGCCATGTAAGGCTCCCGGTCGACCTCGTCGGTGTTGAAGACGTAGTTGGCCGGGTCCTTGACGTAGACCAGGATCGTGTCGTGCTTGGCCGGCCAGCGCCGCCGCGTCCGCGCCCCGTAATCGTAGGCCCAGATGATCTCGTTCAGGAACCCATCGCGGCCGAAGATGCCGTCCAGGAGCAGCTTGCAGTAGTGCGCTTCCCTGTAGTCGATATGGAAATAGAGGGTGCCGTTGGCGGCCAACACTCGATGTGCCTCGATCAGCCGCGGCTCTAGGAACCGGAGGAAGTCGTCGAAGGCATCGGCAAAGGCGCGGCTGGCGATCACCGAGGTCAGGTATCGTTGTCCCTGGTAGCCGGTCCGGTCGCCATCCGCCGCGCGCACCGTCCGCAACTCGGTCCGCTCCTGGATGCGGCCGGTGTTGAATGGCGGATCGATGTAGATGAGCGGCGTCGAGGCGTCCGCCAGCGATCGTAGCACCGCCAGGTTGTCGCCGTGGATCACGCGCCGCATCGATCCAGTTAGGCCGCGCTGGCGCGGGCATCGCGCACGATGTCCAGCAGCCGGCGCGCCCGCTCCTCGATCACGTCCCAGTTCCCGCCGGCCACGGTCTTGGCATCGACCAGGCTGCTCCCGACCGCGATCGCCGCCGCCCCGGCGCGAATGAAGGCGGCGGCGTTGTCCGGTCCGACGCCCCCGGTCGGGATCAGCCGCACGTGCGGCAAGGGGCCGCGTACATCCTTCAGGTATTGCGGCCCGACCGCGGTGGCCGGAAAGACCTTGACGTAGGTGGCCCCGGCCTGCCAGGCGGTGACGATCTCGGTCGGGGTGAAGGCGCCGATCACGGTTGGGATCGCGTAGCGGTTCGCCAGCTCGATCACCGGCAAACTAAGGGCCGGCGTCACCAAGAACTCGGCCCCGGCCAGGATCGCGATGCGGCCGGTCTCCGGATCGAGCACGCTGCCGGCGCCAACAGCGATCTGATCGCCGACCGCCTCCCGCACCCGCTCGATCACCCCCGCCGCCCGCCGGTTGGTAAACGTGAATTCGATGGCCCCGATGCCGGCCCGGATCAGCGCCCTGGCCAGCGGCTCCGCGGCCGATAAATCATCCAGACGCACAATGGCGACGACCCCGGCCGCCGTGATCTCATCTCCCTTGGCCACACGTCCCCCTCGTTGCTAGCGGACCAGCCAGCCGCCATCGACCGGCAGAATGACGCCATGCAGATACGACGCCGCATCCGAGGCGAGGAAGACAACCGGCCCCGCCAGATCCTCCGGCGTGCCCCAGCGACCGGCCGGAATCCGGTCGAGCATCGCCTGGCTCCGGGCCGGGTCGTCGCGAATGCCGCTCGTCATCTCGGTCGCCATGTACCCCGGCGCCAGGGCGTTGACATTGATGCCGCGGGGCGCCCACTCGTTGGCCAACGCCCGGGTCAGACCGGCGATCGCGCTCTTCGTCGCCGTATAGGACGGCACCATGAGGCCGCCCTGGAACGAGAGCATCGAGGCCATATTGATGATCTTGCCGCCCCGCCCGGCGGCCACCCAATGCCGGGCCGCCGCCTGGCTCAGATAGAACGGGGTCGAGAGGTTGGTCTCCACCACGTCCCGCCAGTCCGTGGCCGCCACCTCGAGCGCCGGCGCCCGTCGCAAGATGCCGGCATTGTTGACCAAAATGTCAACCCGGCCCAACGCCAGGACCACTTTTTCGATCATTGCCGCCGCCAGCTCCGGCGTCACCTCCCGCAGATCGTGGTCCATCGCGACCGACCGGCGCCCAAGCTCCTTGATGCGCTGCCGGGTCTCAGCCAACGGCAAGCGATCGATCATCGCGACGTCCGCCCCGGCCTGAGCCAACGCCACCGCCAGCCCCTGGCCCAGCCCCCGCGCCGCCCCGGTCACCACCGCCACGCGGCCATCGAGCCGGAACGCGTCTGGCATCAAGGCGGCAACTGCCTAGAGGGTTGCGGCGGCGTTACCCCACGACCTCGCCGGACACACGAGATGGACAAAATTGTCCAACAAGGCAATTGCCGACAATTGGCTTTGCGAACTACTGCTTGAGAGAAGTCGCGCGTACGCCTTCCAGAATTCCTTATCGAGCTGACGCTGGATTGCGTTCGCGTCGTAGCCATTGAGGATTCCCACGTCGATGATGGCGTCCAGGAGAAAGAATGGCTTAGCGAATGTGTCGGTGCTCAGGTCGGCCGGAGGCGCGCGCTGGCAATAGAAGGTGAAATCAACCGAATATCCCCAGAACGCTAGCGCTCCATTCGCCACGAACAAGAGCCCAAGTAGGCCCCCCGTCTGGCAAGAGAGCAGATGAACGAATTTTCCGTTGACGTGCCGAGGCGGATGGGCTGACGTGTTCCATACCGTGGCTCCGCCTTGTCCAGTGAAGCGATCGTATTCACCATGCCCACTACCAGTAATAAACTGAACATCATCACCTTGGATCGCGGCATGGATCACTGAACGAGATGCGTTTGCATTGAAACAGGAGATGAGCATGTGGGTCGCCGGGATCTCGGTAAATGTCCGATGCGAATAGACATGCGCGGTTCGGAATGCCTGACAATAGCGCAGGACGAGATCGTCATCCTGCTCGATCGCGACAACGGTCGCCTTTCGCCAACCTCACGGCTTAGAAGTCTAGCTCAATATCGACTTCGGCCAGCGGTTTCTCCATCCCTTTCACTCCGCCAGAGTCGACAAAGTCCTCCAGCAGATTGATGTGTCGGGCGGTCGCCGCCGTGAAGCGATTCCCGAGCTCCGATCCTAGTTCGACTTCATGCACGAGCTCGTCGACCGTGTAGGTGCCGTCCCCCGCGACCGCGAGCACGCCACCCTCTGAATTGCGGCGCACAATAGCGATGACCGTGCGCCGCAGCTCCTCGTCAGTCATCTCAGTGACTCGCTTGACTGGATCCGGCGGCGCTTCTTCTGGGGCGATCGCAAGCGCCCGCATCACCCCCTCGGACGCCCGCGACGCAATGAACTCGCGCAGCGAGACCGCGCGGCGCAGTTCGGTTGACCAGGCCACGGTTTGATCCAATGCCGCGTTGGGTAACAGCAAGTCGTCAGGAACTAACGAAAGGATGTTGGATCGTCTCGTGTTCATGGCCGTTTGCGCTCCAACGCTCCTTCGCATTGACCGTCCTTCGCCCAGTCACTCCATCACAACCTACGACTGATAGTAGCATGGACCTGGCCGCGCTCTTGGCACGATACCGCGGGCGTCTAGGACCATTGTCAGTACCGAAGGTCGACTGGCTCAATGCCTTCCTTCCGGCAATAGGTCAGGTAGCGGTCCAGCTTGCTGAAGACGTCGTCCTGGGCGATGACGTTGTCGTCGTCATCCAGGTATTGAATGACGCCTTCCAGGATGAAGAGGGTCAGCATCTCCTCGTCGCCTTCGACCACGAGGGTGTGGATGTCGCCCGGCGGCTCGTAGATGAAGGTGCCGGGCCGGGCCACCCACTCCCGCTCCAGGTAGCGCCAGCCGCCCTGGATGACGAAGCCGAGCACCTGGCCGCCGCTGTGCCGGTGCCGATTCACCTTGCCCTGCTTGGTCACCTTCAGCAGGTTGACCCAGCGTCCAGCCGCCAGGTCGAAGCGCAAGGGCTTGAACCAGACATTGTCGCCCTGCGGCACCCAGGGCAATTCGTCGCTCTGGATGGCCTGGTCCGGCAATCCCATCTCCAGCATCGTGTCCAGGGCGCTGATCGTGGCCGTCATTGCTCACTCCCTCCGGGTACGCGGTCCCCCGACACTCATCGTCGCGGCTGACCGCGCGTCCATTCTACCGGGAACCGGAGGAGCCATTCCGGCCGGTCCGGCGCCCGCTGCATGTCCAACTCGTCGTGCCGCCGCGAAGTCGGGTATGGTGCCTGTCTCAGGGTGGGCGGCCGCCGGCCGGATTTGCCGCCGCTCGCCGCGGCGACGCTTCGCCCGCCGGCGGGGCCGGGGTTGGATGTCGGATGGCACGGACGTATGAGGTGATCGTGATCGGGGCCGGTCAGAATGGTCTGACCGGCGCCGGCTATCTGGCCGCCGCCGGGCTGAAGGTCCTCGTCCTTGAACGGTATCACGCCATCGGCGGCATGACGTTGACCGAGGAGGTGACGGGGCCTGGTTTCTGGTCCGATCGGTACGCCAGCGGTTACCAACTGGCGAACCTCTCCCCCGTCCCGGTCGATTTCGCCCTGCATGAGCATGGCCTGGAGCTGATCGAGCCAGGGCTCCCGTATGCCCACGCCTTCCCCGGCGGCCGGATGATCGCGGTCAGCCGCGATCTCAACCAGACCATTGCCAGCATCGCCCAAATCTCGGCGACCGATTCGGCAACCTGCCGGCGGCTGTTCGAGCGATACCGGACCGCCCAAGACCAGATCGTGAACGGCATGTTTGCTCCGCCGCCCTCGCTGGCGGCGCCGTCGGCAGCGTTCCAAAACGACCCCGGCGGGCTCGATGACTATCGTTTCAGCCGGCACAGCGTTCGCGCTTGGTGCGACGAACAGTTCGAGTCGGCCGAGGTGAAATCCCTCTTCGCCAGCGTTGCCGCCTTCGTCGGCGCCGCCCCGGACGACGCGGGGGGAGCGGAGATGGCCTGGCTCGTCGCCTCCCTGCTGCAAGCGGCCGGCAACAAGTATGTCAAGGGCGGCATGAACAACCTCACCCGCGCCCTGGCCTCCTATCTCATCGCCCATGGGGGTGAGGTCCGCGCCAGCGCCGGGGTCGAGCGCATCCTGGTCACGAACGGGAAGGCGACCGGGGTCCGCCTGGAATCGGGTGCGGAGATCCTGACGAGCGGCCCGGTCATCTCGGCCACCGATCCCCGGCAACTGGTCGATCGACTGCTGGGGCCGGAGGCCGCCGGGAGCGAGCTTGTCGCCCAAGCGCGGCGGTACGAGTGGGGCGACGCCGCCTTCATCATCTTTGTCGCGCTGGATGGCCCGGTGGCATACGCGGCCGGGCCCGAACTCGGCACCGCCGGCCATGTCCACCTGACACCCGCCGGGATTGGCGCCATCAGCCAGGCGTTTGTGGAATGCCGGAACGGCACGCTGCCGGCGGCGCCGGTGATCGTGGCCTGGAACGATTCGGCGATCGATCCGAGTCGCGTCCCGGCCGGCAAGCACCTGAAGAAATTCGTCGTCCTCGGCGTGCCCGACGAGATCGCCGGCGACGCCACCGGCCGGATCGCGGCCCGCGCCTGGGAGGTGGCGAAAGACGACTACGCGGACTACCTGATCGACCTCATCGCCGCTCACTACCTGCCTGACTTGAAGACGAAGCTGAGGCGCCGGGTGGCACACTCACCGCGCGACCTCGAACGCGCCCCGCGCGGCGCCGCACGGGGCACGATCCCGCGTGGGGCGATGTCGCCCGACCGAATCGGGTCACAACGGCCAACTCCCGAGCTCGGAGCATATCGGACACCGATACCAAACGTTTACCGGTGCGATTCCAGCACCCATCCCGGACCGGGCGTCTCGATGGCCTCGGGCCACAACGCGGCCCGCCTGATTTGCGCCGATCTGGGCCTGCCCTTTCCCGGCAGCGCCACGTAGCCATCTCGTGGCGCCGGCGAACCGACCGGTGGGGCGGCCACTTTGACGCGCGCATCCGCGTGATGAATCCGATTTCGCGTGGCCGGCGTAGATCAGTGCAGAAGGCGCCGTTCCCCTAAACCGGCGCCCTCCCGAGCTAGCACAAGCTCGACCATTCCCCTTCCCGCACGGGCCCGGCCTCACGAGGCCGGGTTCGTGTTTAACCCACATCTCGACTCGAGCGTCATCGTGATCTTCTCGATCACGGTCATTCTGTTGGGGGCGCCGCATTGTCAAGCGCGTCCACCCTGCACTCCCGCCCCGACTCGCAACGTGCGGAGCGGTCGAAGGAGCGTTTGATACGAAAAATCATCTCTTCGTGTTGAATTTGTGGCATATTGCAATGGAAATAATGAAGTTGCTATTGTCCGCTTCCACGGCTGGGGAAGCGGAGATTGAAAACTATCCGCGCCTTGCGGCAAGCCCGTAGCTGGATTCAATTTAACCTGGCGCCCAAGGTCGGCATCCAGCTCCGGGCGGTCTAGCGCTGGGAGAGCGGTCTGCTCATCTCGCCGGTGCCGCGATTGCGCCGCCCGCGGAAGGAACTCGGGCCGTGCTCAAACGAGATCGACTTGGAGTCGGGCAAGTGGGTTCCACGGTCGCCTCGCCGGGCCGGGGAGCTGGCCTCCAGGCAGCCCGATGTCGGCAATCGACTAACCAATATGGGCGCGCGGGATCCACGAACCATGAGGTGACACGGTTGAGCATCAGTGAAAGATTGTCGCGATGAAAACAGACCCCGCCGGATTGCGGCGCCGCTCCCGCATCGTTGTGGCACTAGCTCTGGCCGCGATCGTTGCCATGTTCGGCGTACTGACCAGACCCAGCCCACCGTCGCTCGCGACCGACGTCACGGGCGATCCGACGCTCGCCGATCGCGTGCGTCCACTCTTGCAGGGGGCGCTGGATCAGGTCAGTGTCACCACGATTGACGGCGACAGCGTCACGTACACCCACTTTGGCGCGGATAACGACACCGAGTACGAAATTGGCTCCATTACCAAGACGTTCACGGCGCTGCTCCTGGCTGACGCCATCGCCCGCGGCGAAGTCATGGCCGACACGACGGTGGGCGAGCTCCTACCGCTCACCGGCGCCGCTGTCGCCGATGTGACCCTTGCTGAGCTTGCCAGCCATCGCGCCGGACTGCCGATCGTCGCCACGCGACTCCAAGATATGATTCCTCTTTACCTGCGCGCGGTCACTCACCGAGACCCATATATCCAGGACGTTGACGGGGTGATCGCCCTGGCCCGAGCGGTCACCCTCAGCGATCGCGGCCAATTCGCTTACTCTAACCTGGGGGTGGCGCTGCTCGGGCAAGCCCTCGCATCGGCGAGCAACATGGACTATGCGCGACTCGTTCAGGAGCGAATTCTCACACCTCTCGGGATGGCCGCGAGCAGCGTCCCCGTGACTGCTACGAACCTGTCCGACGTCGCGCCGACCGGCTACAGCGCGACGGGCAGGGGCGAGGCTCCGTGGACGCTGAACGGCTGGGCCCCGGCTGGCGGCATCCGCTCGACCCCGGCTGACATGGTCCGCTACGCGCGGGCATTGCTCGATGACTCGGCGCCTGGTATCGATGCGCTCACGCCGCGCTGGGAGTCCGGTCTCGAGGCGTTCATGCCCCGCTGGACGTCAAGTGGGCAAGAAGTCGGCTATGCCTGGTTCACGGAGGAGATTGACGGACAGATAGTCAACTGGCACGACGGCGGCACCGCGGGGTTCGCCAGCATTATCGTCCTTGATCGCGCCGGCCATCGCGCGGTGATCATCCTCTCGAATACGAATGCCTCGGTAAACGATGCCGGACTCTCCCTGATCGTGGGAGAACGATGATGGATATTGCCACCACCGTCCCCATCATCGCGATCTTCGTCGCACTCGTCGTCGCGTTCTTGATTCGGGCATGGAAGGCTCATGGCAAGCTCGCTGCCCGCGATCGCTGGGCGCTGATCACCGGCTTCGTCGCCGCGGTAACTGGCTTCGCATTCGCCTCCCTGCTGATCAACTGGGTTATCCTACCCGTTGCCATCTGGATCGTCGCCGTCGCCCTGCTCGCCGGTGGCGTGGTTGGTGCGGTCCTCCGCTGGCCGGAACTTCCCTGGTTCGAAGGCACAAAACCGATCAGGCGTGCGATCGGGATCACCGCCGCGCTCTTCGTCTGCGCACTGGTCATCGGGGTAGCCATCATCTAATCGGTCCGAGCTCGTTCGTGAAGCGTCGCGCTCTAGGACGTGCCGGCCGCGTTCGCGTTGGTGAGCATCACCCAGGCGTTGAGCGTGCCCACGACCAGCATCCATCCCTCGACCACGCCCAAGAGCAGGAACGCGGCGTCGCTGCCGCGCAGCAACAAGAACGCCACGACCATCATGGTCAGATAGGCGCACCCGACCAGGACCATGTGGACCCAGCCCTGCCACCGCCACGGTTGGTCGCTCCTCGCTCGGGCCCGGGCCGGGTTCAACCGGATCCATTCCCGGCACATATGGATCGTGACCAGCATCCCGATGATCGCGAGCACGAGGATCGGGATCGCCAGCCGCGGCGGCTGCTCATGCGGCATCAGGGCCAGCCCGGCGAGGATCAGGGGGATGAGGAAGCTCAACAGCGTCAGCCGGGCGAACTCGCGCACGTCGGCGGTTTCGGCATTGCGGAAAATGTCCAAGCGGAGCGAGGCGGCGACAAAGAGCAACCCGAGCAACGTCGCCGCCGCCGTCCCCACGAAGCCGAAGTACGGCCCCCAATCGGCGAGATTCGCCTGAAACTCCGCGCCCATAGCTCGTCCCGATGCCCGCGATCGTGCCCATTGCGCCGCCGATCATGCCATTGCCGGCGGCCACGTGTCGAGCCTCGCGGGCCGATTCGCCAGCCGTTCCGGCGCGGAATTCGGCCACGCTGCCTATTGTGCCCATCGCTACATGATCGGTGAATCCGATTTCGCGCCGCCAGCGTAGATCATCGCAGAAGGCATCGTTCCCCTAAACCGGTGACCTTCCCGAGCTAGCACAAGCTCGACCCTTCCCCTTCCCGCACGCTCCCGGCCCACCGTGGCCGGGTTCGTGTTTAACCTCGACGCCGACGGCATCATGCGCCACGCCGCGCCGCGGTAAGATCGCGATCACGGCATCAGGGCGTTCGGTCGTGATTACGGCAAGCGGGAGGCACCCACCATGGCGCTCCTCGGACCAATCACCTGGCGGCATAGCTTAGCGGCCGGGTTCGTCATCATCGCCACGGTCCTCCTCACCGCCGGCCCGGACGCCGGCGCCGATCTGGCCGCCACCCCGATGGCCGAGGCCAGCCCACGGGCGACGCCGCGGGCGACGCCGACGGCGGGCGGCTGTGGCAACGAGGCGTCCGGGCCGGTCGAGATCGCCGAGGTCTTCGTCGCGGCGGCGACCAGAATGGACCTGGAACGCGCCTCGCGCTGCTTCGCCCCGGATCGCCAACCGGCGACCTGGGACGACGTCTTTCTCGGCGGCCTACCGGGGACGCCAGACGACATCAGCGCCTGCCGGGGCGTGCCCTACGTCGTCATCGAGTCGAAGCTGAGGTCGGATCTGTCGGCGATCATCTTCCTCTTCGATCGCGCCTGTGTGATCGCCAGCCTCGACGACTGGCAACGCGATCTGTACGACACGGACACGCTCCCCGTCGCCACCCTGGTCGCCCAAGTTCATCGAAGCGAGGGTCGCTGGTACGTCCAAGATGCGTTCGCCGTCGTGCCGGACTGAGCGGCCGTTCCGTTCCGAGAGTTCAGTTGGGATAGAGCTTGGCGATCGTCGCGGCCTGGTCGCGCAGCGCCGCGACGAGCTCGGGTGGCGATTCCACGATCACCTCCGGTCCGATGCTGAGCAAGCGGACCGCGTAGTAGTCGATGCTCGAGGCGGGAATGCGGACGTCGATCGCCCCGTGCCCGCTCGGGTCAGCCTCAATCCGACCGAACAACAGCCCCAGCTCAAAGTTCTTCATCCCCCGCTCACTGACGCTCGCCCGCAGGTTGACCAGCTCACCATCTCCGATGTCGCCCGGGTTGACAAAATGGTCAATCGGGACGCGCGGCGGCCGCTCATACCCCGCCGCGGGCGCGAGCGAACGGAAGCGATCCGCCCGCAAGGCAAGCGCCATTCCTCGTTTGTAGTCGTGGCAGGAACAATACCAGAAGCCCATGTAGGCGAAAACGCCGTACGGGTAGATCACGCGCTCCGAGATCCCGGAGGCGGAGTCGTAGACGATGCTCAGATGCAATTCCGCGACCGCTGCCCGAAACAGCTCCCCCAAGAGCGGCGCCTCGTAGTCCCGCGCCGGGTCCAGGACCGCAACATGGCGGCGAAGCTGGTCCAACTCGCCCACGAGATCGGGCGGCAACGCCGCTCGCAGCTTCGTCACGGCCAAGAGGTGCTGGGCACGAAAGGGTGAGGCCGAGTACCGCAAGAGGGCCTCGTAGGAGACGATTAATCCCAGCGCCTCGTCCACCGTCAACGCCGGTGAGAGGCGCCTCGCGCCGCGTGGCAGGTCGTAACCGCCGCCCGGACCGGGCGAGGCGCGAAGCGGCACGCCCATTTCCGAAAGGGCGTTGAGATCGCGCAGCATGGTGCGCCGGGAGACCCCGAACTCCTCGGCCAGCTCCCGCGCCGTGAAGCGCGGCCCGGTCTGCACCCGGATCATCAGCTCCAAGAGTCTCGCGGTTCGCGACACGATTGTACTCCGGTTGCGCGATAAAAAGTGACGCTTCTTGTCACCATTATACGGTAACGTGGAGATGCAGCCGATAGTTGAGGGCGATGCCCCTCGGTCGAGCATCGAATGAGCAAGGGTCTCTATTACCGTCGCCGCCAGTAGGCGCGGCGCAGAAGGGAGCACACATGTTGCGAGGACTCGCCAGCGTCGGTTTTTGGGCCGACGATGTCGTGGCGGCAAGGACGTGGTACACCGAGCTATTGGGTATCGAGCCATACTTCGAACGCCCAGACTCCGAACATCCCGCATATATCGAGTTTCGCCTCGGCGACAGCCAGGACGAGCTCGGCATCATCGACACCACATACGCTCCGAAAAGCGCGGCAGCCGGTCCTGGCGGGGCGGTTATCTCCTGGCACGTTGACGATGTGGCAGCAGCGCTGGAAAGGGTAACGGCGATGGGGGCGACCGAATACGAACCGCTCACGCACCGGGAAGCGGGATTTATCACCGCCTCCGTGGTCGATCCCTTTGGCAACATCCTGGGCCTCACGTACAACCCCCACTATCTGGAAGTGCTGGACTCGACCGGCACCGCGTGACCGGCGCCGTCGTTGCCCATTGGCGTCGTGCCACGGCTCTCGCATGACCCATCGCCAAACGCGGAACGGCCGGGGGACGGACGGCGAACCGTTCATCTCCCGGCCGTTCCAACGGCGAAGCCCGAATCGTTAGTCGCCCGACTCCGTGACCAGCGTGGGCCGCGGATCGGCCGTTGCCGGCGTCCGGTGTGCCTGACGGGCGCCGACGACCTGCTTGTCCTCGATCAGGAACCAGGAGAGGACGGCGGCGGCGGCCAGGACGACGCTGGAGATGATGAACGACCAGTGCATCCCGGCCACGAACGCCTCCGAGCTGGCCTGCCGGATCGTGGTCAAGATGCCGCTGCCCTGCAACTGGGCCAGAACCCCGGCCGGCAGGTCGGCGTAGAGACGCGGGTCTTCCACCACCCAGCCGGCGGCCTTCATCCCTTCACCAACGAAGTCGATCAATCCGCCCAGCGGCGACCCGGTCGCCTCGCTCACCGCGCGCACTTGGGCCACATTGGCATCGGCGGCGAACTGGCTCTGGTAGGTCCGGTTCATGATCGAACCGAGCAAGGCGATGCCGAAGGCGAAGCCGGTCTCGCGGGCGGCGCCGTTGACCGCGGAGGCGATCCCGCTTTTCTCGGTTGGCACGCTGTTCAAGACGGAGGTCGTCATCGGCGCGAAGACCAGCGAGCCGCCGATGCCCATCACGATCAGCGCCGGGATGATGTCGATAAAGGCACCGGTGGGGCTGGTGCGGAGAAAGAGCAAGGCGGCGCCGGCCATGATCAACATCCCGACCGAGATCAAGCGCCGCGGCCCGACCCGGTTGACCAACGAGCCGACGATCGGGGTGAAGATCATCTGGGTGATGACCCACGGCAGCATCGTCAGCCCAGTCCGAATCGGGGACATGCCATGCACGTTCTGCATATAGAGCGTCAACGAGAAGGCAATGCCGGCGAACATGAAGTGAATGAAGAAGACATCGATGTTGGCGCCGCTGAACGTGCGCGACCAGAAAAAGCTTAGCGGCACCATCGGCCGCGCGGTCCGGTTCTCCACCCAAATGAAGGCGGCGAACAGCACCGCGGCGACCCCGAGCGCGCCCAGCACGAACAGGCTGTTCCACCCCTGCTCCCCGGCCTCGATCAGGCCCCAGGTCAGCGACGCAATCGCGGCGGTCACCAGCAAGGTGCCCGGTACGTCCGTCGCCACCGTGCCCGAGGTATCGCGCGACTCGCGGACCGATGACGACGCGATAACGTAGGCCACGATCACGATCGGGATATTGATCAGGAAGACCCAGTTCCAGGTGAAGTACTGGACCACCGCGCCGCCGATGATCGGGCCGAACGCCAGCCCGGAGATCGAGATCGCGGACCAGATGCCGATCGCCCGGCCCCGCTCTTCCGGCGGAAAGGCGGCGGAGACCAACGACAGCGAGAGCGGCAGAATGAACGCGGCCGCCAGCCCTTGCACCGCCCGCGCCGCGATCAGCATCTCGACGCTTTGCGAGAAGGCGGCCGCGAGCGACGTCAAGCCAAACAGCAGGATGCCGATCAGGAACCAGCGCTTGCGGCCGAAGCGGTCGCCCAGGCCGCCGGCGGTGATCTGGAGCGAGGCGAAGACCAGGGTGTAGGCCGAGACGATCCACTGCAAAGCGGAGGTCGAGGCCGCGAACTCGCGGGAGATGGTCGGCATCGCCACATTCACGACCAGATTGTCGAGCATCACCATGAAGAGGACGATACAGGCCGAGGCCAGCGTGAACCACTTGGTGTTGCCGTCCGTAAGGCGGCTAGAAACAAGATGTTGAGGACTACGCAACGGAGAACCCTCCTGCCCTATGGAAATCGCGGACGCCCCTGCATCCGTGACCAAGAGGCCGAGCATACCGGCTAAATGTTACGAATTTCACAATGAAATGTGACAAGGGGGGACTGGCCTTGCCGCGGGCACCACGCCCCAACCCCCAATCCCGCGGGAGCACGAAAAGCCCCAGGATTGGGGGTTGGGGGCCGGCTACGGCAACCAGTACTCCAACTGGATATGGTCGGGATCACGGAAGGCCAGGTACCAGTTGCCAGTCGGGGCGAACCGCTCGACGCCCATCGTCTCGACCCCGGCAATTAGCAGCTTCTCGGCCAGCGCGTCGAGCGCCGCCCGGCTCGGCGCGGCGAACGACAGGTGATCGAGCCCGATCCGGTGCTCGCTGAAGCGATCGCCGGCCAGTGGCTGCCGCGAACCGAAAAAGAAGACCAGAACCTCGCCCGTGGCGAAGAAAAACCCGCCGCCGGGGATGTCCTCCATGTCGGTGATCGGGAACCCGAGCAGATCACCGTAGAAGGCGCGGGATCGCGCCGTGTCGCCGACGGTCATCACCACATGATGCAAGCCCGCTGTTTCCATGCCGCGTTCCCTTTCCGGCAATCTCGCGCGCTATCGACGGCGCGACCCCAAGCACGGTATCGTCCGCGTGACGAGCCGCTCGGTCGTGCCCGGCCGCTCTGGTTCCATCGTAGCGGCCCAAGCGGACAGGATCGGTCCGCATCGTTATCCACACTCAGGAGGCAGTCCCGGCGTGCGTGTGATCGCGGGCGAAGCCAGAGGATTCCACTTGAAGGGTCCCGCCGGGCCCGGCACCCGGCCGATGGCGGACAAGATCAAGGGTGCCCTCTTCTCGATGCTCGACTCGCTCGGGGTGGCGCCGGAGCGCGTGCTCGATCTCTACGCCGGAACCGGCAGCATCGGCATCGAGGCGCTCTCCCGCGGCGCCGGGCGGGCCGAGTTCGTCGAGCAGAACGCGGCGGCGGTGGCGGTGGTCCGCGCCAACCTGGTCCAGACCAAGTTCGCCGACCGAGGGCGGGTCCATCAGCAGTCGGTGCAGAGCTATCTCCAACGCGGCGACCGGCCGGGCGGCCCGGCGCCGTTTGACCTCGTGATCCTCGACCCGCCCTATGCCGATCCGGCGATTTCGGACACGCTAGCGCGGATAGGCACATCGCGATTGGTACAATCGGACGGGATCGTGGTGATCGGGCACTCGCCGCGGGTGACGCTGCCGGAGCGGGCCGGCAACTTGACACGGCTCCGCCAGCGCTGCCACGGGGATAGTTGCTTCTCGATCTACGAGCTGGCCGGCGAGGCCGGACCGCGCGATGACCGGCCGGATGCCGGGAGCGGAGTGGACGAAACGGGATGACGCGGGCGATCTATCCAGGCAGCTTTGACCCGATCACGCTGGGCCACATCGACGTGGCCCAGCGGGCGGCTAGGTTGTTCGACGAGCTGATCGTGGCGGTCTACGAGGGCGCCGACAAGCCGGGCGCCCTCTTCACCATCGAGGAGCGGCTCGCCCTCGCCCGCGAGGCGGTGCGGGACGTGCCGGCGATCGGCGTTGACAGCTTTTCCGGTCTGACCGTAGAGTATGCTCGCCGTCAGGGCGCGGACACGATTGTGCGCGGGTTGCGAGCGGTCTCCGATTTCGAATATGAGTTTAAGCTGGCTCATATGAACGACCATCTGGCGCCAGAGATCGAGGTCGTCTGCCTGATGACCTCGTCCCGGCATTCGTTCATCAGCTCCAGCTTGATCCGCGAGGTCGGCGCCCTGGGCGGCAACGTGGACGGCCTGGTGCCGGCGCACGTCGGCGCCGCCCTGCGGACGAAGTTCGCCGCGATCACCACCGGGAGCACCTAAGATGTCGACCACCGGCGACTCGGAGCACGGCCGGGAGGATGAGTTGATGCATGATGGGGACCAGCCCGGTCTCGAGCCGGCGGACGATGCCGACGGCACCGTCGACTTCCTCTACCTCGTGGACCGCCTGGAAGAGCTGGTGGGCGTCGGCAAGCGCGTCCCCTTCAGCCACCGGGTGATGGTCGAGGAAGCAGAGTTCCTGGCGATCGTCGACCAGCTCCGGGTCACCGTGCCGAACGAGATCCGGCAGGCCCAACGGGTGATCCGGGAGCGGGAAGCGATCATCATCCAGGCCCAGGACGAAGCGGCCAAGATCCTCGACGTGGCCCGCCAGCAGGCCGAGTACATCGTCTCCCAGCAGGGCGTCCTGAACGAGGCTCGGCAGCGCGGCGAGGAGCTGCTGCAACAGGTGGAGGTCGCCCATCGCCGCTCGATCGGCCAGATCGACGACTACGCGATCCAGCAGTTCACCCGAATGGAAGAAGCGATGCAAGACGGCGTCACCATCATCCTCGACGCCGTCCGCGAGGCCAGCACCACCCTCGACCAAGCCAAGCGCCACGTCGGGCAGTAGGCGCCGTCATTGCCTTGCCAAGCTCGGGGCTGAAGCCACCGAGCTAAAATCACAAACCGCCCTGAAGGGCTCTCACATCAAATTGAATCGCACAATTCATCAGCAATGGGGGCAAAATCTCCTCCCAGCCAGCTTCAGCTGAGTTTGTATTTTCAGCTCGGGGATTTATTCCCGAGCTTGGCCATGAAGTCGCCGCCGGATTCCAAACGCCCCGTTGACCTAGGAAAGATCCGGACCGTTGGCCGCCCACGCCGGCAACCGCTTTTCGAGGAACGCCCGCAAACCTTCCTGACCCTCGTCGCTGCCCAGCCGCTCCACCAACAAATCGATCGTCAAGGCACGGGCCGCGGCGGGGTCGACGGCCAACTGACGGCAGAGCCACTTGATCCGTTGCTGGGCGCCCGGGGCACAGCGCACCAGGTTCGTGACCACCTCGCTGACCTCCGTATCCAGTTCGCCAGCCGGCACGACGCGATGCGCCAGGCCGATCCGCAGCGCCTCGGGGGCGTCGAATGGCGCCCCCAGCAGCATGTGTGCGAGGGCGGCGCGGACCCCGATCGCGGCTGCCACGTACGGGCCGACGACGGCGGGCGCCATCCCCAACCGGGCCTCGCTCAACGAGAATTTCGTGTCGTTAGCGGCGATCACGAGATCAGCCGCGGCAAGCAGTCCGACCGCGCCGCCAAACGCGGCGCCATGCACCCGCGCCACCACCGGCAGCGGACAGTCGGCGATCGCCGCCAGCAGATCGACCAGCCCTTCGGCATCGGCCCGGGCCTTGCCATCCTCGGCCGAGGCGGCGAATTCACGAATGTCGCCGCCGGCGCAAAAGACGGGGCCTTCGCCGGCAACGACAACGACCCGCGCCCCCTCGCGGTCCGGCGCTTCCGCGAAAACCCGGCGCAGCGAGGCAACGAGGGACCGGGAGAGGGCGTTGCGCCGCTCCGGCCGGTTCAAGGTGACGCGCACCACCGGTCCCGCTTGGCTGATCGTCAACTCGGCGGGAGGCAACAGGTCACTCATGATGACGGGGCACCTTCGATCAGGAGCATGTCCGATTCCGCCAACCCGGCGGCGTTCAGCGCCGTCCCGACATCGTCATATCGCGCCAGGCGCACGATCCGATCATCCACGACCCGAAACGCGGTCGCCGCCAGCACCGGCTCGCTGACCACGCCGGTCCTGGCGTCGGTCCAAGCCGCCTCGGCCTCGACCACGACCTGATCGCCACGGGCGAACCATTGGACGGGCACGAGCTGCATCCCGGCGCGGCCAGCCCACTCCCGGATCACCGCCGCCCCCCGGCTGGCGCCGCGCGGCCCAACCACCTCAACGTCATCGGTGACGTGGTCCAGCAACCGGTCGACGTTTCCCTCGTTCAGCGCATCGTGCCAGATTTGCACCACTTCGACCGGAGATGCCGTCGTCATCGTTCTCCACCTCTACGCGAAGAAATCCTTGTCCTCATCACTCAGATGCTCTTGGGCGGCTTCGGGGATCAGCTCGACGCCCATACCGGGCCGGTCCCAGACGTCGATGTAGCCGTCCCGCACGATCGGGTCGGGCAGGCCGGCGACGATGTCGTACCACCACGTCTCTTGCGGCGCCGGGTACTCGAAGGCGATGTAGTTGCCGGGCAGGGTGGCGCTGACTTGGACCAATGCCGCCAACCCCAGGAGGCCGTCGCCCGTGCCGTGCGGGGCGAACAGGATGCCGTGTAGGTCGGCGTACTCGGCGACCCATTTCAGCTCGGCGATGCCGCCGATGTCGGCCGGGTCGGGACCGATGACGTTGACCGCGTTCGTCTCGATCAGCTCCTTGAAGTTGTGCCGCAGGTAGATCTGCTCGCCGGTGTGGATCGGCGTGGTGGAAACTCGGGTCAGCTCGCGATAGAGATCGGCCCCCACCCAGGGCACGTAGTCGCCGGTGAGGAGGTCTTCGAGCCACATGATGTGGAGGTCTTCGACCGCTTTGGCAAGCCGGATCGCGTCGGAGAGGGTCCAGCCGGGGCCGCAGTCCAGGGCCAGCCCGATCTCGTCCCCCAGCACCTCTTTCATCGCGAAGATGCAGTCCACCACATGGTTGAAGCCGCGCTCGGTCAGCAGACCGCGCACCAAGAAGCCGTGGTACGGGCTTGTTCCGGAGGGAGTGCCGGCCTCTCCGGCGGGAGGCGGCGAATCGCCATAGAAGAAGGCGGGCAGCTCGTGCTTCATCTGGCTATGGAAGCCGATCCCTTGCTTGATGATGGTGAAGCCCTCGGGGGAGGCTCGCATCCGGGCCATGTTCTCGGCGTAGTCCTCCGGCGTCTGGCCCGTCATCGGAAAACGGACGGCGCCGTTGTAGACCCGCACCCGATCCCGCACCTTGCCGCCGAGAAGCTTGTAGACCGGCAGCCCGGCGGCCTTGCCCGCCACGTCCCACAACGCCATCTCGATCGCGCTGACGGCGCTGCCCCACGGCTTGAAGGCGCCGCGCTGCCGGATCCGGCTCACCACCCGTTCGACGTTGGTCGGGTCCTCGCCCAGGATGTAGTCCTTCAGATGGAGGATATGCCATTTCAGATACGGCTTGTATTTCTCAACCTGGCCGTAGCCGCTGATGCCCTCATCGGTGATGATGCGCACGATCGGGCTATCGCCGATAACCGCGCATTTGACGTCGGTGATCTTCACGCCGCCATCCTTTGCCTCGTCGTCCGCCGCGAACCGGGGAAGCCCGCGCCCTCGGCCGCGACGATAGCACAACGATCCGGCGCCGGGAACGCGGGATTCAGCGACCCGCGAACCGGCTACCTCACCGCGATGCCAGCGGGCTGCCGTCGTTCAATCTCGATCGTTTCTTCCTCGGGATCGCTGGTCCCGGCTTCATCTTGTTCCTCGTCGGCCACGGCCAGCAACTGCGTGGTTGCCAGCTCGCGATACAGGTCGTCGCCGGCCACCAGCTCGGCATGGGTGCCGATCCCGCGCACGACACCCGCGTCCATGACGATGATGCGGTCGGCCAGCGTCACCGTCGACAGGCGATGCGCAACCACGAGTACGGTGGTGGTGGCCGACACCTCGGCAATGATCTCCCGTAGCGCCAGCTCGTTCACCGCGTCGAGCTGGGAGGTCGCCTCGTCGAGCAGCAGCAACCGCGGCTGCCGCAGCAGCGCCCGCGCGATCGCCACCCGTTGCCGCTCGCCGCCGGAGAGGGTGCTGCCGCGGTGGCCGACGATCGTATCGAGCCCATCCGGCAGCCGCTCCAGAAAGCCGGTCAGCCGGGTCCGGGCCAGCACTCGCCGGATTTCGTCGTCCGTCGCGGTTGGCGCCGCCAGCCGCAGGTTATCGCGCAGGGTGCCGGCCAGCACCGGCGCATCCTGCTCAACGTACCCAATTTGCGCCCGCAACTCATGCAGCGGCCAATCGGCGACGTTTCGGCCGTCCATCGCCATGATGCCACGCTCCGGCTCATACAGGCGCTCGATCAGGGCAAAGACCGTCGATTTGCCGGAACCGGAGGGGCCGACAAACGCCGTCATGCCCCCCGGCGGGATCTCGAAGCTGACGCCGTGGTGGACGGTTGGCGCATCGTCCCGATAGCGGAACACCACATCCTCAAAGCTCACCGCCGCCGGGGCGGCGGACAGCGCGATCGCGGGCACTGTCAGCGAAGGCGCTTCCGGCTCGGTGGGCAATTGCTCGACCTCGTTGATCCGGCCCAGGGCGGCCGTGCCGGACTGGAAGGTGGTGATCGCCATCACGAGCTGGCTGATCGGCGCCCCCAGGTAAAAGAGATAGAGGAGGAAGGCAACCAGGGTCGAGACGGTGATCGCGCCGGAGGCCACCCGCGCTCCCCCCACCCCCAGCACCGCCAGCAACGAAAGCTGGATCGCCAATCCGGTGGAGACCCCGACCAGGGCTTGCCACTTGGCGACGCGCATGCCGTGGCCAAAGGCGCGATCGGCGGCGGCCTCGACGACCGCGATCTCGCGCTCCTCGGCCCCGGATGCCTTGATCGTGCGGAACGCGCCTAACACCCGTTCCAGGGCGGACCCCATCTGCCCCACCGCTTCTTGGACATCCTTGGTCGCCCGTGAAATGCGCGGCATCATCACCCCGACCACCGCCCCGATCACCGCCAGGACACCGACCGTGACCCCCAGCAGGACCAGGTCCATGACGCCCATCATGACAATGACGCCGGCCAGGATAAAGGCCCCGGTCACGAGGTTGACCAGCGCCTGCGTCGCCGCCTCCCGGAGCAGGGTGGTGTCGGAGGTGACGCGGGACATCAGGTCGCCCGGCTGCGCCGTATCGAAGGCGGACAGCTTCAGCCGCAAGATGTGACGGAGCAGCTTGACCCGGGTGCCGAGCACAACCGATTCCGCCGCCCGTTGCAGGACGTACTCGCCAAAGGCCCCGATCAGCGCCCCCAGCATGACGACGGCGCCGAGGATCAGGAGCGGGGTCAGCAACGGAGCGCCGGAGCCAAGGGCGTCGATGACCGTGCGCGCCGCCAGCGGCTGAATCAGCCCGGCCGCGCCGCCGAGCATCGAGAGGGCGCCGCCAATCAGGAGCGGTGTCCGGTGCGGCCGGGCATAGGCTAGTAGCGACCGGAGCGAGGCGGGACGCAAAGTCTCGGCGGCGACGTTCACATGGATGCTCCTGGTAACGCGATCAGGGTGTGGCCAAGCCCGGGCCAACCACACGGGGGGTCGACCTACCGCTAGGGTGCCACGAGATCGTGGAGATTCTGTGTCGAAGGCGCGAAGAACTCGTGGCCGCTTAGGAGTTGGATACCCCTTCGATCAGCGCCAGGAAGGTGGCTTCCGAGTTCCGTTGGCGAATCGGCAGGATCGCCCGGTACGCGGGTGATGCGTACCAAGCCCGTGCCAGCTCCGCTGTCGGAAACTCGATCAGGACCACCCGGTCCGGGCTCCATTCCCCTTCCAGCGTCTCGTAGGCGCCGGCCCGGACCACGAACCGGCCCTGGAACGGCGCCAGCGTGGCGGGCACCTGGCTGGTGTACTCGCGATACGCCTCGGCATCATGCACGCTGACATCGGCCAAAATATAGGCGGCCATCGGTTGCTTCTCCTCGTTCAATCGTCGATCCGTTCGTGGGCTACCGCGCTTGGCCGAGGACGCCGGCATTGGTCAGGATGCGGCGGATATCGCGCACCATGACGAGCAGCCGGCCCAGCATGACGCCGCCCGTGATCGCCAGGCCGACGACGGCGACCGTGGTCGAATCATGCACGACGGTGCCCACGATCCGGTCGCGCAGCACCAGGAACGCCAGGTAGGCCACGGTGACGACGACGCCGCCAGTGGTCAGTGAGCTCACGACCTGGTGCGCCGCCGCATCCCAGCCGAGCGCCTTGCTTCGGCCCAGGATCACGCCGATGATGAGGCCCACGGCGAACCCTGCCAGCGGCCAGCGGGGAGCGATCCCGTCCTGCACGACGCGCACCACCGCCAGCGCCGTGATGACCACGAAGACCGCGCTGAAGATGCCGATTTGCACTCGCAAGCGACGGCCGGTCGCCTCCCTTCCAGCTTGCAACCGGTCGTCGTGGTTCGCGGCCGTCACGGACTCCTCCCGTCTCACGAAATCACGCGCGAAGCCGGTGTCATTATAGGGAATGGAAACTCCGCCGCTGTCACGCGATCGGGCGCCGGATCGTCTCCTGATCATGAGCGAGGTGACAGGATAACCGGCTGCCGCCGCGATTCCGAACCTCCAGGGAGGCTGGCATGACCGACAGCGAACTATTTCTCGACCACCGGCCGCTCTTGTTTGCCATCGCCTATCGCATGCTCGGTAGCGTCTCCGACGCCGAGGATGCCGTGCAGGAGACGTACCTCCGTTGGCATCGGGCGCGGGGGACGGGCGACGAGATTCGATCGCCAAAGGCGTGGCTGACGACGGTCATCAGCCGCATTTGCCTCGATCTGCTGGGCTCGGCCCGGGTCGAGCGGGAGCGATACATCGGCCCCTGGTTGCCGGAGCCGCTTGCCGGAACGTCCCCGGACATTGCCGAGACCGCGGTCGATGTCGAGTCGATCTCGTATGCCTTCCTCGTCTTGCTGGAGTCGCTCTCGCCCAAGGAGCGCGCCGTCTTCCTCCTGCACGACGTGTTCGGCTACGAGTTCACGGCCGTCGGCGAGATCGTCAAGGAGAGCGACGTCTACTGCCGGCAGCTTGCCAAACGCGCCCGCTCCCACATGGCCGAGCGCCGCCCGCGCTTCAACGTCGACCCGGACCACCGCGAGCGATTGACGACGCGGTTCCTGCGGGCCGTGGCCGACGGCGACACGCCGTCGCTGATCGCGACGCTGGCGGAAGACGTGACGATCTTCTCGGATGGCGGCGGCAACGTCACCGCCGCCCGCAAGCCGGTCGTCGGTCGCGAGAAGGTGGTGCTCTTCCTGACCCACCTAAGCCGCCTGGCGCCCGCGGCGACGCGCTTCCGGCTCGAGTCAATTAACGGCCAGCCCGGAATCGTGACGCTCATTGACGGCGCGGTGCAAAGTGTCGCCTCCTTCGAGGTGAGTGAGGCCGGGATCCGAACAATCTACGTCGTCGTCAATCCCGACAAGCTGCGGGGGATCGCGGCGCGGCTCACCGGCGCCCCGCCTCTCTCCAGATGGTCGCCCAATGCTACCGGACGAGAACGTGGGCAATGAGCGGCAAGGAGTCCGCGATGTCAATCGTGTTCGTTGCCGGCGCTACCGGCGTCATCGGCCGGGCCACCGTTCCCACGCTGCTCGCGGCCGGCTACGACGTCCGCGCCCTCTCCCGGTCGGCCGCGAACGACGCGGTCATCCGTGATCTCGGCGCCGTACCGGTGCGATCAAATCTCTTCGACCTCGTCGCGTTGACGGAGGCCGTGGCGGGTACGGACGCCATCCTGCATCTGGCTACCCGGATCCCGCCGGTGTCACGGATTCGGCGCGCGGAGTCGTGGCGCGAGAACGATCGCATCCGAAGCGAGGGCACGCACAATCTCGTCGCGGCCGCGACGAGCGCTGAGATTCGGACCATCGTCTATCCGAGCATTGTCTACGTCTATCCGGACCATGGCAGCGACTGGATCGAGGCCGTCTCGACCCCGATCGATCCGGCACCGCTCCTGCGCTCCACGATCGCCGCCGAAGACGCCGTCCTCGGCTTCGCGGCAGCGGCGCCAACCAACGAACGACGCGGGATCGTGCTCCGGTTCGGGCAGCTCTACGGGCCGAATGACTCCGGGACGCGCGAGCTCATGAAGTTCGCGCGGCGCGGTATCTCAATTTTTGGCGGCGCTCCCGACGCCTACATCCCGATGCTGTGGGTCGAGGATGCCGCGACGGCATTGCTGGCCGCGCTCGACCGAGCGCCCACCGGCGTCTACGATGTGGTCGATAATGAACCGATCCGCCAGCGCCAGTTCGCGTCCGCTCTGGCCGCCGCCACGGGGCGCCGACGCCTGCTCCCCCTGCCGCGTTGGCTGATCCGCCGCGCGACGGGTGTCGCCGGCGCCTGGCTGCTGCGCAGCCGTCGCATCTCGAACCGGCGCTTCCGCGAGGCGACCGGCTGGTCGCCGTCGGTGCCAAGCGTGATCGCGGGCTTGGCGCACATCGCGGCGCATCGCCAACCGGAGCCCCCACCCGTCGCCCCAATCCGAATCGGGCTCGGGGTGCTCTTCCTAATTTTTCTTGGCGGGAGGATCTGGCGACAACGCTTCCCACGACCATCTTCCGGTCGGAATCGATTCGTTTCGGCGAGGAGCCACCGGTGAACGTAGTCCACGATGCGGCACGATACCCAACGCGGACAGCGGGGAATACACTAGCCGGCAATCTCATCAAAGCGGTTGTCGCCATCATCGGTCTGCTCACCATCGGCGTCGGCATCTGGTCCTTCGTTGCCCCCGCCTCGTTTGCCGTCCTCGTTCAATTTCCCCCGCACACGCACTTCCTGCATGACATTGGAGCGTTTCAGATCGGCATCGGCGTCACGTTGCTGCTGGCCCTACTCTGGGATGACGGTATCGCGGTCGCGCTCGGCGGATTCTTGACCGGCAACACCCTGCACGTTGTCAGCCATGGCATGGACAGACACCTTGGCGGCCGTCCCACCGACTGGCTGTTACTCAGCGTCGTTTCGGTCGTGACCCTGGCGGCATTGGTGGCCCGGCTCCGCCAGTTACGGTCAGTCTCCGACGACGGGTCACAACGAGCCCCATGATGCCGCGTCGGTTCGGCACAGGCATCGATCCGAGACGAGCCGCGGCCCTATCTACGTTACTGTCTCGGAAGCCTCGAGCCGCAGCTCGACCAGCACTTGCTGGGCCTCGACCTGATCCCCCACGGCACAGGCCACGGTGGACACCGTGCCGGCCGCCGGCGCTTCGCATCTCAACTCCATCTTCATCGCCGTCAGCATCACGAGCGGTTGCCCGGCGACCACCTGATCGCCGGGCGCCACCGCGATGCGCAGGATACGTCCCGGCATGGGCGCGCGAATCCGGCCGTCGGTTGCGTGCCGGCGGCGGTCGGCGGCCAGCACCGACCGCGGACCAGCCGCGACCAGCCAGCGGCCGCCGCCGGCGGCGATCTCCAGCCGGCCATCGCGTTCCACGATGGCGAGCTTCACCACCGTGTCGCTGGCGGCAATCGTCCATACCCCGGCTTCGTCCCGCCACCAGGCCAGCGGCATCGTTGACGAGGTGTCGCTCAGCAACCACGCCCCGCCCGCTCGTTCGACCCTTAGAGTCTCCTCCCAGTCATCACCATGGAACGCGAGCTCGGCGGCGCCGGCGAGACGGAACGGCCCGATCGCCGTCCACGGATCGTTTTTGGCCGCTCGCGATCGGTCCAGCGTGTGCGCCACCGCGCCGAGGAGGGCCGGGCGATGACCCGGAACGGTCACGGGCACGGTTCCCGCCGTCTCCGTCGTCGCGCGTCCGGCGACGAGATCGGGCGCGGCCAACAGATCGAGCAGCCAGCGGAGGTTCGTCGGCACCCCGGCGACGATCGTTTCCGCCAGCGCCGTTCGCAAACCGTCCAGCGCACCGCTCCGGTCCGAAGCGGCGACAATGACTTTGGCTACCATCGCGTCGTAGTCCGGCGGGATGTCGTCGCCACTGGCATACCCGGCATCGACCCGGATTCCCGGCCCCACCGGCCACGCCACGGTCGCCAGCCGCCCCGGCGCCGGCAGGAACCCGGCCCCCGGGTCTTCAGCGTAGACGCGGGCTTCAATCGCGTGACCGCGCGGCTCCGGCGGTGTTCGGAGCGGGAGGGGCTCGCCCATCGCGAGGCGCAGTTGCCACTCGACCAGGTCGATGCCGGTGACCAGTTCCGTCACCGGATGCTCAACTTGGAGCCGGGGGTTGATTTCGAGAAAGGCAATGATGTCGCCGGCCCCAACCAGGAACTCGCAGGTCGCGATCCCCCGCAAACCGACTTCCGTGGCGACGGCGACCGCGTGGGCGTGCAGGGCCCGCCGAATTTCCGGCCCCAGGTTCGGGGCCGGTGCTTCCTCGATCACCTTCTGATGCCGGCGTTGGACCGAGCAATCGCGGTCGCCGAGGGCGAGCAGCCGCCGCCCGTCACCGGCCATCTGCACCTCAATGTGCCGGGGCCGGCTCAGCTCCCGTTCCAGGTACACGGCCCGACCGGCGCCGCTGATGTCGCCTTCGCGCGACGAGGCGGCAATGGCGTCAGGCAAATCCGAGGCACCCACGACCCGGCGCAAGCCACGACCGCCGCCGGCGGCGACGGGCTTGACCAGCAGCGGATATCCGACCGCTTCCGCCTCGGCCAGCCAGCGATCCGGTTCCGGGGCGAGCGGGGGACTTGCCGGCAACACGGGCACCCCGGCCCGCGCCGCCGCCTCGCGGGTAGCAACCTTGTCGTGGCACTGGCGAAGCGTCACCGGGCTGGGGCCGACAAACACGATGCCGGCCGCCGCGCACGCCTCGGCCAACTCCGGCCGCTCACTCAAAAACCCATAGCCAGGATGCAGCAATTCGGCCCCCGCCCGTGCCGCGGCGGCGACCACGAGCGCGGGATCAAGCTCCGATCCCGCCTCGCCGATTAGCTCCACCCGGCCGATCTGCCTGGCCGCGAAGCCAGCGAGGTCCGGTTTCCCGATCAGCAGCACCGGCGCCAGGCCGAGCCGCCGGCAGGTGGCGGCGATGCGAACCGCGATCTCGCCCCGATTCGCGATCGCGATTCGCTTCCCGGTCAGCTCGCCGTTCACGACCAATGCCGAACGGGCGCTGGACTACAAGCCCGCGCTGAGCACCACGAAGTCCCTCCGGGACTGAACGCGGTTGCGACATTGGAGCCGCCGAATTCAGATTTGGAATAGAGCAATTCGCAACAAGGTTGTTGGCTCAGTCGACGGATCGCACTCAGTCCTGAAAGGACTTTTCGGTGCTCAGCGCGGACTTCAGTCCAGCGCCCGCCACCACGACAATCCCTGATCTCCCACAACATCACCACACCCCTCAGATCCGCAGCACACCGTACTCGGTGGCCGGAATCGGGGCGTTCAGCGTGGTGGCCAGGGCGAGGCCGACCACCTGCCGGGTCTGCCGGGGATCGATGATGCCGTCGTCCCAGAGCCGGGCCGTCGCGTAGTACGGGCTGGCTTCCATCGCGTACCGCGCCTCGACCTCCGCTTGGGCCGCCAGCAGCGCCGCCTCGTCGAGCGGGACGCCGCGAGCGTGCGCGCTCTGCCGTTGGATCTCGGAGAGGACCCCGGCCGCTTGCTCGCCGCCCATGACCGCGATCCGGTGCGACGGCCAGGAGAAGACGAACCGCGGGTCATAGGCGCGGCCGCACATCGCGTAGTTGCCGGCCCCGTAGCTGGCGCCGATCATCACGGTGATTTTTGGCACTTGAGCCACCGCCACCGCCGCCACCATCTTCGCCCCGTCGCGGGCCACACCCTCTTGCTCATAGCGACGGCCGACGATGAAGCCGGTAATGTTCTGGAAGAAGAGCAGCGGGATCCGCTGTTGGGCGCAGAGCATCACGAAGTGGGCGCCCTTTCGCGTCGAGGCCGGAAAGAGCACCCCGTTGTTCGCCAAGATTCCTACGGGAACACCGTAAAGATGGCCAAAGCCACAGACCAGCATCTCGTCGTACTCGGCCTTGAACTCCCGCAGCTTGCTCCCATCGAGCACCCGGCGCAGCACCTGCCGCGCGTCGTACGGCCGGCGGGGATCGGCCGGCACCAACGACAACAGCTCCTCCGGATCCTCCTCCGGTTCCCGAATCGGGGTTTTCTCCCATGGCAGATGCGGCGCCGCCGGCCGGGGCTGGCTCATCAGATCCCGCGCCAGGGCTAGGGCGGCCGGCTCGTCGTCGGCGATGTAGTCGACCACGCCGCTGATCCGGCCGTGGACGTCGGCCCCGCCGAGGTCCTGGGCGCTGACCTCTTCGCCCGTGGCCGCCTTCACCAGGGGCGGTCCGGCCAGGAAGATGGTGCCGGCTCCCCGCACGATGACGGCCTCATCGCACATCGCCGGCACGTAGGCGCCGCCGGCGGTACAGGAGCCGAGCACCACCGCCACCTGCCGCGAGCCGCGGGCGGAGAGCACCGCCTGATTGCGGAAGATGCGGCCGAAATGATCTTTGTCGGGAAAGACCTCGCTCTGGAGCGGCAGGAAGGCGCCGCCCGAGTCGACCAGGTAGAGGCAGGGCAGATGGTTCTCGACCGCGATCTCCTGCGCCCGCAGGTGCTTCTTCACGGTTAGCGGGAAGTAGGTGCCGCCTTTGACGGTCGGGTCATTGGCGACAATCACGACTTCCCGGCCGCCGATCCGGCCAATGCCGGTGACGATCCCGGCGCCGGGGCTGGCCCCGTCGTACAGCCCATCCGCCGCCAGCGGGGAAAGCTCGAGGAAGGGTGAGGCGGGATCGATCACCCGCTCGATCCGCTCTCGGACCGGGAATTTCCCACGGGCGCGCTGCTTCTCGACGGCGTCCGCGCCGCCGCCGGCCGCCGCCCGCGCCAGCCGCTCCCGCAGCTCGGCCACCGCCGCCCGGTTGGCCGCCTCGTCGGTTTCGGACAGGGATTCGGTGCGGATCGCCATCTCAGTCCACCAATCCCATTTGGCGGGCGATCACGTACTTGAGGATTTCGCTCGTCCCTTCGCCAATGGTCAGCACCTTGGCATCGCGGTAGAACCGGGGCACGGCGGACTCCTCGATGAAGCCGAAGCCGCCGTGGATCTGCATGTTCTCCTCCGCCGCCCGGACCGCGACCTCGGAGGCGAAGAGCTTGGCCACCGCCGCTTCTTCGGTGAACGGCTTCCCCGCCTCCTTCAGCGCCGCCGCCCGGTAGGTTAGCAACCGCGCCGCCGCGATGGATGTCTTTAGGTCGGCCAGCTTGCTGTAGATCGCCTGCTGCTTGGCGATCGGGGCGCCGAACGCCAGCCGCTCCTTGGCATAGGCGGTGGCTTGCTCCAGCGCCCCCTGGGCCAGCCCGACCGACATCGCCGCGATCCCCACCCGGCCGCCATCCAGTACCGTCAAGAAGACCCTGGCTCCCTTGCCGCGCTGGCCGAGAATGGCGTCTTCGCCGACCGCGCACTGACTGAACACCAGCTCGCGGGTGTCCGAGGCCCGCCAACCCATCTTTTTATACGGTTTTTGCGGCTCGTAGCCCGGCGTCCCGCTCGGCACGATGAAGGTGCTCAGCGGCCGGTCGTCGTTCCCCGCCTCCGTCTTGGCGGTGACAATGACGAAGGAGCTGAGCTCGTTGCCGGCGTTGGTGATGAATGCCTTGGTCCCGCTGATGACCCAGCGCCCGTCCTGGCGGTGGGCGGTCGTTTGCGCCCCGCGCACGTCCGAACCCGCCCCCGGCTCGGTGCTGGCGAACGCTCCCAGCGTCTCGCCCCGCGCCAGCGGCACCAGCCAGCGCTGTTTCTGCTCCTCGGTCCCAAACCGCAAGACCGGCTCGCCCGCGATCGAGACATCGGCCCCGACCGTGACCGCGATCGAGGAGTCGATCCGGGCCAGTTCCTCGACCACCACCGCCATCGCCACCGCGCCGGCCCCCAGGCCGCCGTACTCCTCGGGAAAGGCGACCCCCATCACCCCCAGCTCACCGAGCTGGCGGATTACCGCGGTCGGGAACTCGTGCGCTTCGTCCCAGGCCGCGGCATGCGGCGCGATCTCGCCCTCGGCGAACTCGCGGACGGTGTCGCGCAGGGCGCGCTGCTCATCGGTCAGCTCAAACAAGAGCGAGGAGGTCATCGTCGTCCTCCGGATTGGTCATTGGTCCCTCGGCGGCCGGCCATCGACCGCTATGGTGCGGCCGCAATTCGCTCGCCACGCCGCGAACTATTCCATGGGTCAGGGCAGTTGGTAGAGCCGCAAATCCGGAATCCGCTCGAAATGACGCCGGTTGAAGGTCAGGAGCGTCAGGTCATATTGGAGCGCCGTGGCCGCGATCACCAGGTCAAAGTCAAGAATAAGCTGACCACGCCGGCGCAGGTAGGCCCGGAGCTCGGCGAAGCGCTCCATGATCTGATGCGTCAGGCCGAGCATGCCGTAGAAGCTGAGAAAGTGTCGGTAGCCAAGGAGAAATGCCCGCGGATTCGCTGACCAGAAGGCTCGTTCATACAGTTCGCCCACGGTGACGTAGCTCACGTGGATGGGGCTAGTGGCAAGTTGATCGAGGATCCGCGTTGCCGGCTGCCTCCTGCTGATAGCCTGAATAATCCAATCACTGTCAAAGAGGTACATTACGGCCGGTCAGGGGGCCGGGAACCCACTCGTCGCGCCTCATAGACCGCCGCAATTTCGGCGTCAACATCCATGTCGGCAAAGATCCCCGCCGGCTCGGCCAACATGGTCCGAATTCCTTCGGCATCCGGCACATAGGCCAGATGATCTGCCCGTTCCAAGAGGTACACCTCGCCGTCTCGCTCGAGGATAAGTGGTTCCCGGGACGCACCGTCCAAGAGGCGCGCGAGATCGGTCTCATCGGTCACTTCGATTCGCTTGTGGCTGGTTCGCATCGGAAACTTCCTGCTCAGGTCATCCAAGGTCCGTCGGTAGTCGGTTTCCATCGAAAACTCCTTTCGCATGGCATCTAGGGAAGTATAGCAATTCGAGATTCATGTTAGGCTCCCGGTCGCGGTTTCAGACGGCAATGGCTGAGGTGTCCGGCAACCGAGGCAGAGCCAGCTCGACCGCTTGTTTACGACCGATTCGCGACCCTGCTCGGTGATGCGCACAGGGGGCAGCCCAACATGACGACCCGCACCAAGCTTGGCCCGCCATCACCGTGGATCGTGACCGGTGATGCCTTGCGGCAGGAGATCGAACGGTCCAACCTTAACCGCCGGGCTCTCCTGCGGCGAGGATTGCTCCTGGGCCTCGGCGGCCCCGCCGCCGCCATCGCGTCGCGCCGTGGCGTGCGGGCGGCGCCACCCCGGCAACTGGACGTGAAGGGCGGCGACGGCACCTTGATCGTCTCGGTGGCCGGCGAGCCACTCTCGTTCAATCCCAACCTGCACCTCGATGCCACCGGCTTCGTCGTCGCCTGCAACATCTTCAGCATGCTGGTGACGCTCGACGGCGAGTACAACCTGCTGCCCGACCTGGCGCGGAGGTGGGAGGTCGCCGCCGATGGCCTGACGGTCACGTTCGACCTGGTCCGTCGCGTCGAGTGGCACGACGGCGAGCCGGTGACGGCGGCTGACGTGAAATACTCGCTGGAGGCGATCATGGCGGACGAGAGTGCCCCCGCCAACAGCATCCTCGACCCAATCGCGTCCGTCGATGCCGCGGATGACACGACCGTGGTCCTCAACCTGAGCGCGCCGTCCGCGTCGCTGGTCGGATCCCTCGGTTGGGCCGGCACATTCATCCTGCCGGCCCACATCTATGAGGGGACCGATTGGACCACCAACGAGGCGAACCAGGCCCCGGTCGGGTCCGGACCATTCCGCTTCGCCAGCTACACCCCCGCCGCCTCGATCGACCTCCTGACCAACTACGACTACTACGGCGACGGCCCCCACGTCGACCGCTTGATCTTCCAGATCATCCCGGATGCCGAAACCGCGGTGCAGGCGCTGCGCAACGGCGAGATCGACCTCGTTTACTCGCCGCCCGTGCCGATGTCGCGGATTCCGGAGCTGCGGCAGACCTCCGGCATCATGGTCGGTGAGCAGATGCTCCCCGGTGTCTTTGTGCTTGGCTTTAACCTGGAAGCCGGGCCCACGTCGAATCTGGACGTTCGGCGCGCCCTGGCCCAAGCCATCGACCGGCAGCAAATCCTGGAGGTCGCGCTTGGCGGCGCGAGCGACGCCGCCACCAGCTTCTCGAGCCTGGGGATCACTCCCGGCTCGACGAGCGGTCCGACGGATGGGCCCACGGCGCCGGCGCTCGACCGCGATGCCGCCGCCGGGCTGGAGGCGGCGGGCTATCCGGTGGTCGACGACACCCGATTCAGGCTCGTCTTGCCCTACTCCACCGGTAGCCCGGCGCCAGCGGCGATCGCCGCCGTGATCGGCGAGCAACTCGGCGCGATCAACGTCGAGACGGAGCTGGTCGCTCTCGCGCCTGGCGCCTGGGAGGAGCGGATGCGAACGGGCGAGTTCGACCTCGGCGTGATCGACGGATCGTCGGGCCCGGCGACGCCGCGGGCGCTGGTCGGCACCGGCGGCAGCGGCAATTACTGGCGGTTCAGCGATCCGGCGGTCGACGCGCTGCTGGATGAGGCCGATGCCCTCCTGGACGAGGACGAACGCGCCGGGGTCGATCGCGCGTTCCAGGAAATTCTGGCCGAGTGGTTGCCGATCCTTCCCCTCGCCAGCGTCGTCGCCTTCTATCCCTACACCGAGCGGGCGACCGGCTTCGCCTTCGCCGGCGCCCGCGGCGAGGTCGGCTTGCACCGGTTTAATCTGACCGAGCTGGACGCTATCTAAACCGCCGATGCCGGGCGACGAGGCGGGATGCGGAAACGGGTGTGGAATGGGTAGGATATGCACGATGTGCCGCGGACGACCGATCAGGAGATAAGAGCATGGACGCTGAACGCGAGCGACCGCGAGAACGAGAGGAACGTCGGCCGCCCGGTGGCGATCGCTCCCCGGCCGGTGACCGCGGGCCGGCCCCCCGCTCCCGCTTCCGCCGCGATGACCGTG
>JALZJP010000011.1 GCA_030859715.1 Chloroflexota bacterium
TGATCCGTATGCCCAGGTTGATGTCCTTGAGGCTCGTGGTCACGAGCTCTCCGTCGACGACGACACCCGGCGTGACGAACATGGCATTGCCGGCGTTCTCGAGGTTCGAGTACTGGTAGGTCACGACATCGGGGTCCTGGAGCGCGCCCCAGCAGCCGAGCAGCACCCGGCGGCGCCCGACCTCTTCGTAGCCCGGCAGGGCCTCGTAGAAGAAGTTGAACACGTCGTCGTTAACGGCGACGCCCTTCTTGATGAAGTCGAGGCAGCGCAGCAGGCGCGTCAGGTAGTCGGTGAACAGCGACGGCGTCGCCACCGTGCCCACCCCACCGGGGTAGATCGTCGAGGGGTGCACGTGGCGTCCCTCCATCAGGCAGCACATCTCCCGCCCGATCCGGCTCATGTGCAGGGCTTCCTTGTACGTCTCCCCGGTGAACGGGTTGTAGGAGCGCATGATGTCGCCGATCGTCTTGTAGCCGTGCATGTCCGCGTGGGGAGCCGGCGTCGACTCCGCCTTCGCCATCACACTCGGGTTCGTGTCCTTCACCATCTGCTCGCAGAAGTCCACAAACACCAGGTTGTCCTGGAAGATGATGTGGTCGAAGATGTACTCGGCGGCCTCGCCGAGGTTGACGATCCACTCCGCCAGGTGCGGCGGCCGCACGCCGTAGGCCATGTTCTGGGCGTAGCAGGAACAGGTGGCGTGGTTATCGCCGCAGATGCCACAGATGCGGCTGGTAATGAAGTGGGCGTCGCGGGGGTCTTTCCCTTTCATAAAGATGCTGTAGCCGCGAAAGATGGACGAGGTGCTGTAGCACTCGGCCACGCGCCGCTGCCCGAAGTCGATCTTGGTGTAGAGGCCGAGACTGCCGACGATGCGGGTGATCGGATCCCAGACCATCTCGGTCAGGTTGCTGCCGGGCACCGTTGGGCTGGTCGCCGGTCGTGCGACGGTGGTTGCCATCCTATCAGTACCTCCCGTGCTCGCGAGGACGTCATCGGCTGCTAGCGGTCGGGGGCGCCACCGCCTTTCGATGCGTCCGGCCCGTCTTCGCCGATCGCGTCTTGGGGACCGACGCCCGTCCAGTCCCGCGCGGTCGAGGTGCCGGCCGGGCGATGGACATGGCCTTGCGTCCCGGCGTCGTGGCGGCCGGGCTCTTTCCCTTCATCGCCTTCGACATCTTCGCCGCGGCGTGTCTGGCTTTCACCGACGCCCTTGGCGGGCTTGCCTTCGTCACTCACGAGACACATCCTCTCCTGTCATTAGCCGGCCGGGCGCAACGTTGCGCCGGCGTTCGTAGCCTAGCGCCAGGTTTTCTGGTAGCCGGTGGTCAGCTCGGTCCCGCGGTGGCGCCACTTCGGCTCCTTGTCCACGGTGTCGAGGGTGATCGTGCGCAGGCCGCGAATCAGGCCGCCATACAACCCGCTGGCGGCGGTCGAGACCCTGCTGCCGGGGGGCTCGTCCATGAACGGCATGAACTTGTCGGGGAAGCCGGGCATCGTGCAGCCGATGCAGATGCCGCCGACATTGGGGCAGCCGCCGATGCCGTTCATCCAGCCCCGCTTGGGGACATTGCATTTGACCACGGGGCCCCAGCAGCCAAGCTTGACGATGCACTTCGGCGAGCCGTACTCGGTCGCGAAGTCGCCCTGCTCGTAGTAACCGGCCCGGTCACACCCTTCGTGGACCGTCTGGCCGAAGAGCCAGGTCGGGCGCAGGGCATCGTCGAGCGGGATCATCGGCGCCTGGCCGCCCGCCTGGTAGAGCAAATAGAGGATGGTCTCCGAGAGGTTGTCCGGCTGGATCGGGCAGCCCGGCACGCAGACAATCGGGACGTTTGCCTTCGATCGCCAGTTCCAGCCGAGGTAGTCCGGCACCCCCATGGCGCCGGTCGGGTTGCCGGCCATGGCGTGGATGCCGCCGTAGGTGGCGCAAGTGCCGGCGCAGAGGATGGCCCAGGCTTTCGGCGCCAGGCGGTCGATCCATTCGCTGGTCGTCATCGGCTGCTGGTCGAAGGTCGTCTTGCCATCGACCCGGCGCCGGTTGCCGAAGCCGGACCAGTACCCTTCCTTTTTAATCGCTTCGTTGGGAATCGAGCCTTCGACCACGAGGACGAAGGGATCGAGCTCCCCGGCGTCCGCCTTCCACCACCAGTCCATGAAGTCGTCGCCAACCTCGTAGTCGATCAGCGGCCAGTGGAACTGGACGCCGGGCAACCCCGGCAAGGCGCCGAGCGCGATCTCCTCGATGGTCGGCTGGGTCGCCGCCGTGAGAGCGACCGAGTCGCCATCGCAGCTCAACCCGGCATTCAGCCAGAGAACATGGACAACCGGTTTTTCCGGCTGATTCGTGACTGGGTCCGCCATTCCGGTCCACCTCCATTGTGGCTCGTTCATCGGCGACGGCGAAGTCGTTGGGGAAGAGATTAACTAGAGAATACGAGCGGCTCACGGTCGTTGGATCACAATTGAAACGCGATGCCCGGCTCGAGGCGTTCAGGGACCACGCGAGCGCCAAACGTCCCACCGGCGCGGGTGTTGACCAAGGGCTCTTGCCGTCGGCGGCGGACCGGTGCGTCGGATCTCCATGGAGTAACCTCCACTGGACAACGCGGCTACCGGATCAGGGGAAAGATCGGTCCGGCAGCGTTGGCGGCACCCGATTGGGGTGATGCGGCGACGAGGCGTCGCCCGCGGGACGTCGGCGAGGCGGCACGAATGGATTCCCGGTCGAAGAGTCCAAGTCTGACAATAGACGGATTCTACACCGCCGCTCGTTCCTGTCAAGGTTCGTGTCGCGCCGCGGCCCGGCGCGATCCTACCAAGGGAACAGCACGAGCAATGCCACGCCCCACGGCTCCAGGGAAGTCCGTCGCCGGGGCGACGACAGCGCCGGCGGCGCCCGCGGCTTTGGGTGGGCGGCTGGTTAGTAGAGGAGCGCCTTATTGAGGACCGGGCCCATCCGCTGGACATCACCGTCCAGGTAGTAGCCGAGGTTCTCGATGAAGCGGGTGACGATGGTGGCCGGCTCGGTCTCGGCGGTGCTGGCGGAATGGGGGTTGATCAGCACATTCGGCAGGTCCCAGAGCGGGGAATCAGCGGGCAGCGGCTCGGTGGCAAAGACATCGAGCGCGGCGAGCCCAATCCGGCCCTGGCGCAGCACGTCGATCAGGGCCTCCTCGTCGATGACCACCCCGCGGGCGATATTGACGAGCACCACGTCCGGTTTGAGCGCCGCCAGCTCCGCCGCCCCGATCATCCCCTCGGTGTCGGGGGTATGGGGCACGCAGAGCACCACGCAATCCGCCCCGGCCAGCATCGCCGCCAGCTCGGCGCGGGCAAAGAGCCGGTCCACCCCATCAGTCGCCTCGCGGTCCGCTCGCGCCTCCCGCGCCATTGCCCAGACCGTCATCCCGAAGCAACGGGCGATCCGGGCCACCTCCCGCCCGATCCGGCCGAGGCCGACGATCGCCATCGTCTGTCCCCGCAGCTCCCGCCCGGCGAAGCGTTCCCAGTGGTGGGACCGTTGCTCCGCTTGCAAGTGCGCCAGCCGCTTGGTGTGATAGAGAAGGGCGGCGAAGACGAACTCGGTCAAGGGTCCGGCATGGACGCCGCTGGTGGTCGTCACCAGCAGGTCGCTCTCCACGAGCCCCAGCCGCTTGACGAGCTGCCCCACCCCGGCCGAGGTGGTTTGCACCCAGCGCAGATGGGGCGACACCACGAGGGGATGCTCCCCCAGGAGGTCATCGAAATCGAGGAGAATTTCGGCTCGGTCCAGCAGCGCCCGCCAAGCCGCCGCCTGCTCCGGCGTCTGGCGCCAGGCGGGATCACCATGGTAGTCACCGGGGTAGCGGGCCGGCGGCAGCAGGTCGGGCCGGTAGAGCAACTCGATCCGGTCCGGCTCGGCCGCCGCGATCCGCCCCGCCAGCTCGTCCCCCAACGGCGCCGTGATCAGCACCGGCACCCGCCCCGGCTTCCCGTTCCCGCTGTCGCTCGTGCTCGTCATCCCGTTTGCGTCCTCTCATAATCAACGCCCCGCGATCGCGCTCAGTGGTACGCCGGCAGCCAATCGCCGTGGGCGGCGATCAGGTCATCGACCAGGCTCCGGATCTGGTCGGGGTCCAGCTCGGCGGCGGTATGCGGGTCGAACATCGCCGCCTGGTAGATATGCTGCCGGCAACCGGTCAGCGCCGCCTCCACCGTCAGCGATTGGACATTGATGTTCGTCTGCATCAGGGCCGCCAGTTGGGGCGGCAGGGCACCCACATGAGTTGGCTGGATTCCGTTGCCGTCCACCACGCAGGGCACCTCGACGCAGCACCCCACCGGCAGGTTGTCGATCAGGCCGGTATTGGCCACGTTGCCATTGACGACCCGCGGCTGTCCGGTCTCCATACTGTGAATGATGAGCGTCCCATACTCCCCGGAGTGGCCAGCGAGCCTCTCCCGCCGCCCGGCCAGCGCGGCCTCCCGCAACGCCGCCGCCCGCGCCGGGTCCTCCTTCGCCACGGCCTGGAGCTGGCGTTCCCGGGACCCGGAGAGCCGGGTTGCCCGCGATGCGTCGTAGCGCGCCAGCGCCTCCGGGTCGGCCGCGGTCAACGCCGCCCGGTGCCGGCTCCAATCGGCAATCTGCTCCTCGCAGCGAGCCGGGTACTCATCGAGCGGGATGTTGTAGCGCTCGATCAGGTCCGGCCGGTCCCGCTTGATGAACCAGGGGACGTACTCGGCGAAATGCTCGCTCGACTCGGTGACGAAGTACCCCATGCGCTGCAAGACATCGAAGCGGACCCGTTCGTAGGCGGGGAACTCCCCGGCGGCGGCGACCCGGCGCAGCTCGGGGTAGAGATCGCGCCCCTGGTGCTCGAACCGGAGATAGAACGCCAGGTGGTTGATCCCAGCACAGAGGTAGTCGATCTCGGCCGGCGGCAGGTCCAGCACCTCGGCCAGGTCGCGAGCGGTGCCCTGGACGCTGTGGCAGAGACCGACCGTCGTGATCGGCGTCGCCCGCGTCATCGCCCAGGTCAGCATCGCCATCGGATTGGTGTAGTTCAGGAGCGGGGCGTCCGGGCAGCATTCCTCCATGTCGCGGGCCAGATCGAGCATCACCGGGATCGTGCGTAGGGCGCGCATGATGCCGCCGATGCCGAGCGTGTCGGCGATCGTCTGCCGCAACCCGTACCGCTTCGGAATCTCGAAGTCGATCACCGTCGCCGGCTGGTAGCCGCCGACCTGGATCAGGTTGATGACGTAATCGGCGCCGGTCAGCGCCTGCCGCTGGTCAGTCGTCGCCTCGATCACCGCCGCCGCGCCCGCGGCGGCGGCAACGCGGCCGGCAACCAACCTGGTATCGCTCAGTCGCTCCGGATCGATGTCCATCAGCGCGATTGTGGCACCGTGCAGCTCTGGGAACGTAAACAGATCCCGCAAGAGGGCGCGGGCGAAGACCGTGCTGCCGGCGCCGATAAACGCGATCTTCACCATCTCGAACCCACTCCTCCGCCCGAAGCCCCCGACCCGATCAGGGCCATCCGCGAACCTATCTTACCGCCGGTCGGCATCCTCGCGGCGACGACCGTGTGATCGGGACCGCATGGACAACCTGACGGATTGGATGTCGAGGTTACGAGCGGTGGCTGGGGTCGAGGGCGTCGCGCAGTCCGGTGGCGAGGGCATCGAGACCGAGGATGAGGAGGGTGATGAAGACGCCGGGGAAGATGCCGTACCAGGGGGCATGGGCCAGATACGATCGGGCGTCGTAGAGCATCGATCCCCATGACGGCGCCGGCGGCTGCGTTCCCAACCCGAGGAAGCTGAGCGCCGCTTCGAGCAGAATGGCGGTGCCGGCCGCCAGCGCCACCTGAACCAGGATCGGCGGCAGGCAATTCGGCAGGATGGCGCGGAAGATGATGTGGCGGTCGCTGGCGCCGGCGGTCCGGGTGGCGGTTACGTAGTCGCTCCCCAGCTGGGTCAGCATCGCCGCCCGCGCCAGCCGGGTCAGCGGCGGGATGCTGACGATCGCGATCGAGACGGTGACGCTTCGCGTGCCCGGCCCCAGGACGGCGACGATCACCATCGCCAGCAGGATCGGGGGGAAGGCGAGGACCATGTCGGTCAACCGCATCACCGCCGTATTGACGAAGCTCCGGCTAAAGTAGCCCGCCCACAAGCCCAGCGGAAAGCCGATCAGGGCGGCGATGCCGACCGCCAGCCCGGCCACGGCCAGGGAGGTGCGGCCGCCCCAGATGGTCCGGCTGAGCAGGTCGCGCCCAAACTGATCGGTGCCGAAGGGGTGCGCCAGCGAGGGCGGCTGGAACTGTTCGCCCGGCACGGTGGCCAGGGGATCGTAGGGAGCCGCCAGCGGCGCCGCCAGCGACAACAGGGCCAGACCGACCACGATCGCCAGCCCAACCACCGCCGACCGGCTCCGGCTGAACCGCGTGACACCGGCCCGGCTTCGGAATCGGCCCCGCCCGCCGGGCACCGCCGGCCAGGCGCTAGTCGTAGCGGATTCGGGGGTCGATAAGGCCATAGATAATGTCCGTCACCAGGTTCAGCAGGATAAACACCACGACCAAGAAGAGCACCGTCCCCTGGACCACCGTGTAGTCTCGGACCCGGATCGAGTAGAGCAGCAGTTGGCCGACCCCGGGCCAATCGAACACCGCCTCGGTGACGACCGCGCCGCCGAGCAGGGTCCCGAATTGGACCCCAAGCACGGTGACGACCGGGATCAGCGCGTTCTGGAGCGCGTGGCGCATGAAGACCAGGCGCTCCCGCAACCCCTTGGCCCGCGCCGTCCGAATAAAATCCTGGCCGGCGACTTCCAGCAAGGAGCTCCGAAGGAACCGGGCCAAGACCGAGCTGGAGTAGATGGCGAGCGTCAGCGCCGGCAGCAGCAGGTACCGCCAGCCCTCGCCCGGATTGTCGAAGATCGATTCGTAGCCGGTCGGCGGCAGCAGCTCGAGCCGCACGCTGAAGGCCATGATCAGCAACACGCCCAGCCAAAAGGTGGGGATCGCGTACGACAACCCGAGCCAGGCCATCGTCAGGCGGTTGACAAGCCGGTTGCGATGCATCACCGACACCAGGCTGACGCCGAGGGCGATAGCGATAGCCAATGACAGCGCCGCCACCGTCAGTTGGACCGTGGCGGTGAGCCGACGCAGCAGCAGCTCGGCCACGGGGAAGCCGTTAATGAACGACTCCCCGAGGTCGCCGCGCACCACCCGGCCCAACCAGATCAGATATTGAACGGGCAGGGGTTGATCGAGCCCCATCTCCCGCTTCATCGCCACGATTTGATCCGGGAAGGCGTTCGGCCCCAGAATCGTCGAGGCCGGGTCCCCGGGGATCAGGTAGATCATTAGGAAGACGACTACTGTCGCCAGCAGGACGGTCGGGATCGCCTGCAACAGCCGGCGGCCAATGTACCGCTGCATCGTAATCTACCGCGAGCGCATGAGGGAATCCCGTCGCCACGGTGAGGCGCGGCATGTCCCGCCAGCCAGGGACGCGACGGCCGGGTAGCGATTGGGCGGCTTCCGATCCGAGTCGCGCGTTCGGCCGCGGAACGCGTTCCGCGGCCGGGAATCCATCGCAAACCCGAAGCCACCCGATCGCAACCTGGCCGTCGCGTCGCTGGATGATGGGCGATGCCGCCGCCCCACCCAACCGGATGGATGAAGACGCCAGCCCGGGTGCCTCCCGCCCCTAGGTGATGATTTCAGCATTCGCCGATCCAGGCCGCCGCCAGCTTGATCTCGTCGTCCGGGCTCCAGTCGACGCCGTGGACGTCGTTGCCCCAGCCAAAGAGCGTGTACTTCCAGGAGATCGGGATCTGCACGCTCTGGTCGAGCATGATCTCGTTGAGCGTCCGGAAGCTCTCGGCCCGTTCCTCGGGGCCGACCGAGGTGCCGGCCGCCAGGATCGCCTCGGCATAGCCCGCGGGGAAATCTTCCTCCGGCCAGACCGGGCTGTTGCTGACCCGGAACGGACTGTTGTCGAAGAGGCCGAGCGGATCCTTGTGGCTGCGGCCGATGAAGGTGAAGGTCGCCTGGTAGTCGCCGGCCAGCAAACGCGGCGTCCAGACCGCGGACTCCATCGGCGTGATCGTGGCGTTGATCCCGATCTGGGCCAGGTCGGCGGCCAGCAGCTGGCCCATGCTCGACAGCTCGGGGAACGAGGTCGGGGCCAGGATCTCCATCTCAAAGCCGTCGGCATACCCGGCTTCGGCCAACAGCTCACGCGCCCGGTCAAGATCGAAGGCGTATTGGTCGGTCATCTCCGGGAAGTAAGCCAACGAGAACTCCGGGAAGGCGACAACCGATGCCTGGCCTACTCCAAACAGCGCCTGATCGACGATCACCTGCCGGTTGAGCGCGTAGTTGATCGCCTGGCGCACCAGGTTGCTGCTGAGCGGGGTCTCCGGCTGGCTGGCGTCGGGCGGGTTGATCACCAGCACGTAGAGCAACGCCCCTTCCTGGCCGCGCTCGACGACGACCTCGGCGCTCTCCTCCAGCCGCTCGGCGTTGGTGTACGGCAACGAGATGCCGACGTCGATCTGGCCCGACTCGAGGGCCAGGGTCAACGTCTCGCCATCGGCGTACGGCGTGACCACGATCTCGTCCAGGTAGGGCAAGCCCTCCCGCCAATAATCCTCGTTGCGGACCATGACGACCTGCTCGCCCGGGATCCATTCCTGGAACTGGAATGGCCCGGTCCCGATCGGCGCCCGCTGCACATCGTCGAACGACTCGGGGGCGATGATGCTGAGCGAGTCGAAGATGTCGAACATGTTCGGGGTCGGCTCGGTGAAGGTGACGACGACCCGTGTCGGGTCCGTCGCTTCCGCCATGGCGATGGTTTGCACCTTGGCAAAGATATTGCCGCCGGTCTCCTCGTTTTGGGCGCGTTCGATATTGGCGACGATGTCCGCCGCCTCCAACGGGCGGCCGTTGTGGAACGTCACTCCCGGCCGGAGGTGGAAGGCGATGCTCTTCCCGTCTTCGGCGATGTCCCACCCCTCGGCCAGGCTGGGACTGACGACGAGTTCGTGATCCATCGTCAGCAGCCGGTCGAAGAGCTGGTGTTGGATCACGTAGTTGACGAAGAGCAGCATGAACGGGTCGAACGACGTCAGATCCTGGATCTGCCCGATCGTCAGCCGGCCCCCGGTTTGGCCCGCGCACGGCGTCGCCACATCCTGGGCGGCGGCCGGCCCGGTCAACCAGTGCGGCGCCACGGCCATCGTGCCGGCGCCAATGCCGCCCGCCCGAATCATCACGCGGCGAGTCAGTTGTATCCGATCCACCATCGTTTTCTCCTCCAATTTTCCTGCCGGTGCCACGGTTCGCCGCGGATGCGGGAGCGCCAGGATTTCACGGCCGCACTTGTCCGCGCGGCACCCGTCAACTACCATAAACGAACAGCCGCACTATATGAAACGGCACTGGGGTTGTCAATCGACCGGCGGATCATCAGCATGGCTACCAGCGAGCTTCTGCCAGACCAATCGGTCACCGCGGCCGCATCCCCAGCCCCGGTCGGGTCACGGACGGCGCGGCTCCGTGCCCTCGGCAGCGAAATTCGCGCCCTCCGGCGCGGCCTGGGCCTGAGCACGGTCGCCCTGGCGCGACGGTGCGACGTTTCTCCCAGCCTGATCAGCCAGGTCGAGCGCGGGCTGACCGCCCCCTCGCTGGAGGTGCTCTGGGCGATCGCCCGCGCCCTCGACGTGCCGATCGGCACGTTCTTTCAAGCGGACGCCACGAGTGATGCTTCTCGCACGGCGGCCACTGATGAGCGAGCGGCCCCGGCGGCAAAATCAGTGGCTGTGGTCCGGGCCGGCGAGCGCAAACGGCTGGGGCTGACGCCGTCGCTGACCTACCAGTTGCTCTCGCCCGATCTTCAGCATCGGATCGAGCTGGTCTGGGTCGAGTTCGGCCCCGGCGAAGAGGGCCCCGTGGAGCCCTTCACCCACGCCGGCGAAGAACAGATGGTCGTCATCCAGGGCGAGATGCAGATGTGGATCGATGGCCAAACCTGGAACCTAGCCGCCGGCGACGCGATCACCTTCGACAGCTCCGTCCCCCACCGCGCCATGAACCGCGGCTCCGCCCCGGCCATCGTCATCGCCGCGATCACGCCGCCGTCGTTTTAGTAAGTGCGGTAGTCAAGAAGTTGATGATCGCCGGCGTTCGCGACGCGCTGGAATAACGCCCAAAGGGCACCCGGCGCTGAACTCTGGAAAGTCCTTTCAGGACTGAGGACGAAAGGCGCCGTTCGCGGTAAGCCTAGTTTCCACGGCGGGCGTGGTCCTTCGTCGTGCCGAGCGATCTCATCTGTTCGTAGCCTGACCAGAGGTTGGCGGCAGCATGGCGTGACTCCTGATTCGGGACGTAGGCGACGACCTCTGGCAACACCCGTTCGGTAAAGGAATAAACGCCGTATTCAGCTTGCCAGGCGAAGATCGTATCCCCACCAAAGGCGACCTGATTGAGCCGATGACTGGACGCCCCTTTCAATCGTTTGACGGCGTCGGCAATTGATAAGCTGGGCGGGATCGAGCAGGCGAGATGAATGTGATCGGGCATGATGCCAATTGCATGAACGATGACATGCAGATCATTGCAGATGACCACGAAGGACCGTCCAACAGTCTCAACCGCCACTTGAGTAGAGAGGAACGGTTCACGGTCGCGGGTCGACCAGACCAAATGATAAAACAATCTCCAGTGTGCCATTGCCGGGGTTCTGCCTCTGATAATCTAGCCAATGGGCATCACGATGCCCGCCGAGATAGGTACAAACTCAGTCCTGAAAGGACTTCCCAAGGTTCAGCACGGACTTCAGTCCAGCGCGCCGCCGACGCACGGCTCCGATGCCTGCAGCCTCAACGGAAATCTCGTATTTGACATCTATAGTTGTCGCCTGCTCCTGCCCCAACGCCAATTCGAGCACAAAGTTCGACTCGACGTAGACTGTCACGCCTCGTCGTCCAAGAAGATCATTCTGGTGTTCTGAATAAAATCAAGAAACTCAGTCTCGGCGAGTTCGCTCGCGATAGGTTGTGGCGTCCCGGTGCGGGTGTCGGCCAGGTCATTGAGCCACCTGGCAACGATCTGCTCAAACACTTCCTTGTAGAGCCATTCGTCCGGTTCCAGCCAGGAAGCATACCGCTCGATCACAGGGCGCATCGAGAACGCCAGGGTGGGCGGCGCATCGGCCCGAGACCGGCCTCGCTGGTCCCAGAGGTAGCCAGCCTCTTGCGACACCACCATGAAGAATGGAGCCCGGAGGGCTCGCGGTCCATCGGTCCACAGGTTGTGTCGGAAGGCAACCGCGACTTCTTGCGACAACAGTCTGCTGTTCTTAGCCTCGATGGCAGCAACGATCGTCCCGTTCCGGGTCCGCGCCGCGATGTCTGGCTCGTACGGCAGCATTGGACGTATGCCACGTTCCTCATCGAAGCGGATGGCGTCGGCAAGGACGATCATCAGATTGGCGATCGGATCATTGCTTTGAGCAACAAAGGTGCGCTCCGCTGCCGGGGAAGGGGGGTCCGCCTTGGTTGCTTCCGCCCGTTCGGAGTCGAGCGTCCAGCCCCACCCCTGCCGCAACAGCTCTTCCGTCAATTGGTGCTTCGTGTAGCCGTCCCGCCCGGGCAGGATGCCGCGCTCCTCGACAAATGCTCGCGCCTCCTCGTAGCTGGTGCTCTCCTGTACAACCGCACTCTTGCCCATGGCTGAATCTTCCTCGCACGTATCATGTCCAACGTGACGCCAGACGCGATAAACATGGCTACCCGCGGAACGTATTGGCCCCTGCTTCGCCTCGTTTCGAAGTCAGTAAACCATGCCCACTTCCGCTCGACAACGCTCGTGGATCGAGGCTCTGACTCACGATGGATGCGTATGGCTGAGTGGCACTCCGCGGTCATCCGGCGGCGTCGGGCCACTCCCGCTCCAGCACGGCGTAGATGTACGAGTCGGTCCAGGCGCCGTCCATCCAGACGTTTTCGCGGAGGTGTCCCTCGCGGCGCAGGCCAAGTTTCTCCAGCACCCGCCACGAGCCCGGGTTCGCCGGGTCGCAATCGGCCCAGACCCGGTGCAAGCCGAGCTGGCGGAAGCCAAAATCGACGAGGGCGCGAGCCGCCTCGGTCGTGTACCCCCGGCCCCAGGAGGCGGGATGCAGGGTGTACCAGAGCATCGCTTCGTACGCCGGGCTGGCGAGCCCGAGGCCGCACCGGCCAATCAGCCGGCGTTCTGCCGCGAGCACCACCGCCAGGTCGTACGTCGCCCGCGGCTCCGCGGCGGCGCCCGCGATCGCCCGCTGGATGTAGGCGCGGCTGTCGGCCTCCGTCCGCGGCTCGAACGACTGATAGCGGGCGACCTCGGGCAGCGACTCGACCGCGTGGAACGCCGGCCAGTCATCCTCCGCGAACTCTCGCAACACCAGTCGCTCGGTCCTCAGCAGCACCATGTCCCGACCTCTCTCCCGTCAAGCCGCACGGACTCCCTCGCCCACGGTTGGGAGAGGGCGGGGGTGAGGGCGCTAAAACCCGCTCAGCAGGCCGCCGTCCGCCAAATGGGCCGACCCGGTGATGTACGACGCCCGCGGGCTCGCCAGGAAGAGCACGGTCTCCGCGATCTCCTCCGGCCGGCCAACCCGGCCCAGGAGCACCTTCTCGCCCCAGCCCCGGATCACAGCATCGGCATCGCCGCCCACCAGCGTCTCCGCCGCGTAGTGCAGCATCGGCGTGTCGACCGAGCCCGGACAGACCGCCGTCACCCGGATGTTGTCCTTCGCGAAGTCGATCGCCAGGCTCCGGGTCAGGCCCAAGATGCCCGCTTTCGACGCCGCGTAGGGACAGACCCGCCGCTGGTTGTAGTAGCTCTGGACCGAGGCGGTGTTGACGATGGCGCCGCCGCCCCGCTTGATCATCTCCGGGATGACGAATTTCGACATCAGGAACATGCTTTTCAGATTGACCGCCAGCACCCGGTCCCACTCGTCCTCGGTGGTCTCGATCGCGTCCCCGTAGTGCTGGATCCCCGCGTTATTGTGGAGCACGTCAATGCCGCCGAACGCCGCCGCGACCCCGGCGACCGCGCGCTCGACCTCGTCCGCCCGGGTCACGTCGGCCCGCACGAAGCGGCCGCGCTCGCCAAGCTGTTCAGCCAGCGCCACCCCGGCCGCCTCGTCGCGATCGACAATGGCGACACGCGCCCCTTCGCGGGCGAAGGCAAGAGCCGTCGCCCGGCCGATCCCCCGTGCCCCGCCGGTGACGATCACCGTTTTGCTCGCGAACTCCATCGCTCTCCTCCTTGGCTGGGCTCGTCCGCCCGATCCACGACGGACCGCAACGGTGCGTCATGTGGTGGCGAAAGCGACCGCGCCGGTCCGGCCCCGCCGGCGCCGATGGCCATCCTCAGCCTCGTCATCGGGCCGCGAGTCTGCGATCATGTCCAGGTTGATCGCGGCCAGGCCCGGAAGCGCCGGCTCCTGGCTGAGCCTAGGGTTCCACCCATGCTACCCCAACCGGACCACGCCGCTCGGGCCACCTCGGCCCGCCTGCCGGCTCCCGCCCGCCGGCAAGTCGAACGAGGACGCGCTCGTGGCGAATAAACTGGTGCTCGACCGCGTGGCGACCCCGCCGGTGGCCGGGGTGGCGACGGGGAGCGACCTCCAGCGCAAGGTGGTCGGCGTGCTCGCCGCCGCCCAAATCCTGGGCGGCGTCGGCGTCGCCACCGCGGTCGCGGTCGGCGTGCTGCTCGCCACCGAGCTCTCGTCCGAAGAATTTGCCGGTCTTGCCTCCGCCGGTTCGGTCATCGGCGCCGCCCTGATCGCGATCCCGGTCTCCCGGTTGATGGATGTCCATGGCCGGCGGCCGGGGCTGCTGCTCGCCTACGCGATCGGCATCGTCGGGGCCGTCGTCGTGGTCATCGGCGCCATCAACGGGTCATTCCCCCTGGCCCTGCTCGGGTTGGTGGCCGCCGGCGGCGGCACCACCGCCACCCTCCAATCCCGGTACGCGGCGACTGACCTGGCCAGCCCGGACCGCCGCGGCCGGTCGCTGGCGACCGTCGTGTGGGCGACCACCATCGGCTCGGTCCTGGGCCCCAACCTGGCCTCGCCAATGGGGCGATTCGCCGAGTCGATCGGCATCCCGTCGCTGGCCGGGCCCTACCTGCTGACCATGGTCGTCTTCCTCCTGTCGGCGACCCTGATTTTCGTCTTCCTGCGGCCCGATCCGCTGCTCGCGGCCCGCGCCAGCCAGCGAGCCGCGGCCGGGGTCACGACCGCCACGACGCGGGTGAAACGCTCGATGCGGGAAGCGCTCGTCATCATCTTCTCGACCCCGGCCGCGCTCCTGGGCTTTGCCGCCATCGTCTTGGGCCACTCGGTGATGGTCGGCGTGATGTCGATGACGCCGGTTCATCTCCACCATGCCGACGCCACGTTGGAAGTGATCGGGCTGGTCATCAGCCTCCACATCGCCGGCATGTACGCGGCCTCGCCCCTCGTCGGCATCGCCGCCGACCGCTTCGGGCGGCGGCCGGTCATCGCCACCGGCTGCGGGCTCTTGCTGGTGGCGGTCGCCGTCGCCGGCACCGCCAGCGGCCACGACTCGACGCGGCTCGCGATCGGGCTCGCCATCCTCGGGCTCGGCTGGTCATGCACCATGATCGGCGGCTCGACCCTGCTGACCGACTCGGTATCGCTCTACCAATTGCCGAACGTGCAAGGCACGGCGGACGTGATGATGGGCTTTGCCGGCGCCTCCGCCGGCATTTTGGCCGGGGTCGTCATCGCCTTCGGCTCCTACGCCATCCTCTCCGCCATCGCCGCCGTGATGATCGTGCCGCTCCTCCTGATCGCCGTCCAAGCGGCCTGGCGCCACCCAACGCGAACCGCCGTCGACGCGGCGGCGGACTGAGCCACCGGCCCCCTCGCCCCCGGTTGGGAGCGAGGCCACGGGCGGGGACCGTGCGTGGCTGCCTCGCCGGCATTGGCCGCTCACGCTTCCGTCCGGGCTGGAGCCGCCGCGACCGCGTCCAGCGCGATCCGTTTGATGCCCTTGAGATCGAGCTTGCCGGTTCCAACGACCGGCAGCGCGGCGACTTCGACGAAGCTGTCCCGGGACGGCAGGAACAGATTGGGCAAGCCGGCCGCGGCCAACCCCCGGCGTAGCTCTTCCGGGGCAAAGGACAGCGGCGTGTGAACCACGATCAATCGCTCCCCCCGGTCCGGGTCGGGCACGGAGGTCACCACCACCCGCGGCCCGCCCTCGTCATCGGTGCCGACAATGCCCGTCAGCGCGGACTCGACCGCGGCGAACGGCACCATCTCCCCCGCGATCTTGGCGAACCGGCTCTGGCGATCGACCAACCGGATAAATCCGTCCGCGTCGATCACCGCGACGTCGCCGGTCACGTACCACCCACCGCGGATCACGGCGGCGGTCGCTTCGGGCTGACCGAGATACCCCTTCATCACGTTTGGCCCGGTCACCAGCAGCAAGCCTTGCTCACCCGACCCCAGTTCGGCGCCGGTGTCCAGATCCACCACCTTGGCCCGGACCCCGGCCACCGGCCGCCCGACCGTTCCCTCGCGGAGGGTCACGGCCGCGGCATCGGCGGCGCGTTCGGACGGCGCGTTAGACGAGATCAGGGGCGCCATCTCGGTCACGCCATACGCTTCGAACGGCCGGATCCCGAACTTCTCCTCGAAGGCATCGCTCAACTCCGGCGGCAGCCGCTCGCCGCCGGTGGCGACCATCTCCAGGCTGGCAAAATCCGCGACCTCGCACCGCCGCACGTAGTTGCGAAGAAACATCGGCGTCACCGGCAGAATGGTGCCCCGCTGCTCGCGGCAGAGCCGACCGACCGCCTGGCCGTCAAGCGGGTTGGCGTGGTAGGCGACCTTGATGTCTTTTACCAACATGGACCAGAGGGCGATGGTGGAGCCGAAGGAGTGGAAGAAGGGCAGGACGCCGATCAGGACGTCGTCGGCGCTCCAATGGACGACGGAATCGACGGCCTCGATGCTGGCAGCCAGGTTCGTGTAGGTCAGCATCACGCCCTTCGGCTGGTCGGTCGTGCCCGAGGTAAAGATCAGCGTCATCACGTCGTCACCGGCGATCCGCTCGAGCCCGAGCAGCTTCACCACCAGCGGAATCGGGGCCACGTACCCGAGCAGGGCGCCAGTGACCTTGTCGAGCCGGGTCGGCCGCTCGCGCAAGTCTTCGAGAAAGACCATCTCGGCGTCCAGCTCCAGCGGCACCTTCTCCAGGAACCGGCGGCTGGTGAGGACATGGCGAATCCCCGCCTGCCGCAACGATTCGTTCAATTGCTCCGCGGTCAGCGTGTAGTTGAGATTGAGCGTCACCCGGCGATCAAGCGCCAGGGCCATGTTGGTCACCACCGCGGCTGCCGATGGTGGCAGTAGGATCGCGACCCGCGGCTCGTCCTCCGCCAAGACGTGGCGTCGCAGCAGCGCGCGCAGGACCAGGGCGCGGGTCAACAGCTCGCCGCCGGTCAGCTCGGCGCCGGTCGAATCGACGATCTTGACCCCGCCCCGGCGATCGCGGCAAGCCCGCATCACATCCGGCAGCAGGTCTTGTCCTCTGGGGATTGCTTGGCTGATGAGTGGAGGCATCTCCGGCTCCTTGGCTGCCGCCCGCGCGGTCAGCCCCCTCACCCCCAATCTTGGGGGAGAACGGTCGTATCCCCGCGGGATTGGGAGTTACGGGGTCGAATTATAGTTCCGCCATCAGGCGCGGGCTTGGCACGATTCGTCTCCTCGTTGGTCGCCGGTTCCCCACTCGCCACGGGCTGGATCTCGTCGGGCAAGGTGTAGAACCGGAACATGACGACGCTGGCCAGCATGAAGAGGCCGGCGACCGGCCCCACTAAGCGGACCCCGATCGGGTTAGCGACCGTGGCCCCCAGTGAGATCAGGCCGGCCAGGATGACGGGGGCGATCGAGGTCGTGGTTCGCTCGACGAAGCCCTGCATGCCGAAGTAGATCGCCTCCCGTCGCATCCCCGTCTGGTTCGCATCGTGATCGACGATGTCGGCGGTCAAGGCATACGGGAAAATGTAAAGCCCCACCAGCGGCGCCCCACAGAGCACCATCGCCACCAGCACCTGGGGCAGGACCGGGATGCCGGGGATGAAGCCGGCAATGAAGAGCAGCGGGTAGGCGCAGCCGGCCATCAGCATCGTCAGCCGGTAGGCTTCCCGCTTCGAGCGGGCATGGGCGTACCAGCGGACGACCGGCGCCGCCGCCAGCATGCCCAGGATCGCGGTGCCGGTTAGGATCGAGACCCAGAGCCCGATCGACTCCGGCCCGATCACCGCCGTCACATAGAACGGCAGCACCCCCAGGATCATCGTGATCCCAATCTGGAACAAGACAAAGGTCGGCAGGAAGGCGAGGAACTGCCGGTTGCGGAGCGTCGCCCCCAACGCCTTACCCAGCGGCATCTCCGCCGGCGCTTGCGCCCGGTCGACATGTCGCCAGACCCCGAGCACGGCGAGGGCACGGGTGCCGAAGGAGAGCGCCACCATGAAGATCATCATCGCCTGCAGGCCGAAGCGATCCACCAGCGGCCCGGCGGCGACCAACCCCACGGCGGCGCCCAGGACGCCGAAAATCATCCGCAGGCTCATCAGATCGACCCGATCGCGGCTGGTCCGGGCCAGCTCGGGCATCAACGCCTCGAAGGGGCCGTTGGTGACGGTGGTAAAGATGTTGTACAGGGCCATCGTGCCAAAGAGGAAAACGGCGATGGTGGCGGTGGAGGCGTTTGCCGGCGGCAGCACGACCAGCACCGCGAACAGCGCCGCCAGCGGCGTCCCCACCAGGATGAACGGCAGCCGCCGGCCCAGCCGGGACCGGGTGCGGTCGCTCCAGTAGCCGATCAGGGTATCGTCGAGGGCGCCGATCAGCCCCAGAAAGCCGAGCAGCGTTCCCACGAGCCCCAACGGCAGCAGCTGAGGCAGCCCGCTCTCGGGCGATGGCGCGTAGAAGAAGAGCAGCCAGGTGGCCCGGCTCCGCCCCAGCGCCTCGCTGCCGAGGGCGCTGACCGAGTAGAGCAACCTGGCCGGCAGCGGTAACACCGCCGCTGGTGCCGGGCTGGTCGCTGCCGTCATCGCTGGCGCCCTCCATTCGTCTGGCCGCGAGACCGATCCATTGCCCTGGCGCCCGGCCCGGGTCTCGCCCGCATGAGGCCAGTTTGCCTATTCGCCCCGGAACCGGCATCCGCGATCGTACGGAAATTCCTACGAGGATGGCACAATTTTCATGGGAAATCCGTAAGACTCGCGCATCATGCTGGCGAGGCGCCGCACCGGGGGACCGGTTGCCGGACCGAATCGCGGGCCAGAGCAGTGGAACGAAACTTGCCTCTAGTGGTCCCAACATTGGTGGATCCGGCAAGCGCGACCCATGCCCCGGCATGCAGGCGCGGGTTGCCACGAGAAAGGATTGAGGAAGTGAACACGTCATCCCGCGGTTCGATTCCGCTCAGCCGGTTGTTCCTGGCCGTGGCGCTGAGCCTCAGCCTCTCGCTGCTCGGGCTCTTGGCCGGCCCGAGCGCCGCCCAGGAGGACGCCACCACGGCCGATGCCACGCTGCGCATCGTGCATGGGGTCAGCGGCGGGCCGGAGGTCGATATCCTCCTCGATGGCCAGGTGCTGGCCGAAGCAATCCCCTTCGGCGCCGCCACCGATTACGTGCCGATCGCACCAGGCGATCGCGTGATCCAGGTCGTTCCCACCGGGCAGCCCGGTGATGCGGCGATTATCCAGCTTGATCTCGGCGCCGAAGCGGCCCGCTCCTACATCTTCGTCGCCATGGGACCGCTCAATGAGGCCGAGGGCCGGATCTTCGAGGTCAACCTCGACGAAATGACCACCGGCATGGCGCGGGCCCGGCTGATCAATGGCGCCACGGATACCGGCGATCTGGACCTGACGATCACCGGCGGCGATTCGGTCTTTGACAATGTCGGCTTTGGCGATGGCAGCGACTACGTCGATGTCACGCCGGGCGCCTACAGTATCGACCTCCGGGGCGACGAGGACCGGGTGCTGGGCACGGTCGCCGAAATCATGATCGAGGAAGCGCAAGCCTATGACATGGTGGCCATCGGCCAGCTCGCCGATGAGAGCCTGATGCTGCTCACGTTGGTAACGACGGTGGATCCCTCCTGCGCCGATGTGCTCGAGCTCGGGGCGACCGCCGAGGACACCTGCGTCCGGGTGACGCACGCCGCCCCCGATTCGGCCGATGTCGATCTCTACGTCAATGACGCGATCGTGGCCGGGGACTTGACCTACGGCACCGCGACCGAGTTCGTGGCGCTGCCGAGCGGCGAGGGCCGGGTCTTCAAAGTCACCGCCGCCGGCGCCCCGATCGAAGACACCATTATCGAGTCCGACCTGACCCTCGATCCCGGCCAGGCGTACGAGGTGCTGGTCAGCGGCGCTCCCGACGACTTGCAACTGACCGTGACCGGGATCGACCTGCGGCCGGTGCCCGAGGGCCAGGCCCGGCTGGGCGTGATCCACGCCTCGCCCGACGCCGGCTCGATCGATCTCACCTTTGCCGATGGCACCGAGCTGTTCGGCGGGCTCGAGTTCCGCGGCGTCAGCCCGTACATCGCGGTGGACGAGGGTAGCTACGAGCTGCAAGTCCATCCGGCCGAAGACCAGATGGTGGCCCTGGCGAGCGAGCTCGAGGTCGAGGCCGGTACCGTCTACGACATCGTGGCCGTGGGCCGCTCCGACAACCAGAGCCTGGCCCTCCTCGTCTTGACCGCGCCGGTCCCCCTCCAAGAAGGGATCATGGCCGCGCCGGTGACCAGCATCTCGACCACGCCGGAGAGCGCCGAGACCGTGGTCGCGGTGGAAACGCTTGATCCCGCCGACGATGCCGAGGACCAGGCGGAGACCGTCATCACGGCCACGCCGGCCCCGTAACCGGCGAC
>JALZJP010000054.1 GCA_030859715.1 Chloroflexota bacterium
GCGCGGCGCTCCTCGCGGGTCAGCTCGCGGTCGCCTTGGTCGTCGCCGGCGTTGCCACCGACCGTGACCTGGCTGCCCTGGTTGCCGCCGGTGTTGACGTTGCCGATGACGACCGCGCCGCCGCTGGCGTCGGCGTCGGCGGTGCCGGCGGTGCCGGCGCTCGCGTTTGTGTTACCACGGCCCGACACGATGACGATATTGCCATCGCCGCCGCTGGCATCCGCCTCGGCTTCACCGCCGGAGGCATCGACCGCGATCGTCGTCTCGTTCGAGACCGTCCCGGCGTCAACCTCGACATTGCCCGCGGGCAGGGAGTACCGGGCCGGGACTTCGACCAGGGCTTTGCCGCTCGGCAGGTAGCAGACAAGCCGGCCGGTCGAAAACTGGTTGACCTCGATCTCGGAGCCCTGGTTGTTCCCACTGTTGACGTTGCCGATGACGACCACGCCGCCGGAAGCGTCCGCGTCCGCCGTGCCGCCGGAGCCAGCATCGGCATCCACGTCGCCCTGTCCGCGGGTGACAACCTCGACGAGGTTGAGATCACCGCCGCCAGCGTCGGCGTCGGCGTCACCGCCCGAGGCATCGACCGCGATCGAGGTGGTGTTGTCGACGTCGCCGCCGGAAACGGCGGTATCCCCGAGCGGCGGCACCGGGGCGCGATCCTTTCGCGGCGCGGCGGGCAGGTCACTGGGGATGAACTCGACGACGACGTCGTCCCCTTCGCTCAATTCCTCGTTGATGACGGCGCGGCCGGCGCCGGGGTTTTGGTCGGCCTGCCGCGTCGTCGGGCAGCCACAAGCCGCGCCGCCGCTCCCCGTGTCGGCCGCCGCTGGCATGCCGGATGCCAAGAGACCTCCCAGGAGCAGGCTCGTGGTCAGTGATCTGAGCGCGATCCGCGCCGAGCTCGGTCGTCGGGTTGGTCCTGTTCGTTGCTGGTACGGGCGAGTCACTTGGGCCTCCTTGCAGTGTTATTCAAGTACCCTTCCCACAATTAGAACGTGCGGCGTGGGTGAGTCGTTCCGTCTTACGCAGTTCAGGTGCCAGCGGGCCACGCCGCGATCGACATTGGTATCGTCGGGACGACGCATCAGCGATGATTCGACTTCGACCCGCCGTCCGCTTCGCTCGCTCATGGAAGGACGTCTCCAGTCGATGCCTAAGCACATCGCGCTCTTTGGAGCGATGCTCTTCATCCTCGTCTTGGCCGGGTGTGGCTCGCTGACGCTCGAGCCGCCGCCACCCACGGCGACGGGGCCGACCGGCGCCGGGCCCGCGCGCCCCACGGTCGATCCCGCCCCGGCGACGAGGCCGCCCACCGCGGCGCCCGCCGTGACGGCGCGTCCGGACGATCCAGCGACGCCGCCCAGCCTTCAGCTACAGACGAATGACCCGGTTGAAGGCGACGAGCGGGCCAGTAGCATCGGCGCCCGTTCGGCGCCCGATGCCAGCGCCCTGGCGCCGATGTCGGCGGTCGAAGTGGTCGATGAAGTCTGGCCGGCCGTTGTCACGGTCATCAACGGGGTGTCGACCGGGCCCTTCGGCGAGGGCGGCGTGCAGCAAGCGGGCCGGGGGACCGGCTTCGTCATCGACGAGCAAGGCCATATCGTGACCAACCAGCATGTCGTGGCGGGCGGCGACCGGCTCGAGGTCATCTTCTCCAATGGTGAGAAGCGACCGGCCGAGCTGGTGGGCACCGATCGCCTGAGCGATCTGGCGGTGGTGCGGGTCGATGGTGAGCTGCCGGCCGTGGTCGCCTTCGGCGATTCCGAGGCTTTGCAAGTCGGGCAGCCGATCCTGGCGATCGGATCGCCGCTCGGGGAGTTTACCGGCACCGTCACCGACGGCATCATCAGCGCCTTGAACCGGGACTTTCCGCGGCAGGCGGGCTCGCTCGGGTTAGCCGAATACAACAACCTGATCCAGCACAACGCGGCGATCAACCCGGGCAATTCGGGCGGGCCACTCTTTGACCTGGCGGGCAACGTGGTCGGTGTCAACACGCTGGGGATCCCGGTGTCGCCGGATGGAGCGCCGGTCCAGGGATTGTTCTTCGCCATCCCGTCCAATAGCGTGGCGCGGATCGCCTCGCAACTGATTGAGTTTGGCCGCGCCATTTACCCATACTTTGGGGCCACGCCGGGCGAGATCTCGCCCGAGCTGGCCGCCGAGTTCGATTTGCCGGTCGACTACGGCGCCTTCTTGATCGAGGTCGAGCCGGGGACACCGGCCGAGCGGGCGGGGATCGAAAGCGGCGACATCGTGACCGCGCTCGGTGGCGAGGCGATCGACGCCGAACGCAGCTTTTCCGAGGTGCTCTTTCAGTTCGAGCCGGGCGAAACCGTGCCGGTCACGTTGATCCGCGGCAACGAGGAGTTGCAGGTCGAGATTACCCTGGGCGAGCGGGACACTTAACGCCAAGACGTGGCCGAGTCCCGCTGCCACGGAAGCGGGACTCGGCCGCGCGCCTGCCGCCGGCTGAATTGTCCGGAGCGCCTAGAGCTGAGTTGGACAGCGTCCCACGCAGCCCCGGTTGTTGGTTGCGCCGCAGACCGCGCACCGGACGCACATCGCCCCCTCGCCGAAGTTTTCCGCGGGACAATCGCTATCCGTCTCGCAGTTGAAGCAGGCGCCCTTGCGCGCGCAGACGCTGCTGCCGTTCACGCGGATCTGGCAATTGCAAGCCGGGTCATCGTTACAGATGCTGCTAGTGCCCTGGCAGGCGTCTTGCTCGACCGTGCAGGTGCCCTGTTGGGGCGAGGGGCGACAGACCTTGTTTCGATCCTGGCGGCGCTTCTTCTTGCAGATCCCGGAACAGCATTCCGAGCGTGAGCTACAACGTTTGTTTTTTGCCCGGCAGGCGGCGCTTGCCGGCTGGAGGCCAACCAACCCGGTCATCCCTCCCAGCGGCGCTCCAAGCAACCACCGGATCGGTTGCCGGCGCGAGAGCCTGGCGGCAACCACGGATCGCGCGACGTCGTCGAAGCGGTGGCCTTCCATTGCTAACTCCTTATCGGCCGGGCGTGATCGTCCCTCGATCGCTGATTGGGAACCGTTGTCCCGGTGTGCCGGCCTCGGCACCATGATCCGCCTCGCCGGCGAGTCGCGCATCGGTCGGACGACGTATTTCGGAGGCGGTCGCTGGTGGGCGTCGCTACGTCGATCGACGTAGATGACGGGGGCCGATCAGGTCAGCCCGTGGCGATGAGCGAAGGCGATCGCTTCGGCACGGGAACTGAGGCCGAGCTTGCCCAGGATGTTGGCGGCGTGGGTGGAGGCGGTGCGGGGACTGATAAAGAGCGCATTGGCGACCTGCCGGTTTGAGTACCCGGCGGCGATCAGCCGGAGGACTTCGGCCTCTCGCGTCGTCAGGGTTGAGATGGGGCTCGCGACGTCCAACCGGGCTTGGTCGTCGTCTGTCGTGACGGTGGTGGCGAGGAGGGTCTTGACTTCGGCGATCGCTTGGTCGAGCGACAGCGCCCGGCCGTCCGTTTGCGCCGCTTCGAATCCGGACGGTCCGAGCGCGGCGCGGGCGGTGGCGATGACGCGCGCATGGAGCGCCGCATGCCGGGGGGGTAGGCGATGGCCGATCTCCTCCCGCAATGCATCAATGGCGCCGATGAGACGAACCACTCGCTCGGGAGCCTGCTCCACGGCGAGGCCGAGCACCCAGGGTAGCCCGTACATGATGCCCCACTTGTCCCCTACCTCCCAGAGCAGGGTTATGCTCTCCTGGTAGGCAGCGCGGGCGCCGGCCGCGTCACCGCGCGCGGAGAGCGCCATCGCGTGGTAGATGAGGCCGAGCCCGCTGCCCGGCCGGCTGCCGAGCGCGTGTTGGAGGGCGAGCGCTTGTTCCGTCAGGGCCACCGCGCGATCAACCTCACCGGAGGCGATCAAGGCATCGGCGAGCTGGTCGAAGGCGAAACCAAGCCAGATTTGGTCGTTCGGGACGCCTGTCCCCGGCGGACCGTAGAGGGTCAGCACCTCTTCGAGGAGCGGCGCCGCGCGGTCATGGTCGCCTTGTTGCTGCATCGCGACCGCCAGCATCTGCAGGGCGCGGCCGGTGCCCGAGGGATCGCCCAGCGCCCGCCACGCGGCGACGGCCTCCGAGAGCAACGATTCGGACCTTGCGAACTCGCTCAAGGTGCCATAGATCGTGCCGAGCGCCTGCAACGCGCGTGCCCGGTGGACGGTGATCGTGCCATCACCGGCCGCCAGTGCCCGTTCCAGCCAATCACGACCTTCACGGCTGCGCCCGCTCATGGCCCAGAACGTCCAGAGCGCGCCCGCCAGTTGGAGCGCGATCGCGCTACTGCCGTCGGCGGCGGATAGCGCCCAGCTCAGCGTGGCCCGGACATTGTCAATCTCCGCATCCAGCCGGCCCAACCACCGCCCCTGATCGCGGCCCATGACTTTGGGCTCGGCCCGCTCGGCCAGGGCGAGGAAGTAGGTCGCGTGCGCTTGCCACGCCATCTCGCGCTCGTCGCTCGCGTCAAGACGCTCGAGCGCAAATTCGCGGACTGTTTCGAGCATCGCGAAGCGGGGCTCCGAGGCGATGGCTTCACCTGTCCGCTCAGCCCGGCGCAGCAGGCTCTTGTTCACCAAGGACTCGATGAGATCCAGGGGCTGGGTGTGGTGGATGGCCTCTGGCGCCGCCGCGGCCACGTTCGTGGTCGCTCGGTCGGTCCGCGCGCTTCCCGCCGGCATCGTCGAGACGACGACTTCCGCCGCATCCAGCGTAAACCCGCCGGCGAAAACGGCAAGCCGGCGAAAGAGGGTCTGCTCCGCGGGCGTGAGCAGATCATGGCTCCAGGCTATGGCGTCGCGAAGCGTGCGTTGCCGCTCTGGCGTGTCCCGGTTGGCGCCAATCAGCAGCGGCAGTCGCCGTTCGAGCCGCGCCAACAGCGCGTGCGGTGGGAGTACCTTGGCTCGTGCCGCCGCCAGCTCGATGGCGAGGGGGAGGCCGTCCAGCCGGCGGCAAAGCTCGGCCACGGCGCCGGCGTTATCCGGCGTGAGGACAAAGGCGGCTTCCACATCACGGCTCCGCTCGACGAAGAGGCGGACCGCCGCCACGCCGGCCAGCTCCGCGGTCGAATCCGCGCGGGCGCGATTCGGCACCGCCAGCGGCGGCACCGCGAGCTCGCGCTCGCCGTGCAGGCGCAGCCGTTCGCGGCTGGTGGCGAGCACCGTGAGCGCCGGACAGGCGGCCAGGAGGGTGGCGATCCACGGGGCGGCCGCGAGGAGGTGCTCAAAGTTATCCAGCACCAGCAGCAGGTGGCGATGCCGCAGGCGGCGGATGACCTGATCCGGCGCCGGCTCGGTGCCATCGAGCAGACCGAGGGCGCGGGCGATAACGGCGCTGACTAGGGTGGGATCGCGGATGGGAGCGAGCGGAACAAAGCATGCCCCGGCCGCGAGCTCCCCGGCAACGTCGCTCGCGGCGGCGAGGGCCAGTCGTGTCTTGCCGACACCCCCGGGCCCGGTGAGGGTGAGCAATCGGATGCGCGGATCGCGGAGCCGTGCCGTGACCATCGCCAGATCGCGTTCGCGGCCGAGCAGGGAGGAGAGCGGCACCGGAATCGGCGTCACAGGCTCGGAGCCAAGGCCGGCGGCAGGCGATGGCGGCCTTGGCTCCGGCTGATCGTGCATCACGGCGAGCCCGGCCGGCGAATGTCCAGTCGGTGCCTTGGCCGTTGTTCCGGCGCGGCGTGCCGCTCTCGTCCCATCCCTTCCTCGCTGCCGCTCGGTTCGCGCTGGATGGTAGGCCCGGTCATGTCAGGTCAGCGGTGCCGCCACGGCCCGCTCGCCTACCGGGAGAGGTTGCGATCGAGGTCGGGGGAGCGGTTTGCCAGCCAGGTGGCGGCGGCGACTTCGAGCTGGTCCCACTGGGGACGCTCGGGATCGGCGATCTGCCGCGCTCCATCCAGGACATTGTCGATTCCGGTCGGCCGGGCGGCGGTCGGCACCGGCCGGTGGCCGTTCGGCCGCTCCGGCCAGCTCGTCGCCCACGTTGGAGAAGGCTCTGGCCAGGTGACCGGTCCGGCGACCGGCAAGGAGACTGGCGCCGGCGGGCTTGGCCAGGCGCCGTCCGCGGGCGCGATCGGGGTTGGCGCCGGCCACGACGCCGGCGGCTCGTCCGGGCTGACCGGCCGCGATTGCCAGATGATCGAGAATTGGGGCACCGACCGCGCCGTCACGAGCGCGCGCAGCCGGTCCCAGGCCGGGACAAGTGGCGTCAACGAGATGGCTGCCTTCGGCAGGCGGATGTTGTGCCGCGCCAGGAGGGCGAAGGCCGCGTGGAGCGCGAGCAGCACTCCCCACGGCGCCAGCGGCCGCCAGAACCAGAGTTCGCCTGGCGAACGCATGACGTTCAGCAGGAGGAGCCCGGTGGCGGCGACGAGGTACACGCCGACATGCGTCGTGACGCAGCCAACCGACCAAAGACAGGCGGCACACCGCGATCTGAGCTGGTTCCAGGCTGATTGCGTCATTGGCATCCTCCGGCGGACTGCCCGTTGGCTGCTGCTACGGCGAACCGAGCAAGCCGACGATCTGTTCCATGCTGCGGTTGTTTCGGGTTATGTGCTCCTTAAGCCGGGTCCGGATCGACTCGCCGCCCTCTTCGACGCGGTCCCAATCGTCGCTCGTCAGCGTCCGGACCATGGCCAGGGTGGATTCGCGCGCGGTCCCAAACTGGGAGAGGATGATCGCCGTTGTGTCCGACTCGCTCTCGGTGCCGATCACCGGATTGTGGCCATGGACCAGCGCCTCCGGGATCGGCACCCCGGAGATAGCCTCTTTGAGGGCCTGCGAGAAGTGCATCTCGTTGTCGCGCAGCCGGGTGACGACATGGCGAACCGATTCGCCCTTGCCGTCTTCAAGCAAGAGACGTTCTTCCGGCAACGCGCGCACCCTGGCATTCAGATCCCGGTACAGCGCGATTAGGCCGTTAATCGTGTCGTGCTCAGCCATCGATCACGTCTCCATCGACGCGATAGCCCACCCTTGGTTTGAGATCGCCCAAGCGCCGGCACCGCGTCCCCTCCATCGCAAAGCGCACGAATCGCGCCGCCAATTGTACCGTGTTCGTTTCGCCGTGGCTCAACCTCCATGGGAATGCTAGACTGCGGCACGAGACGCGGCGGCGGGCGACGCCGCACCGAAGGCGGGGAGCACCGGCGCCGCGCCGGACTCGGACCTAGGAGATGCCGTCAACATGGTGGCGCAAGGCTTTGAACGCGACGTGGCGCGGGATCGGTTGCGGGCGCGGACGCCGTTGCGGTGTCCGATGTGCGGCAGCGAACTGGCCGAGACCATCGTCCGCGACCTGGGCGGCGTCACGGCGGACCTGGTGTGGCAGTTGCACGCGGGCCGCTGCCCGGAGCACGGCTGGTTCCAGGCCGAGGTGATCTCGCGGCCGCCGCGCGAAATCTTCGCGGTCCACAAGCCGTTCGGTGTCGCCCGGCGGGTGATTGTCGACGGCCAGGAAGTGTTCGCCTTCCCGACCGTCTGGAACAACCTGCCGCCGGCGCGGCAGCGAGAGCGGGTCGATCCCTTCGACGCTCAGTACTGGCAGGTTGAATTGCCAACGGCTTCACGCTAGTCGCCTCGCGGCGGCGATGGCAACGAAGCCGGCGGTCTCGCCGCGAGGAACCACAGTGAGCGAGCCACGCGCGGACCGCCACCCGCGACAACAGCAGCCCCCGGCCACGAGCCAACCGCGGCCGGGCAATGGGGCGGACCAGGGCGAGCGCCAGTGGCGTTCGGGGTTGACGCCGGTGTCGCTGGTCTTGGCCCTGCTCGTCGCCTACTTCCTCTTGCAAGTCCAGCTCTTGCTGATCCTGGTGATCCTGGCGATCATCTTTGCCACGCTCATCGAGCGACCGGTCGAGCTCTTGCAGGACCGGCATATTCCCCGCCCGCTGAGCATCTTGCTCATGTATGTCGCGATCATCGCCGGGCTCGGGCTCTTCTTTGTCGGGGTAGCGCCGGCGATCCGGGAGCAAAGCCTCATTTTTCGCGATCAGGCGCCGGGGCAGATTCAGGAGCTGCAGGAGAGTTGGGCGGAGAGCACGAACCCGGTCTTGAACGGGGTCGGTCAGGATGCGCTGGTCCGGGTCATCCAGTTTCTCGACGAGCCCGGTACCGAGCTTGCCATTCCCGAGGGCACGGCGGATATGGTGATCACCCTGGCGACCAGCGTCGGCGGCGGGGTGATCGGGTTGTTGACCACGCTGGTGATCGCTTTCTACTACTTGATGGAGAAAGACTGGCTGCGCCAGATCATCTTGGATCAGGTGAAGCCGGGCTCGCGGAGCCGGGTCTCCCACATCCTCGATAACGTCGAGACCAAGGTGGGTGACTGGATGCGCGGCCAGTTGGTGCTGATGCTGGCCATCGGCGTCGTGGCCACGATCGGCTACGGGATTTTGGGGGTCAGGTTCTGGCCGCTGCTCGGGATTTGGGCCGGCCTGACCGAGCTGATCCCGATCGTCGGTCCCTGGCTGGGCGGCATTCCGGCGGTGATCATCGCCCTCACCCAAGGTTGGGACAAAGCGCTGATCGTGATCGGTTTCATCGTGCTTATCCAGTCGTTTGAGAACTACATCCTGGTGCCTCGCGTGATGCGCGGCGCGGTCGGCCTGACGCCGATGACCGTCTTTCTGGCGATCCTAGCCGGGACCCAATTCTTAGGCATCATGGGCGCGGTGCTGGCAATCCCGGTGGCCGCCGCCGTGCAGGTGGTGCTCAGCGACTATTTCCGATCAAGGCGGGAGGACTATCTGGCGGAGTCGCCCTCGGCGGTGACGAGCTGGCAGTGGATGCGCGGCCAGCGGGTCACCACCGCCGACGGCACGGAGATGGCGCTGGTGGTCGACGAACCGCCCCCAAGCCACCGGGAGCAACGGACATCCCGGCCGCCGGAGAAGAAGCGCCGCTCCTGGAACCGGAACGTGCTCTCCCGGCCCGCGAAGCCGGACGACGCGGAGCAGTAGCAGGCGGAACGACCGCCGCCATGTTCCGGACGACGGACTTGTCTTGTGACAAACCAGCGGGTACACGCGGCTGTAATCGCAAGGTGTTCTCGATGACTGTTCCTGAGCGAACTTCGCCCTTCGGACGGGATGCCCTCGACGCGCTGGAATGAATTCCGCGCTGAGCAACGGAAAGTCCCTTCGGGACTGAGCACGGGCCGGGTGGGGCGGGGACTTGTCGTGGCTCTTTGGCTCGCTGTTGTTGACGCAATCCGCCGTCGCCAGCGCGTGATCGCGACGCTGCGGGCGCTCCGTTCTGTCAATGATTGGGTGGGATGAGGGAGCGGTCCTGTTCTTTACCGCCGGGACCGGGGCGGGCTGGGGTGCCCGTTGGGCCATGACGAGAGGCTGCTCTCGGAGACGGTGGGGCGCTGCCCAGGCCCGCGGCCGTTCCGCTTAGAACATTTGTACTATTTCGGAATGTCGTTGTCAAGCAGGGTGGTGCATTTGTGCATTTGGTCGATGTCTCGTGGCGGCAGTTGGCGGTCTTGTAGCCGAGGTCGGCGAAGAGGGCGATGGCCGGCTGCTCCACCAAGGCGTCTTCGGAGGTTGCGTCGCCGGAAAATATCGTCGCACCGATCATTGCTCAGTCCGTCTTGGGAGTGCCCAAAAGGCTGAGCGATCATTCGTTATCTTCCTCAGCGTGTTTATCGAACGATTGATGGATGAGAAACATGGTGTAGTCAAGTTGGTCCTGGGTCGATAGATCAAACGCGACGCCGCCGTTGCCGTGGTAAGCTTTGCTGTCATGGACCCAGCAAACGCCCTTTGGATCATCGAGTTCGGCCATGTCGAGATTCAGGGTCAGCTTCAGGTGGTTTCGGCGGGGGATGACATCGACGAAGTTCGTTGATGTCTTGTAAGCAATGTACATGCTCCGAATCTCCTCAGCGACCGACGAATCGAGATTGCGGATGCGTGTTCGCAACAGCTCGAACAGTGCCAGGAGCTCGTTTCGAAGCTGGGGGTGGTCGGCGAGAGTGCGGACCCGGGTCGTTCGTTCCGGTGCCACTGATCGATACGAGGCCAGGGTGGCTTCGGGCAGATGAGGCGCGGGCCAGACCTGCACCGCGACATCGGCGAGCCGTGCGGCGCGAGTCTGAATCGATCCTTCGTTCCACGTCTCCAAGAGTGCCAGGTCTCTATTGAGGCGGATCGGACTATCCCGAAATCCACCTGTCATCTTAAGCTTTTCGGGGAATGAGTGGTCGCTTAGTTCCGAATTGTAGCCGGTTAGGGTGAGGTTTCCGATCGTGTGTAAGTAGGTTTCTTGAATTCGCTTCCAGTCCAACCCCAGTGCCTTTTGCCAGGCCGGGGAAAGATTCTCGTTTTGCGGCATGACATGCTCGATGGTGAAGCTCTCGACATTGACTTGCTCTTTGTCGCGATCGTGGTTTTCGAGGCGGCGCAGGATGTAATTGCGGCGGGCGGTCAGGTTGTAAATGTCACGGTCGACAAAGGCGCGTCGAAACTCCTCATCATTCGGGAATCGCCGGAAGCCATCGAGGAGTTGAAATGCGGCGGTGGCGCTCTCCAAGTATCGGGTCTTGTCAATTGACCGACTGAAGCCTCGGAAGGTTTGATTGTGAGAGTTCGTCGGGATGCCGCAAATAGCGCGGCGAAGGATATAGCTATCGATCAAGGCCAGGATGCCGAGAACTGTATCGCGGGTTGCTCGTCCGTGTGCATAGTCATCGATGAGCTCAAGCAGTAGAGGATAGGCAGTATCCACTCGCAATTCATTGATCTCGTTGACCCAGGTTTGAATATTGGGATCGGTGCTGCGATGCAATGCGATCTGAGCATAGTACGTTGAGTAGCGATAAATGTCGGCCACTAAATCAGCTATGCTGAGTTTTGATCGGTGGGCAAAGGTCTTGAATTCAGTGTAAACGTCGCCGATGCGTGGGATACGCCCTAACTTGATGGTCAGATAGTGGCGCATGAAGGAATCAAAGTGGGACGCGTAGTGAGCCTGGCCGAAGCTTTGTTCCATCTTTAGCCAGTAATTAGTGTAGAGGATTTCCTGTTCGGCGGGTGGCTGTTGCATCAGAATGAAGTTGCGGATCAGATCCGCTTGCGTTAGTGCCAGCCCGGTTGAGTTGAGGCTCTCGAAAATGAGTTGCGGAATATCGGCGTGGGGGTCGAGCGAGACATCGACGACCATCAGTTTCAAGATACCGTTGTGGAGCTGGCCGAGATCAACGCTCGATGGCTTCAACTGATTCGCGAAGAACTCTCGATTTTCGACGATCCGCCGGCTGGCGTTTGGCGGTACCGGCGCGTTGTCAACGAGGCTGGTCAAGGTATCGCGATCGCCTTGGGTGAGGAGGAGCTTGTACCGGTCAGTACCCTCTTCAACGGGATTTGTCAGGTAATAGTCAGTAATCGTTCGGAGCTTAACGGATCCCTCGTTGCCTGTAGCAACGATGTGATCGCGCATGGCGATGAGTAGCAGAGTTAGCGTAGTCAACCGCTGCTGACCATCGATCACCAGTAGATTATCGATCGTGGTGACCGGTCCAGGATCGTTCATGTAAACGATTGAGCCGATGAAGTGACCGACCCCGCTCTCACTTGCTCCGGCGGCTACGATGTCGTCCCAGAGACGCGTGCATTGGGCTGTGGTCCAGCTATAGGTTCTCTGGTAGATAGGGATTACGAACTGGGCTGGGGATTGGAGTAGCTTGATCAACGGAGCTTCTTTTGCCTTCATCGATTGGGCACCTCGGCCTGAATGTTCGTATTCCGATGAGACTGATCTTAGCCGATCCGGTGGCGGTCGCCCAACCGGGGGAGGGCAACGACCGTGAACGAGGTAGCCAGGCAGCGGGCTCGTGACGGAGCGGGAGCGGGCTGTCCTGAGAACCATTAGAGCCAGGTATAGATGTTGAAGTCCGCCCGCGCCCGGAGCATATCGGAATCGAGGGTGATGATGTCGGTCACGCCATACCGTTGGGCTTCCATCAAGATCAGCGCGTCGTTCGAGTCCAGGCCATGGGTGCCGACGAGATGGAGAAGCTCGTCGTCGTAGGTTCTGCCCGAGGCGATCGCGTCTAGCTCGTCGGGCGCGACGAAGTGCAATCCGTTCGCAACGAACCGCTGCCTGAGCCGTTGGAGATCGGCCGAAAACGACTGGAGGATGGTCCGATCCTGTTTGTAGAGGTCTGTCCAATCCCGTATTGGTCGCCTGTATGTAGCCCGGCTGCCTGTCCGCAACTCGAACCACACTTGCTTGTACTTGAATCTGATGGAGATATGGATGACCTCGTTGAAGACGGTGGGAGTCACGAGGCCGGTGCCATTCCCGTCATGAAGTTCGCTGAAGAATTGGTCCGCCCGCCGCGCGTTGGCGGTGGTGCGCGGGAGCGGCCGACCCTCGATCAAGGGCGCGACCAAGAACTCCACGATGAGATTGGTATCGACGATGATCGGATCGGGAAACCGCGCTCCCGCGACGGTGAGGTCGGTGACGCTACCAGGCACCCGAGTCGTCGTCCTCCATGACCAATTCCCACAGCGCCCGGGGGTCGTCGGGGGACCAATCGTCTGGCAGGAGCGCCTCGATATTGAACCGTTCGCGCATAAACTGGGCGAGCGCTTCGGCCGGATCGCCAAATTCTTCCCGGAGCCGGGCCACTTCTTCCTTGTGCTCCCGGAGGCGCTGCTCGCGCAACGCCGCTAAGGCAGGTGATGCGGTCGGTGGTGATGCCATGCTTCATGCCCCCGGACAACGGTGAGTCTCGCCGGTGTTTATCCTACAACCGGCAGCGGTCGGGATCAACAGTGAGGCCGTCGTTGGCGGGCCAGTGCCGGACGATCATCGTGGTTTCGGCGGTCGGATCAGGAGCTCGATGCCGGTGTCGTGGATCTCGAAGACGTAGCCGGCGACGGTGGCGATGGCGGGGGAGCTGATCTCGCCCCAGCGGACTTCGATCTTGTGGCCGTCGATCGTGAAGGTTTTCATCGAGTTGAGGCTGAACGCCTGCCGGGGGTTGCGGTAGATCATTCGGGCGCCGCCGGCGAGATCGACCGCTTCCCCGGCGAGGCGGGTCGCCTCCGCTTCATCCATCGGCCGCGCTCCGGGGTCAACCACGTTCCGCTGCCCTCACCGGTATGCTCGCGGGGACACGTCCACATCGCCACGACACCGCGGCGGGGGACGGACGGCTGCCGCCACCCGTTCCTGACGTATTGTAATCGGGTCGAGGCTGCCTGCCTGACCGCGAGGGCAACCCTTTGGCTGGCGGCGGGCGGACTTTGGTATTGTGCCGGCACGATGGCGAGGCCGCCCGAGCGGATGGAGGAGCAGGCTACGATGAGTACCCCGACCCGGTTGCGCGAGTCGATTGACGAGATGATGCCGGGGGTGGTCGCCGACCGGCGGCACTTGCATGAGCATCCCGAGCTTGGCTTCCACGAGGTGGAGACGGCCCGCTTCGTCGCCGAACGGCTCCAGGCGCTGGGGGTGGAGGACATCCGGACCGGCATCGCCGAGACCGGCGTCACCGGCGTCATCCGCGGCGGCCAGGGAGCGGGCAAGACCGTGCTGCTGCGGGCCGACATGGATGCCCTGCCGATCGTGGAGGAGAACGACGTCCCCTACCGGTCGCGGCACGACGGCGTGATGCACGCCTGTGGCCATGATGGGCATACCGCCATGCTCCTGGGCGTCGCCCGCGTGCTGACCGAGCGGAAAGACGACTTCACGGGGACGGTGAAGCTGCTCTTTCAGCCGGCGGAGGAGATGCCGCCGGGGGGCGCCAAGCCGATGATCGAAGCCGGCGTGCTGGACGACCCGCCGGTCGACGCGGTGTTCGGGATTCACCTCGATCAGGATGCGCCGGTCGGCAAGGTCTCCCTGGCGGGGGGGCCGGTGATGGCGGCGGCCGACCGCTTCACCGTCGTGATCAAGGGTAAGGGCGGTCATGGCGCCAAGCCGCAGACCGCGATCGACCCGATCGCGGTCGGGTCGCAGATCGTGGTGGCGTTGCAAACGCTGATCAGCCGCGAGTATGACCCGGTGGCGACCGGCGTGGTCTCGGTCTGCGCCTTCCTCAGCGGGTCGGCCTTCAACGTGATCCCGGACACGGCGGAGTTGCGAGGCACCGTGCGCACCTTTACCGCCGAGAACCGCGCCATGCTGTCGGAGCGGATCCCCGAGCTGGTGCGCGGGATCGCGGCGGCGATGCGGGCCGAGGCCGAGGTGACGTACGACTTCGGCTATCCAGCCTCGATCAACGACCCGGCAATGACCGATCTGGTGCGGGAGGTCGTGACCGAGGTGGTCGGTGCGGAGAATGTGATTGCGGCCGAGCCACAAATGGGTGCGGAGGACTTCAGCTACTTCCTCGAGCGGCGGCCAGGCAGCTTCTTCTTCATCGGCAGCAACAACGCGGAGCGGGACCTGACCTGGAGCCACCACCACCCTCGGTTCGACATCGACGAGGCGGCGCTCGCGATCGGGATCGAGTCGGTGGCGAAAACGGCTTTGCGCTATCTGGAGACGTAGCAGCAGGGTCCATCCGCGTCTCGCCCACCGCGAGCCCGGAATGGGCGGCGTGGCTGATTCGCCGCCTAACGACCATGGTGGACGGTCGTTAGGCGGCGGCGATCGCCTCGATTTCCAGCAGCCAGCCGGGGTCGAAAATGCCGGCGATGACGACCGTCATCGCGATTTGGCGGCCGCCCAGCGCGGCCTGGCGGACGACGCGGTTCTCCAGCGCGTATTGGCGGTCGGCGAGATAGACGGTGACTTTGACTAGGTTGTCGAGCGTCATGTCAGCGGCGCGGAGCTGAGCCTCGAGGTTCTGCCAGGCCAGGCGGCCCTGCTCGGCGAAGGTTCCCGGCACCTCCTCCGCGGTTGTCACCGGGATCTGGCCGCTGATGAACAGCAGCCGCGATGGGCTCGTGATCTCCACGGCCTGGGCGTAGCCGCCGGCGGCGGCCGGTGCGTCCGTCGCGTTGATCAGACGTCGGTTCATCGATCCCTCCCTGGTTCGGGCCGCTCATGGTTGAGCCTCGCATTGTATGGCCTGAAGCGCCTGGACTGGCCGCTCGATCGCCATGTTCGCCCATCGTGTGAGCAAGGCGACCCGAGGGTGGCAGCTGACATGCGTTGCCACCGGCCGCTCATGCCTGGTGTCGCCGGCTAGCGCCCCGTCGCTAGCGTTGCCATCCTCGTCCTGGACGAGGGTCGCAGGGCGTGGCCACGCCTGGCGTCATTGAAAATCGTTGCCGTCGATGATAAAATACGAACTCTTACTACTTATTCGGACTCGGAGTCGATGATGGATGAAATGGTTTCCGCGGCCGAAGCGAACCGAAAGTTTTCCCAGCTCCTGCGTGGCGTGCGGGAAGGACGGACCTACGTCATCACCAACCACGGTGAGCCGGTGGCGCGGCTGGGGCCGGCAACCTGGGATCGGGCGCGATCCGACGCCGCCTTCGCCATGTTGATGGAGCGGTGGCAGCGACAACCGGTCATCGACATTGGCCCGTGGACGCGCGATGAGCTGTATGAGGACGAACCATGAGAATCGCCCTCGACACGAACATCATCGCCTACGCGGAAGGCGTGAACGGAGAGCGAAATAATGAGGCGGCGCTGCGCCTCATGGCGGCGTTGCCTCGTGACAGCACCGTGATCCCGGTCCAAGTGCTCGGTGAGCTTTTTGCGGTGATGGTCCGCAAGGCGAACCGTTCCCGAACCGAAGCTCGCCAGGTGCTGTTGAGATTAAATGACGCTTTCCCAATTGCTGAGACGACTCCAGGGACGATGATGAATGGCGCTGATCTGGCGGTCACCCATGGGCTGGCAATTTGGGACGCGGTGATCCTCGCCGCGGCGGCCGAAGCTAACTGCCGGCTCCTCCTGTCAGAAGACATGCACGAGGGCTTCACTTGGCAGGGAGTGACGGTCACGAACCCGTTTGCCGCGACCCGGCATCCGTTGCTCGATTCGATGCTCGGGGCAAACGGGTTGCACGGGGGTTGACACGAGCTTCGGCGAGTGACGATTCAACCAGATCGGGGTTCTGGCGCGACACGGCCGGACCAGTGGTTCACCGTGCGCCGAGGGAACACGAGGGCCGCAAGAGACGCGGCAAGCGGGGCAACCGATGAGCGACGATGCCAGACTCGATACTATCGAGGCTGACTGGGACCGGTTCTACCGGGACTTTCCGGACATTTACGACCGGTTTGCGCTCTCGACGGCGGCGGCGGTGCCGGCGCTACAAGCACGGTACGACTTTCGAGGCCAGGTCGTGATCGACGTGGGGTCGGGCACGGGGGTGTCCACCTTCGCGCTGGCCCGCTATGCCCAGGTTGTCGTCGGCGTGGAGCCCTGGGCGTCGATGCGAGATCTCGCGGTTCCGAAGCTCGGGACAGGTGGGCGGCAGCATGTCGCATTCGTTAATAGCGCGGCCGAGTGTTTGCCGTTTCGCCAACACTCGGCGGACACCATCGTCAGTATCTGGGGATTCCCGTTCTGGTTCGTCGGGGCGGGTGCGGACGGGCAGGAGTTGGCGGGACGTTTTGTCGCGGCTTGTCAGGCGATCGTCAAGCCTGGCGGTGCGGTGGTGATCGTCGGCGCCGCCCCCGGGTGTGATGCCGGCGAGTTGACGTCGATCCTTGCCCCGACCGCGAGTGGGGCGCAAGCGGTTGACCGGTTTATGACGGACCTCGGGTTCGCCTCGTGGGACCTCGACGTGATGGCTGACTACGGCTCAGTGAGCGAAGCGGTCGAGACGTATGGCTTCATCTATGGCCAGCGAGCGATAGACCATCTCGAGGAGCATCGAATTAGCCGGATTCGGTGGCGGTTGCGCGTCCACGAGATGCGAATCGGCGATTAAGGGCGAGCGGCTTCGCAACCTCGTACCTTCTGCCTCGTCTCTCTCCAGTCTCCGGCTCCACGGACAAGTCCTTGAGCCAGGAGATAACCGCGGGCGGACTGTCAGATTCCGCAACATTCGCGGCTCGCTGGCACCGCGGTTCGGTGACACGCCGGCAGGCTCGCGGTGGCGCGGGTCTTGACAAGGATGGTGAATTCTGTATATTGTTAGTCAAGAACTGCGATATGAGATTGGGCGGCGTCGCGCCCGCACCGTGACAGGCTTTTCCGATGGCACCAGGACTTAGGGTCTCCCACCTTTTTCCCCGCGATCTCCGGTCCTCGGCGCAGTGGCGCGCTGCCGCCGGCAGGGTGTCCTGGTCGTTTGTCTACTGCTTCTTCTCAAATCACCTGCCGTTCCTGGCCCCCAACCGGAGTGAGCCCTGTCCGGCTCGCTGACGACGCTCCGCTTCACCACGCTTCACCGAATGACGTTGGCCACGCCCGGCCGGGGGTGGGCACCGCTCGTGTTGCTGTCGCCACGTACCGGTTCGAACCGTGGCACATCCGGTGTCTGGAGACTGCCGATGGCCTACAACACCTATCCCATCGCCCTGGATCTGGCGGGAAAGCGCTGCCTGCTGGTGGGCGGGGGGTTGATCGCTGAAAGTAAGCTCGACGCGCTGCTGGTGGCCGGCGCCGATATTCGGGTTGTCAGCCTCGAGGTCCGGTCCCGGTTCGTGCGGCTGGCGATGGCGGCGGACATTTGTCTGCATCGTCGCCCGTATCGGACGGACGATCTGACGGGCGCGGCGCTCGTGATCGCGGCCACCGACGACCACGCGGTCAACGCCGCGATCGTGATCGAGGCCCGCGCCGCCGGCATCCTGGCCCAGGCGGTCGATAACATCCCCTACTGCGATTTTCACGCGGTCGCGATCGTGCGCCGGGGTGAGTTGCAGGTCTCCATCTCGACCAACGGGCGCAGTCCGGCCTTTGCCCGCTGGTTGCGGGAGGAGCTGGATGCCTCGCTGCCGGTCGAATATGGTGACCTGTTGGCGGTGCTGGGCGAGGTCCGGGACGAGATCAAAGCGGACGGCCCAATCCCGGAGTACGAGCACTGGCGGGACGCGATCACCGACGACGTGTTCACCGATCTCCGGCAGGGCGATCATGCCTCCGCCCGTCGTCGCCTCCACGACCGGCTGATCGGCGCCGCGCCCGAGCCGGCGTCCGCCGGAGCACCGCGATGAGCGGCCGGGGAGTCGTCTCGATCGTCGGCGCCGGACCTGGCGATCCGGAGCTGGTGACGGTGCGTGGGCTGCGCCGGATCCAGGCGGCTGAGGTGCTGGTGTACGATCGGCTGGTCAGCCCGGACCTGGTCGCCGAGGCGCCGGCCACGGCCGAGCGCATCTTCGCCGGCAAGGCGACCGGCTTCGCGGCGCTCAGCCAGGGCCGGATCGAGCGGGTGTTGATCGAGCGGGGCCGCGCCGGCCGGCGTGTGGTCCGGCTGAAGGGGGGCGATCCGTTCGTCTTCGGCCGGGGCGGCGAGGAAGTCGCCGCCCTGGTGGCGCACGGGGTTCCGGTCGAGGTGGTGCCGGGGCTCTCGTCGGCCACCGCGGTGCCGGGCAGCGTCGGGATTCCGGTGACGCACCGCGGCCTGTCGTCCTCGGTCACCATCGTGACCGGGCACGAAGATCCCACGACAGGCGAGCCCGCGGTCGATTGGGACTGGCTGGCGGCCTCGACCGGCACCCTCGTCGTCCTGATGGGACTCGCCAATCTACCGGCGATCTGCCACAGGCTGATCGCGGCCGGCCGGGCACCGACGACGCCGGCGGCGGTGATCGCATCGGGCACCTGGACAGAGCAACGGGTGGTGACGGCGACGCTGGCCGCTGTGCCGGCGCTGGCGGCCGAGGCGCAATTGATCGCTCCGGCCCTGGTCGTCGTTGGCGATGTCGTCGCCATGCGCGAGTTGCTGACCCCGGCGGCGATGGTTGGGCCACTGCTGACGGCGGTGGAGCGGCATGATGGCCGGGTGGAGCCGTGGCCGGCGCCGTCAGTGGTGGTCGGACGAGAGCGGGAGGTGGCTCATGGCCGAGCTGCTGACTAGAAACCGGCTCGACGTTGATGCGCTGGCGGCGGAGTTCGAGCCGCGCCCGGCAACCGAGCTGATCGCGTGGGCGATCGCCGAGTTCGGGTCCGATCTGGCAATTGCCACCAGCTTTCAGAACGACGGCATGGTCATCCTCGATCTGGCCTGGCGGATTAATCCCAACGTCCGGGTCGTCACGGTCGATAGCGGGCGCTTGCGGCCGGAAACCTACGACCTGATTGACCGAGTCCGGGACCGCTATCAGATCGCGATCGAGGTCTTTTCGCCGGATGCGTTCGATTTGGAACGATTCGTCGGCGCCAACGGAGTTAATCCGTTCTATCGAAGCCTCGATCTCCGGCTGCGGTGCTGCGAAGTGCGCAAGGTCGAGCCCTTGAATCGGGCCCTGCGCGGCACGGCGGCCTGGATCTCGGGGCAGCGCCGCGGCCAAAGCCTGTCGCGGCGGGCGGTGCGCAAGGTCGAGTACGACGAGGCGCGGCCGGGGCTGGTGAAACTCAACCCGCTGGCGGATTGGAGCGTGGAGGCGGTCTGGGCCTATATCCGGCAACACGACGTTCCGTACAACGCGCTCTACGACCAAGGGTTCACCAGCATCGGCTGCGCCCCCTGCACGCGAGCGATCCGGCCGGGTGAAGACCCACGAGCCGGCCGCTGGTGGTGGGAAACCGGTGCCCCGAAAGAGTGCGGCATCCACTGTCAAGTCGATTGGGCGACGATACGCGCGTAACCGCCAACGGGAGAGACCAGGTGAAATCACTCCGGCCCGACCAACGGCTCCATCAGGTTGAGCGGTGGAAGCTGGCGCGGCACCCGCTCGATGTGCGGCAATCACTGATCGATGTCTACGCGAAGGAGGGGCCGGCCTCGATCCATCGGGTCGAGGGCGAGGTCGAACGCCTGAAATGGGTCGGCGTCTATCCCCAGCGCCAAGGCGGCGACGCCTTCATGCTCCGGATCAAGCTTCCCGGCGGCCGGCTGACCGCCGCCCAGGCGCGGGAGATCGGCGCCATCACCACCGAGCACGCCCGCGGTCCGGAACCGAGCCCGATCTTCGGCGACGCCTACCTCGACCTCACCACCCGGCAGGACATCCAGCTCCACTGGATCAAGATCGGGGCGATTCCCGAGATCTGGCGGCGGCTGGACGCGGTCGGCATCACCACCGTGCAGGCGTGTGGCGATTCGGCCCGCAACTTGCTCTGCTGCCCCGTTTCCGGCATTGACCGCGATGAATTCGTGTTTGCCTATCCGGTAGCGGCCGCGATCTCCGACTTCTTCACCGGCAATCGGGAGTACGCGAACCTGCCGCGCAAGTTCAAGATGAGCGTCACCGGCTGTGGCGACGATTGCGCCCAAGCCGAGATTAACGATATCGGCCTCGTCCCGGCCCGGTTAACCAATGGCACGCTCGGCTTTAACTTGCTCGTCGGCGGCGGTCTCTCGGACGGGCCGCGGATGGCGTCGGATGTCGATGTCTTCGTGGCGCCGGGGGACGCGGTGGAGATCACCCGCGCCGTGGCCCAGCTCTACGGCGAGCTGGGCAACCGGGAGAACCGATGGGCCAACCGACTGCGCTATCTGGTACAGGAGCTGGGTCCGGAGCGGTTCCGAGCCGAGCTGGCGAACCGGGCCAGGATGCCGCTGACCCCGGCCGGCGAGCATCTGACCAAGCGATACCGGGGCGACCATATCGGGGTTCACGCGCAGCGTCAGCCGGGGCTGTTCTACGCCGGCCTGAACGTGACCGTGGGCCGGATGGGGGGGAGCGACCTGATCGAGGCCGCGCGCTTGGCCGAGCACTACGGCGACGGTGAAATCCGGCTGGCGACCGACCAGAACCTCATTCTGACCGGGATCCCGGAGGCGCGGCTTGACGATGTGCTGGCCGAGCCGTTGCTGGAAACCTATTCGCCCAGCCCGAAGCCGTTCGCGCGGGGGATGGTCGCCTGCACCGGTAACGAGTTCTGCCGGCTGGCGATCGTCGAGACCAAGGCGCGGGCGGCGGCCTGGGCCAAGGAGCTTGACGACCGGGTCGCGATCGCGGGCGAGGACATCATCCGCCTGCACTTCTCCGGCTGCTCCGCCTCGTGTGCCCAGCCGCAGATCGCCGACATCGGGTTCCGCGGCGAAACGGCCAAACGGGGCGACGCCATCGTCGAGGCGGTCGATATTGGACTGGGCGGTAGCCTGGGCCGGGATGCGGCGTTCATCGACTGGATCGACGGCGCCCGGCCGGTCAGTGAAGTGCCGGCGGCGATGGTGTCGCTGTTCGAGCGGTACACGGCGGAGCGGAACGACGGCGAACGTTTCCACGAATGGGCGCGGCGGACGCCGAACCCGGAGCTTCACGCCACGATCCGAAACGGCGCGAACGGAGCGCGACGATGACGGCGGCGTTCGCGATCCGAGAGGGGATGAACGACATCGACGAGGCGCCGGGCAAGACCTGGTTCTGGGAGCTGGAGCGCGCCGTCATCGACGCCAACCGCTGCATCCAGTGCGGCGCCTGTGTCGCCGCCTGCCCCTCCGACTCGCTCGGGATCGGTCCGGACGACCTGCCGACGCTGGTGAAGATGTGTACCGGCTGCTCCCTCTGCTGGGATTTTTGCCCCCGTGGCGGCTTGCGCTACGAAGCGACCTGGAAGCTGACCGGCGGCGACCGCGCGGCCGGGATCGAGCGCACCCGGAACCGGTATTCGGCGCGGACGATCTCGCGGATTCCCGGCGCCCAGGACGGCGGCGTCGTCAGCGCCTTGTTGATCGAGCTGCTCGAAGCGGGGGAGCTGGACGGCGCCCTGCTGGCCCGGCCGAGCGAGCGGGAGCCGTGGAAGGGCGAGGCGTTCCTGGCCCGCACCGCGGACGAGGTGCTGTCCTGCGCCGGCAGCTTCTACAACCAGACGATGGCCCTGGCTCATCTCGATCTCAAGAAGTACGACCTGCCGTCGAGCCCCCGGATCGCCATCGTCGGCACCCCGTGTGAGCTGCAAGGGCTGCGGGCGATGCAGGCGCGGCCCTGGTATTGGGGCTCGTCACGGGTTGAGGCCGTGGTGCTGACCATCGGGCTGCTCTGCACTAAGAGCTTCAATTACGAGCAATTGATGGTGCAGGAGGTCCAGGCCAAGCGCGGGGTGGCGTTGGCGGAGATCGAGAAGATCGACATCATCCGGGGCAAGCTCTACATCTATGGCCGGGACGAAGCGATCCGGATCGAGGAGCCGATCCGCAACTTTCACGGGGCGGCGCTCAAGGGGTGCGACGAGTGCGCCGACTTCCTCGGGCTGGCGGCGGATATTTCGGTCGGCAGCGTCGGCAGCGCCGACGGCTATTCGAGCGTGCTGGTCTGGACCGCGGCCGGGCAGCAAGCGTTCGATTTCGCCCGCGACCGGTTCGACGTGCGAGATTTGGATACCCCGGCCGCGATTGAAAAGCTGGACACCCTCGACAAGACGGTTGCCTTCGCCACCTTGCCCCGGCCGTTCGACCCGGATGCACCACTCTTCATCGATTACGAGGAGCACCTCCAGCACTACGCCGGTAGCGATCGGGCGCCGGTCGAGCATGACGCGGTGAGGTATTGAGATGGACGGAGCAACGTTGCCGCTACCCGGGGAACCGGTCACGCTGAAGACCGCGACCAGGACGCTGCTCGAGCAAGCTCCCGCCGTGGGGCTGGCGACGGTAGCCGGCGGCGAATGGATCGCGGCGCCGCTCTGGGTCGGCTGGCAGCGGGCGCTGAGCGGGCGCGGCGTCGATTGGCCGGATTTTCTCACCATCGTGGTTGGCTACCAGAACGAGCTGCGACTGTGGGTGATGGGCGAGCGGCCCTGGGACCAGTGCATCGCGGGGCTAGCGGGCCGCATACTCCGGCGATCGGGGCAGCCGCGGAACCAGGGAGAGAGCAGGGACGATTGGAGCGTCGCCCTAGCCCGCATTGGACTCACGCAAACTGCCGATTTGGGCAGCTTGGACCACGCGATCCAGCGTTTAGGCTTGGACTACACGGTTACCATCGCCGAGGGTGACGATGTGCGGTCAGCGACCGGTGCCTCGGCGATTGTCTGGTCCGGAGGGAAGCGGCGCGACCCGGAGGTTCCGTTTGGTGAGGCGCGGTCGGCGGCATCCTCGGCGGCGGCACTGGCCGAGGCGCTGGCTCGATTCCTGATCAAAGACCCCGGTTATCCCGTGCCGTAACTAACTCCGGGATTGTGTCGCGGACCACAATCGCGCAAAATGGACGTATCGACCCATCGACGAGGCAAAGGAGATAACAGGATGGTCGCGACCGAAACGCGAGAGGACACCAAGGGCTACGCGCATCCAGAGATGCTGGTCTCCACGGGGTGGGTGGCCGAGCATCTGGACGATCCGAAGGTGCGGATCGTCGAATCGGACGAGGATGTGCTGCTCTACGATATTGGCCACATTCCGGGTGCGGTCAAGCTCGATTGGCACACCGAACTCCAGAACCAGGTTGAGCGCGATTTCATCAACAAGGCCGAGTTCGAACAGTTGCTCAGCCGGGCCGGAATCAGCAACGACACCACCGTCGTGTTCTATGGCGACCGCAACAACTGGTATGCCGCCTACACGCTCTGGCTATTCAAGTATTACGGGCATGAGGATGTCCGGATCATGAACGGCGGCCGCGCCAAGTGGGAAGCCGAGGGCCGGCCCTTCACCCGCGAGGTGCCGTCGTACGAGCCAACGACCTACACGGCGAAGGAAGCGGACGCTTCGATTCGCGCCTTCCGCGACGATGTGATGGCCCAGGTGAAGGCGGGGGCGCCGGCCCTGGTGGACGTCCGCTCCCCGGCCGAGTACACCGGCGAAGTGATCCACATGCAGGGCTATTCGCAGGAAGGGGCCCAGCGCGGCGGCCATGTCCGCGGCGCCCAAAGCATCCCGTGGGCGAAAGCGGCCAACGAGGACGGCACGTTCAAGAGCCCGGACGAGTTAAAGGCGATCTATGGCCCGTCCGGGATTACCCCGGACAAAGAGGTCATTGCCTACTGCCGGATCGGCGAGCGCTCCAGCCACACCTGGTTTGTGTTGACCTATCTCCTCGGCTACCCGAACGTCCGCAACTACGACGGCAGTTGGACCGAGTGGGGCAGCATGGTCGGCGTCCCCATCGCGAAGGGCGCCGAACCGGGGCTGTAGGTCGCGCCGCTCGTCCAACGTTGAGATGATGAGGCTAGGAAACGTCCGGCCTCATCAACGTCGAAGGTCGGCGGAGAACGCTCAGCTCATCAAAGGGGTGGTCCGGGCGGAGCATCGCGGGGTGCCGTCGGCGAGCTGGCAGGCACGAGACTCGTTGACAATCGGTGGCGGCGCCTCTCGATAGCTGCCGAAGTCGGTTGGCTTCCTTCTCGGTTGTTTCTAGCGTGCCGGTCTGATACAAGTGTTCTAGCAACTGAAGAGGCGCTATCTCGAGCGGCAGATTCGAGCGCGAACTGCCCGGCAACCTGGCGGCGACCGCCAAGGTGCCCGCTTCCGGCAGGAAGGATAGGCCCCAGCGATGGGGAACCAAGGGTCGTCCAGCCCCGAGTGTGCGGGGCTTCTTTGCTTCTCCAACTCCCTTCCCGTGTGGTCTTTCCTCTGCCCGAAGCGGTGGCGACCGCCGTTAAACCGTCGTGCATCGAGGTATGGGGAGATGGACATGGACAAGAACGAACGACTCGACCGAATCAGACAGGACGCCGAAAAGATCGTGCGCCACCTGGCTGAGGGCGGGGCTGGGGGGACGATCGGCCCGGATGGGGTCCGGCTTGGGATGCCGAACTGGGAAGAGCGGACGAAGCACCCGCGGCCGAGTGAGCGGGTTTAGAGCCACGGCTATCCGCTCGGCTTCGCCAAATCCCAGCGAATGTCCGGGAGCGCCTGCTCTCCGACTACCGCGCAACCGTCGCGAGTGGTTCCCACGCCGAGCTGGCTAGCTCAGCGGCGGTACACGAGGCTGTTGCCCGAGCGATTGATGGGGAACGCTTGCTCGGGAGCTTTAACTGGGCGGGACCCGACACGTTCCGCTCGCAACCGTGGATGATGTAGCAGCCAGCATGCTGGCCTGGCTCAGATATCAGGGCTACATCGTTGTGGCGGCAATTGATCGACCAGAGAGCAGTCAGACGGTGCCAGAGGATGAAGGCACCGCCGATCCACGATGACCAGGCGGGTGATCTCAACGAAATTGCCGACGAGGAGGCCAACTCGCGGTGGCTCCCTCGCCGCATCTACGCGAACGGATTGGCTTGCGGTGATCGTCGGGCAGGGGCCAGGAGCACGGAATCGTCGGGCTCGTGACGGTCAAGTGACGCGGTCCGGCTAGTCAACAGGGTGAGCGGACCGTCCCTATCGGGTCGGGGGATGCCCGCCGCTCAACCGCGCGGCCGCGCGTTGAGCCGCGCGGCCTGTCGCACGAGGTGGTCGCGTTCGGGCAGGTTGGGCGCTGACCGGGCGGCTTCGGCGTAGAGCCGTGCCGCGGTGACTGGGTCACCGTCCCGCTCGTGCAGGTACGCCGCGACGGCGGCGTAGCGGGGCAGGGCGGGGTCGAGCCCCGCCAGGGCGGCCTGGAACTCGCCCAGGCGGTCGCGGGTGAGGGCCGTCTGGAGCACGTCGACGCCCTCGGCGATCAGGCGGGTGTTCCACAGGCTGCGGTCCTGCTCGGCGAGAGGCACGAGCCTGCCGTGGAGCCGGTCCGTGCCGGGCGCCGCGCGTGGTGGAGCAGCATTGAGCGCGAGCAGGCCCGCGACCTCCTCATGGTTGATCCTGGCCGCCAGCCGGCGAGTGAGCCGGATCGCCGTCGGCTCCGCGACGGGCGAGGATCCCGATGACGGTCGGGGTGAGGGTCCGCAGCAGGGCCTCGTCCCCGTGCGTCACTCCGTGATGGTCGGGGGGGCGGCCAGGAACGGGCGCACATCGAGCCACTCGTAGATCGGCTTCCCACCAGCACCCGGAGCCGCGGACAGCTCGCCGGCCAGCTCGAGCGCCCGCTCGTAGGTCTCGACGTCGTCACCATCCAGCCGGCGATCAGATCCTTCGTCTCCGCGAACGGGCCGTCGGTGACCGGTGACCGTCCCTCGCCTTCGTAGCGGACGAACGTGCCCTCCGGGGAGAGCGCCTGACTGTCGACGAACTCGCCGGTGCCCTCGAGCCGAGCGGCGAAGTCCTGCATGTACTGCACGTGGGCCGAGAGCTCCTCCGGCGTCCACTGGTCCATCGGCACGTCGTTCACCGATGCCGGCGCTCCCCGGTAGCGCTTGAGCAGCAGGTACTTGGCCATCATGTTCTCCTTGGTGCGGTACGGCCCATTGTGGCCGTGCTCGCTTCGGGGACGGAGCCGCCCGCTGGTTCTCGACATCCCACTTCGACATTTTTCTGGCGGACCACACGACTCGGCGCACTCGAGGCGCCACAGATGGGCAGAGGAAGCATTGCGTCCCGGCGAAGGGCAGGCTGGCGAGCCAGACCCGCCGTGTCCGCTCGCCGCTGCTCGATCCTCTACGCCTCGCCCGGCATACATCCCACCAGGCGTCTCAAGTTGGTGCCCCGCGACGCCGATAGTCCTCGCAGAGACCGGCTGGTCCCCGTGGAAGAAGGCGGATTCATGCCCAGCACCAGGGGACGCAGCGCAGTGATGGCCCTGGCCCTCCTGGGTTCGACGGTCACCGTCCGTCCCCTCGGCTCGGCCCGGGCCGCCGGCGCCGTGGTCAACGTCCCTGCCGAGCTTCCGACGATCCAGGCCGCCATCGACGCCGTCGCCGACGGCGGCATCGTCCTCGTCGCGCCCGGTGTCTACCGGGAGAACCTCGACTTCCACGGCCGGCGGATCGAGGTCCGCAGCGCGGACGGCCCGATCTCCACTGTCATCGACGGCGGCGGGGCAGGGCCGGTGGTCACCTTCGACCAGTCCGAGACCCGAGCCACGTCACTCCGCGGATTCACGGTGCGGAACGGGAACCCGGGTGGTTTTCGCATCTCTGGCGCGTCGCCGACCATCACGGGGAACCTCGTCACGGCCAACACCGCCTACGAGGGCGGCGGCTTCCTCATCACCGGCTCGAGCGCCCTGATCGAGGACAACGTCGTCCGCGGCAACACCGCCGGCTACGGGGGCGGTGGCGGCTTCCACCTCGGCTCGACATCCGGGCTCGAAGTCGTAGGGAACACCATCGAGCACAACACCGCCCCCAAGGGGGGCGGGATGGCCCTGTTCACCGCGCTGGACGCGCTCATCCTCAACAACGTGTTCCGGGGCAACCGGGCGACGATTTGGGGGGGAGGAGCCATCGAGATCGTCAACTACAGCTGGCCGCTGATCTCCCAAAACGTGTTCGTCGACAACGAGTCGGTCGCATCCGGCGGCGCGCTCGACATCCTCGTCCCCGTCGGCGCGCAAGGCGCCGTCCTCGCCAACAACACCCTTGTCGGGAACCGGGCGCCGGCGGGTTCGGCCGTCCACTCGGGCGGCGACTGGTTTGCGGTGAACAACATCTTCTCGGGACCGTCCACCGTCGATGTCGTGCGGTGCCAGGGCTCGATATCCGGTCGGTTCTTCTACAACGACGTCTACAACGGGACCGATACGCCGTTCCGGTGGTGCCCCGACACGACCGGCATCGTGGGCAACATCTCCGTCGATCCTCGCCTCGGGCCCGATTTCGGCCTGACCCAGGGGTCGCCGGCGATCGACGCCGGACACGACGACCCCCTCATCCCGCTCCTGTTCGCCACGGACGCCAACGGGGCCGCTCGGGTGGTGGACGGGAACGGCGACGGGACGGCCGCCGCCGACCTGGGCGCCTTCGAGTGGCCCGGCGCCGGCCTCCCGGCCCCCCGCCATTCGATCCCCGGCGCGTACCACCCGCTCTCGCCGGTCCGTATCCTCGACACCCGCTCCGGCCTTGGTGCGGGGCCGGGCAAGGTGGGGGCGGGCGGCACTCTGTCGCTGCAAGTGACCGGGCGGGGCGGCGTGCCGGCGACGGGTGTCACCGCCGTCGCCCTCAACGTCACGGTCACCGAGCCGACCGCCGGCAGCTTCCTCACCGCGTGGCCGGCAGGCGACAGCCGGCCATTGGCATCCAACCTCAACTACGAGGCCGGGACGACGAAGCCGAACATGGTGGTGGTCAAGGTCGGAGCCGGCGGAAAGGTCAACCTGTTCAACAACGTGGGGTCGGCGCATGTCATCGCCGACGTCGCCGGGTGGTACGGCCCGTACCTGCCCGCGCCCGGGGCGACGTTCACGCCCCTACCGCCTTCCCGCCTGCTCGACACCCGCGCCGGCAATGGAGCGCCGGCCCAACGGGTACCGGCCGGCGGCACCGTCAACCTCCAGGTGACCGGGCGCGGCGGTGTCCCCGCCACCGGGGTGTCCGCCGTCGTCCTCAACGTGACCGTCACCCAGCCCGACGCGGTCAGCTTCCTAGCCGTCTACCCGAGCGGAAAGGCCCGGCCACTGGTGTCGAACCTCAACTACCGGGCGGGCGACACCGTGGCCAACGTCGTCGTGGTCAAGGTCGGGCCGGACGGCCGGGTCGTCCTGTACAACAACGCAGGCTCGACCGACGTCATCGCCGACGTGGCCGGCTGGTACGGGACCTGACGATGACATTTCGAACTCGGCGCAGCCTGTTCGGTATCACCATCCTCGGCCTTCTGGCGGCGGTGTCCTCCAGC
>JALZJP010000084.1 GCA_030859715.1 Chloroflexota bacterium
CCCAACCCCAACCCCACCACCACGAAATCCAACGGACGCCTCCCCGCAACCCCCCGCGCTCGCCTCAGCCCTCAATTGTAGCGAACCCGGCAATGCGTGCTCGGACCGGCCTGGAACGCGGCTCGGGCTTACCGACGTTCCAGGCGCGGTCCAGAACCGGCCTAGCTGTCCATCAACCCTACAGTGCCGGTTGCACCTCCCCGTAGGGGCACGGGCTTGCCCATTCGTTCCGACTAATTCAGTGTAAGTGCGACGTGGAGCGTGGGCGGGGGCCGCAGCCTTTCTGGGCGTAGCGCGGGGAGCGGAGGAGGACGAGGTCGGGGGGCGGGGGGTGGAGGGCGTCCGGGGGGATCACGGGCGCGATGGTCACGGTCCGGCGCGACGGCCGGATGAAGCCGAGGCGGGCGCCGTCGGCGACGAAGGCCGCGATCGGGTCGTGGCCGCGGCGGGCGTACTGCGGCAGGTACCGCACCAGGAGCGGCAGCGAGACGCCGAAGGGGGCCACGCCCGCGGCGGCGGCGACCAGCACCCGCAGCGCCTGCACGACCTGGGCGATCAGCAAGACGGCCCAGACCTGGGCCAAGATGACCGGGGGCTTGGCCGACCACAGCAGGTGGAGCCCCAGTTCGGTCTTGGCGAGATCCACCGCCATCTCGATGTCCCAGCGGCGGGCGTAGAGCCGGGCGATCTCGGCGAGGGGGAGCCGGTGCGGATCACGGACGTTGGTGAGGTAGCGGTGCAGGGTCGCGCCGCGCCGGAACTGGACGAGGCGGGCCGCGTGTTTGGCGCGGTCGGCGCGGTGGGCGCCCAGCCAGACCAGGGCGTCGAGCGTCTCGCCGTCCGCATAGAAGACGTGGATCGGAACGTAGCTCGTCTTCTCCCGCAGGCGGCTGACCCAGTGCCGCCCGGCATCGGTGAGGTCGTCGAACCAGGCGAAGGCGAAGTAGCCCAGGTCGAAGAGCAACAGGCTCCCGGGCGGCAGGGACGCCACCGCGTCGCGGGCCGCCACCTTCTCGTTCTGGCGCGGCGCGGCGACGTGCGTGACCCCACGCCAGAGTTGGCGCCGGATGTCGAAGACCCCCGCCACCTTGCCCGGCAAGAGCCGGTCGTCGCCGGGCGGCACCCCCCGCAGGGCGGGCAACCGCCGCGCCACCGGATCGAGGGCGGTTTCGTCGATGGCGAAAACCTCGGCGGCGAAGGGCGCCAGCGTCCGGTCGGCGTGGGCGTCGAGGCGGACCGCGAGCAGCGCGGAGACATCGGCGAAGAGCCGCTCCATCGCCGCCGCGCCGTCCTGCTCGAGCCGCTTGTAGACCGCGTCGTCGGAGACGGGGATGGCCGGGAAATCCCAGAGCCCGTTGGCGCTCAGCAGCCGCCAGACGTCGAGCTGGCTGGTGGCGCGACGCAGGACGCAGACCGCCAGGCCAGCCCACAGGACCGTGGCAGGCAGAATCGGGGGACGGCCCCGGTTGCGCCCGGCGGCGCCGGCGGCGGGCTCCAACCCCGCGATCAACTCCGCCAGGAAGGCTTCGAGGCGATCGACGACGGCGGGCGCGGGCGGCGACGGCGAGGCGGCGACGGCAGACGGCATCGGCGGGGACCTCCGGCGGCGGGCGGAGCGCGGCCCGGACACCGCGCCGCCGGAGCTTACCCTGAATTAGTCGGAACGAATGACACACCGATTCGCCCCTACACCGGGGACCACATGCCAGGCATCGCCGCAGCAAAGGCAATCACAGTAATGCTATGACAAGGAAGAAACCAGTTGAGCGGCCGATGAAATAGGCCCGGCGCAGCCCTTCCTCTAATGGCGGACGCGCCGGCCATGCTGAGCGACGACGTGCAGAGATTCCAGATCAACTCCACCCGCCCGCCGTTCTGAGCTCCACCGGATACTCCGCTGGCCTTTCGTCCCACGTTGCCCCCGTCGTCGAGTTGACCTGGAGCGGTGACGAACTCGCCGCGCTCGCGGCGGACTGACGATCTGGGATATCGAGCACATGACACGCGGCTCCAAGTTGATCGGGTCCGCATCTCGGC
>JALZJP010000101.1 GCA_030859715.1 Chloroflexota bacterium
GCGCCGGGGCGGTGGCGGCGGTCGCTACATGCCGCGGCGCAAGGTCTGCGTCTTCTGCGTCGACAACGTGCACGATGTTGACTACAAAGATATGCCTCGCCTGCGCCGGCATATTTCGGAACGGGGCAAGATCGAGCCGCGCCGCAAGCTGGGCACCTGTGCCCGCCATCAACGCGCGCTGACGGTGGCGATCAAACGCGCCCGCCACGTCGCGCTCTTGCCCTTCACCACCAGCGCCCGCTAAGGCGCGGTCGCCAGCCGCGGGCGGCCGCCGCCCCGGCTGGCCGAGGCGTTCAGGACGCCGCGGCGGGCCGAGGGCGTCGCGCCGTCCGGGCTCGCGCCCGCCAGCCCGGCGGTCGTTGCCACGAAGTGCCGGGGAGACAGCCGCGTCATGGCCAGAACACCGCGCAGACCGATCCCAACCCAATCGGCGGGATCACTGACCAACCGGGTGCGGAGCCGGCTCACCGGGCAACCGGCGACCCCGCCGGGTCGGCGGCCGCACGTCCCGCGCTATGTGGTCCAAGCCCGGCGCGAACGCCTGGTCCGCATCGGGATCGCCGTGCTCGCGGGCTTGGTCCTGGTCATCCTGGCCGGCGCCGCCCTCTATCAATACGTCATCTTGCCGCGGCAGACGCTGGCCAGCGTGGGCGACGTGGCGATCTCCCGCGAGGAGTACTGGCAGGTGCGGGCGGTCGATCTCTGGAACCAGGGCGCCCAATTCCAACAGTTCGCGGGCATGGTCGACGCGAATATGGCGCCGCAATACCAGCAAATGGCGACGGAGGCGATCAACCAGATCCCCGAGGTGTGGGGTAGCGGCGACGTCGATGACGGCACCCTGAGCCGGATGATCGACGACCAGGTCTATCTGCAAAGCCTGGACGAGTTGGGGCTGGCGATCAGCGACGACGAGGTCGAGACCTTTCTCCTCAACCAGTTTGCCGACCCCACCGCGCCCCTGATCACGCCGACGCCCAGCCCGACCTTCACGCCGGAGCGGGCGGCGATGGCGACCGAAACCGCGCTCGCCCTGGCGGCGACGCCGATCGCGAGCCCCGGCCCGGCGGCAACCCCGATCGTGGAGACCGCGATCGCGAGTCCTGACGCCACGCCGGTGGCGAGCCCGGTCGCGGCAACCCCGGTGGCGACGCCAAATCCCGATCAGGCGCGGGCGATCGCCGAGTCGAACTTGGGACTGTTCGCGCAGGCGCTGTTTGAGGAAGCCCGCCTCACCCGAGAATCGTACACACGGCTCGTCGCCCGGCCCGCGCTGGCCCGAGCGAAGATCGACGCCCACCTCGCGGCCGAGGTCGGCCAGGGCGCGGAGCAGGTGCAGGCCGCGCACATCCTGGTGGAAACGCGAGATCTGGCGCTCGAGCTTTCGGACCAGCTCGGCGCTGGCGCGGATTTTGGCGAGCTGGCACGGCAGCATTCGATCGACCAGGGAACCGCCCCGAATGGGGGCGACCTGGGATCGTTCACCCGTGACGAGATGGTGGCGCCGTTCGCCGAGGCGGCCTTCGCCCTGGAACCAGGGCAGACCAGCGAGCCGGTGGAGAGCGAGTTTGGCTGGCACATTATCCGCTCCGCCGGGCGCGATTCGGAGCGGCCGCTGACCGATCAGCAGATCACCCGCCTGGCCCAGGCGCGGACGACGAATTGGCTGGAAGGACGACGGCTGGAGCTGGACATCGACGCATCCTTGGCCCCGACGCCGACCCCGGTCCCGGCCGCGTTCGAGGCCCCGGTCGAAGCGCCGCCGCTGCCAACCCCGACCGCGCTGCCCGCGGCATCGCCGGTTGCTTCCCCCGTGGCGCCGGACCCTTCACCGCTGGCGACGCCGTAGGATCTCGTCGCCGTGATCGCCCGTGCTATGCTGATTCGCGAACCGGCTCACCCGAGCCGGCAGCGCGGGGTGCGCTTGGTCGCCACCGGGAGAGGCAGGCATGACCTATCGTGACCCGAAGAGCCCCACGCCGCGGCGTGGCGAGGGATCGCGGGGCGATGTGCCCGGCCGGGCGCCAGCCCGGGCCGCTGATGAGCCGTTGACCGGGTCCCGTTCGCCATCCCCTCGCCCCGCGGACCCCGGCCGCGG
>JALZJP010000113.1 GCA_030859715.1 Chloroflexota bacterium
GATTTGGGGGCGGGGGTCGATCGCGGCTGCCTCAGCGTCAGGCGGGCGGTGGTTGTCCTGCCAGCCGCGCAATCGCTTCCATTCGTGCCGGCTCGGCAGCGATTGCGGCTCCGTTGAATCCTTTCGCGATGAGCCAACCCGCCAGGGTCATTTCATACGCGGCCACGGGCAGCGCCAAGAGAAGGCCCCATGTGGAAACCTGAGCAATAACGCCGAACAGTCCCAAGAGGCCGGCGATCGAACTGAGGGTTGCTCCGGTCAGACCCAGGACCGCGATCGGGCGGGGGACGAGCTTCGTGCGCAAGAGCAGGTAGCCGCACATCATCGTGTTGATTCCCAGCAACAACCCGGGACCAAGTTGAAAGGTCCACTTCTGCACGGCGAGCAACACCGTCCCCGCTGCTTCAAACGCGGCGGCATTCGGAGCCGCGGCGGCCACGAATTGCTGGCTCAGGGTCAGCAGGGAGAGGACGCCGACGATCCCGACGGTCGTCAACGACTCCCGGATAAATCCGGGGAGCTTGTTCCTACCCCGACGGAGGGGCGAAACCTTGGACCAATTGCCCGTTTGGCTGGTTGACAACAGCCCTGGCCCGAATGTTTCGAGCCGCGTTGACATCAGCAGGTGCAGCATGCCCGCAAGATGTACAGAGAAACTCGGCCTGGGTGAGGCGGCTGGTCCGGTCGATCATGCCGCACTCGTGGCAGGCCTGGCTGGTGTGGCGGGGATCAACCAAGACGACCGGCACCCCGGCCAGCGCCGCCTTGCAGGACAGAAACGCCCGCGGTTGGGCAAAGCCCCAGTTCGCGTGTCGCGCCCGCTGCCGGCGGCGGAGCCGAGTCCGGTCGCGCATACCCCGCAAGTCTTCGAGGGCAATGCCGCGACCGGTGCCTTGCGCCGTGGCGACGATCCGGTTACTGAGGACGTGGTTGGTGCCGGCTTGAAACCGGGCTTGCTTGCGTTTGATGGCCCGCGGCTTCCGTTTGGCGGCTTTGGTGCCGCGTCGTTGCAGGTGGCGGCAGCGATGGGCGACGGTGCGGCGTCGGGTTTCGACCGCGCTCCCGCTGTAGACGGTGCCGTCCGAGTCGGTCGCCAGATTGACAATGCCGAGATCAACGCCCAGGAAATCGTCCGGCGTGGTGGCGGGCGGTTCCTCCACGGTCGCGGTGAACGCCAGATACCAGGCGCCGTTCCGGGTGAACAGGTCGGCCTCGCCCTGACGGGTAGCCAGCAACGTCCGGGCATGGTCGCCACAGACGAAGGGGATCGGCTGGCGCCCGGCCACGGTCCAGATGCTCACCTCATCCTGACGCCAGCGCAGAATGCGATCATCGAAGGCAAACGCGCCGAGCGGGCGAAACTGGCGATGCCGTTTCCGGTCCAGTTTATAGGCGTCGGCCACCTTGGCGATGGCGCGCACGATCACTTGCGCCGTCAAGCCGGTAGTGTCCTTTGCCTCGCTCCAGGGCCGCCAACCGCGCGTTGCCGTCGTCCTGGCCCGTGACGGCATCGCAGAGAGGTCCGCTCAACCGGTCGAGCACGGCGGTGTGCAGCAGGAAGCCGCGAACCGATTCGGCCTGGCGCTGCAGCACCTCTTCGACCAGGTAGTCCACGACGTACCGGTGGTCCCCGGCGAATGTCCGGATGAACCCCGGAACGTCCTGGTGATCCCGCATGGAAAGCGCGGCCAATTGCAGGGCGGCGATCCAGCCTTCGGTGCGGCCCTCCAGCGCGGTGATGTCCGCCGCCGAAAGGTCCAGCCCCATCGCCCCGTTGAGGAAGGCGGCCGCCTCGTCGGGGGTGAACCGCGGATCGGCGGCCCGCGGCTCGGTGAGCTCCCCGCGGCCACGGAGGCGGGCGAGGGGCGAGGGGGGTCGGCGCGGCTAGCGATGACCAGGTGCAGCCGCGGCGGCTGGTGATCGAGCAGGAAGGCGATGGCGGCGTGGACCGGCCGGGCATCGATCACATGGAGGTCGTCGAGGACGAGCGCCACGTCGGCCCCGCTCGCGGCGAGCTCGTTGATCAGGGTCGTCACGACCGACTCGATCGGTGGGGGGTGGGGCGAATGCAGCAAGGCGAGGGCGTGCCCGCCGACCTCGGGCCGCGTCGCCCGCGGCGCGGTGATGACGTAGGCCCAGAAGAGCGCGGAGTCGTTGTCGCCCGGATCGAGCGAAACCCAGGCCGCCGGTCGCGCGCCCACCGGGCTCGTCGCCAGCCACTCCGCGAGCAGTGAGGTCTTGCCGAACCCGGCGGGCGCGGAGACGAGGGTCAGCGTGCGCTCGGCTCCCCGCTCCAGGCGCGCGACAAGGCGCGGCCGCGACACGAGACCGGGCCGCCACTTGGGGACGTTGAGCTTGGTCGCGAGGAGCGGGACTCCCGCGACCATCTGTCCTGACGAGCTCACCATGGGCGAAGTATGCGTCACCGTTCTGCAGACGCGCGACAGCACGCCTTGAACATGACACCTGACGCGGTCAAGCGGGAGGTCGCCGATCGTGGTACCGGGAAAGGGCCTGCTTGTTGAAAAAGGAAGGGCCCGCGGGTGTGCTCGCGTGGTTCGGGCAGGCTCGGGCGGGAATCGCGCGATCACGTTACCACCGGCAGGGGTGGGAGCGCCGGAAGCACGACGCCGGCCGCTCCAGCCGGGAATAGGCGCCGTCCCCAGCCCTGGCGACTCAGCAAGCGCTTCAGGTTCTACCCGGCCACGATCAGCAGGGCCTCCCCGTTGACCTTCGGGAGGCCCCGCAAGCGGAAACGGCTGAGTCCGTGCCACGCTTTCGCTTCGGCGAACAGCGGTTCGACCCAGACCTGGCGTTTGCCCATCGCCTTGGCGTAGGGCTCGGTGGCGTGATAACCGCGCACCCAGTCCAGATACGCTTCGTTGAAGCCGCGCTTGAGCTGCCGCCCCTGGGCACTGGCGGTGCACCGCGGCTTGAGCGGACAGGCATTACAGGTTGCTGCAGGCGCTTGGTAGAGGCGCACCCGTTCAGTGCACTTGTGCTTGCGAAAGCGCAGCTCCTGGCCGCCGGGGCAGCGGTAGACGTCGCGCTCGGCCTGGTAGGTGAACCGATCGCGGCCGAAGAAGGCTGACTCATTCGTTGTTGGCAGCACCGACGAACCGCGGAGGGGAACATGACCACCGAGGCGACGAGCGGCGCGGATTCCGACGATCGAGAGAACATACGCGTTGGCTACAGCGCCGCGGTTGATATGTGGATCGCGACCGAGGAGGGTTTGTGCGATAGCGACGGCGTCGCTCGCCACGGTGCCCTCCAGTGCCGGAACGGTCCTGGCGGCGCGTCACCCGAGGCGTGGTTCAACGGGCTGGGCCGTGCTGTGAAAATGGCCTCCGCATGCAGGAGCGACGAGCGCTTTCATCCACCGGTGGTGCCGCGCCGAGGCGTGGGCAAGTTATCGGAACCGTGGGAGCCACCGCGAGAAGACAGCCGGAGCTCTCACGCAAAGGCGCCGACGATGAGCCGTTCCAGATTCAGCGTGAGCAGCGACAGGAGGACCGCCAGCAGCGTCACCGGGATGCCGACCCTGATGTAGAGTCCATACGAGATGGGCACGCCACGGTTGCGCAGAATGCGGAACCACAGGAGTGCCGCCAGCGAGCCGATCGGCAGCATCTTCGGTCCCAAATCCCCGCCGATGAGTGCGGCAAAGGCAAGCATTCTGCTGTCTTCGACGGACAATCCGAGATCTTGGATCGACAGGGCCATGATGCTGGCGGTCGGGTGGTTATTTATGACCGCAGAAAAGCCAGCCGCCACAAAGCCCGTCACCATCGTGCCCGCCAAGAGGTTCGGGGCCGACGGATCCATCAGCAAACGGCCGATGAGATCGGTCAGCCCCACATTACGCAAGCCACTGGCGACGACGAAGATGCCGAGGACAAAGACGATCACGTCCCAGCCGATGCCAGTGATCACCGGGGAGATTGGAGCATGGGCCGTGCCTACCCAAAGCACGATGAGCGTCACCGCCCCGAGGGCAGCCACGAGCCAGACGGGCAGCCCAGTCCACTGTTCCGTGAACAGCCCCAGGAGTGTGGCGAGCAGCACAGCGGCGGTCATGGCGACAAAGCCGCGATGCTCCAGAGCCTGAGGCCGGGAAACCGGCAGACGGTAGGTAGCCGGAATCGCGCGGCGGAATAAGAAGCGCAGACCCAGGAACGAGATCATGATACTGACGACGGTTGGGACGATCATCCAGGCGGCGTACTCCAGGAAGCCGATCCCAAACACGCTTGCGACGATGATATTGATGGGATTGCTGATGACGAGCGGGCCGACCAGATTAGCGATGTAGAGCACCGCGAAGTAAAACGGGATCTTGCTCGCCGGCGTCCAGGAGGGATCCTCGACCTCTTCTACGAGCTCGAAGACCATCGGGGTGAAGATCAAGATCGCGGCGTCATTGGTGAAGAAGGTGCCCGTGAGCGTGCCGGCGAAAAACAGCGAGGCAAACAGCTTACGCCCGTCCCCGTTGGCCAACGTGGCGACGCGCATTGCCAGCAACCGGAAGAGTCCCGCCTGCTCTGCCACCAGCGTCATGGCCATCAGGCTGACCAGCGTGACGATGGGAAAGCGCAACAGGCTCAGGATCTCCGCCAGCTCGGGGAGGGAGACGAGTCCCAGGACCAGCGTCAGCGCGGCGCCAATGATCGCTGCTACTGGGGGCTGAATCTGCAGGCGCCCCACCACCGGCCGTCGCAAGGACAGACCGACCGTCAAGGCGAGAATCAAAAACGCGGCCGCGCTCTGCACGGACAACACCCTCGCGCAATCGTCGATACATCTATGTGGGACGCATCAGGCGATGAGTCCCACGATGGAAGTGATGTCTTGAGCAGAACCTTACTCGACAGACGGCGCGTGCGTTGCGCTCATGGCCCAACCTGGTCTGAAACGAGCCCCAGCCTATGAGCCGGGCGGTGCCACCGCGACGCTGGGGCAGCCAGTTTCGTGCCCCAATCGTGGTCCCGCGGATCACGAGCAACTGTTGAAAAAAGCCGATTGGGGAAGAGGACGAGCGGCGCCAGGATGCCGACCATTGCCAGGCCCAGCAGTGCTAGACCGAGGCACGGGTAGCGCCCCGTAAGGAAGAGCAGGCCGATGACGGTCTCGACCGTGGCGACCAGCAGGAGGCCAGCCCGGTCCGGGATCAACCCGAGCGTGAGGGCTCGCATCGTGTCTGCCACGAGGTCCTCGACCGGGCTCAGGTCAGGCATGAATTTCAGCGCCCCGAAGCCGAGGAAGACCAGGCCGAGGCTGATGCGCGGCAAGGTGATGCCGCGGCGAGCCCCTGAACGACGCGCGTCCGCCAGCGGTCTCGGGGTACGTTACGCATGGTCGCGTTTAACTCCTTTGAATCGAATCGGCGCGAGCGACCGCGCCCTGCTCGTCGTCTTCGCCGTGCAGCCAAGGCACGATCCCGCACGGGCCGTTACCACCACCCGATCGTCAGCCCATCGCCGGCGTTCGGAAGGTGTCCCGCGTGGCGGTCAGCCCCGCGATCAGGGCGGTCAGCACACCGATGACCTGGATCCCCTGACCGAGGGCCGCCCTCATTCCGTGCTGGCCAAGCAGGTTTGGTACTCCGGTCGGACTGACGAGGAACCCGACAAGGACGAACAGCCCCAGAAACGCGCCCACGGCCGGCGTCCACCGCCACTCGGCCAGGGCAACGAACACCGCGCCCGCCAGCAGGATGACGATCCCCGGTGGGATGACGAACGGAAACGCGACCCCCGACGCCCACAGGATCGCGATCCCAAGCGCGCCGACCGCGAGGCCGGCAACCGTCGCCGCCCGAAGAGCGGACATCGATCTTGGCCGAATCATGTTTTTCTCCTTCTCATCTCGAGGCTCAGGCGACGTCCCGGCGCTGGAC
>JALZJP010000116.1 GCA_030859715.1 Chloroflexota bacterium
GCCCTCGTTCCGGCCGCCGACGGTGCCCGCTTCCGCCGCGATAATCCGCGCCAGCTCGCCGTAGGTCACCACCAGGTCCGCCACCTCGCCGGCCCGGCGGCCGACGATCTTATGCTCCTCCGCCGCCAGCTCCCCCATCTCCCGCATCTCCCCCAACACGGCGATCGCGCGTTGCGGGCCGAGCGATTCCAGCAAGCCGAGGGCCGACAGCACCGACGGCGTGCTGGCGTTGTAGGTGTCGTCGATCAGGCGCGAACCGCGCGGCCCCGGGCTCACCAGCAAGCGAACCTGGATCGCCGGATCGTCGAACCCGGGCAGCATCTCCGCGATGTGCAGGCCGAGCGCGTGGCCGGCGGCAAAGCCGGCCAGGGCCAGCTCGACCGCGTGGCCGCCGACCAGGGGCACCTTGACGAACAGCCGCTCCCCGTCCAAGTTCAACCAGAACGAGGTGCCGGCCAGGGCTTCGGTCGTCACCTCGCTGGCGCTAACGTCGTTGCTGGGATCCAGCCCGTAGGTGACGACCCGGCCCCGGCAGCGTCCGGCCATCGCCCGCACCCGCGGGTCATCGCCATGCAAAATGGCGATCCCGTCCGCCGGCAGCGCCTCAACCAGCTCCGCCTTGGTCTCCGCGATTGCCTCAATCGAGCCCATCCGCTCCAGATGAACCGGGAAGACGTTGGTCACGATCGCCAACCGGGGCCGCGCGATCTCCGCCAGCAGTCGCAGCTCGCCAAAGGCGTAGGCGCCGCCCATCTCCAGGACGGCGGCTTCCGTGTCCGGCGTGATCGCCAGCACCGAAAGCGGCAATCCAATCTCGTTGTTAAGGTTTCCCGGGTTCCGATATGTCCGATAGTGGCCGCCGAGGACGGCGGCCACCACTTCCTTGGTGCTGGTCTTGCCGATGCTGCCGGTGATGCCGACGACGATCAGATCGTCCAGCCGGTTGCGCCAGACAGCGGCCATCACCTGCAAGGCGTCGACCGGCGCCTCGACCACGAGCAACGGCAGGGGCGACTCGGCCCGGCCGGCCGCCCACTCCTTGCTCACCAGCGCCGCCGCCGCGCCTTTGGCCGCCGCCTCCGGCACGAACTGATGCCCATCGTACACCTCGCCGCGGATCGCGATGAAGAGGTCGCCCGGTGCCACCTGGCGGGAGTCGCGCTCAATCCGGGGGAACTGAAAATCGGCCGGCAAGTGGTCCCCACCCCGCGCCTCGGCATCGGTGGCTTCGAGGATTTCCGCCAGCGTCAGCGGCATCATGGGCAATCTCCGGCGATGGGTTCAGGTACTTGCGGCAGCCGGACCGCGGCCCGCAGCACCGCGCTCCGGCTCCGGGGGTTCCTGGCGATCTCCGCCGGCGCCGGGCGCACGGCGCGACGGGTCAGGCGTTGTAGCCGGGGCTCGTGCCGGCAGGTGCAGACCGGAAGCTCGGGCGGGCAAATACAGGTGGCGCTCTCCCGCTCGATGAAGCGCTTGACGATCCGATCTTCCAACGAGTGAAAGGCGATGACCACCAGGCGGCCGCCCGGCGCCAGCACCTCGACCGCGCCCTTCAGCGCCCGTTCCAGCACCTCCAGCTCGGCGTTGGTCGCGATCCGCAAGGCTTGAAACGTCTTGGTCGCCGGGTGGACCGGCCGGCCGCGCCGGCCGCCGCCGGCCCGCTCCACGATCGCCGCCAACCGGGCGGTGGTTTGGATCGGTTCGCGGGACCGCTCCTGAACTAACGCGCGCGCGATCCGGCGCGACTTCGGCTCCTCGCCCAGGCGCCAAATCAGGTCCGCCAGCTCCGCCTCCGGCAGCTCATTGACGAGATCGGCGGCGGCAGCGCCGGCGCCGGGGTCGAACCGCATGTCGAGCGGGCCGTCGAGCTGGAACGAGAACCCGCGTTCGGCCGCCCCCAACTGGAACGAGGAGAGCCCGAGATCGAGCAGCACCCCATCCAGCGGCGCGAGCCCGGCGCCGCGGGCAACCTCCGCCAGGTTGGCGAAATTGGTCTGCACCGACCGCAGCCGATCGGGAACCAGAAGGGAAGCCGCCAGCGCTTCGGCCCGCGCCATGGCGCCCGGGTCCGCATCGAGGGCGAGCACGACGCCATCCGGCGCGGTGGCCGTCAGCAACGCCCGCGTATGGCCGCCGCCGCCGAAGGTGCCGTCGATGTATCGCGCCCCCGCCCGTGGCGCCAGCAACTCGATCGCTTCCCCGAGCAGGACCGGCTGGTGCCCGGCGCCGCTGGCCGGCGCCACATCGATTGGGGGTGCCGCTCTCATGGTGTTGGAGTCTCCGTGGCAAACCGAACCGCGGTTGCCAGGTGAGTATGCACCATTCGAGTCGTGAGTCGTGAGAAGAGAAACACACGGGGTGCGGCGTGTACAGGCTCTTGCTTGCTACCAAGCTAACAACCCGCGTGTTCAGACTTACGACTCACGACCTACGACTTACGACTGATTAGATAAGCGCGGCCAGTCGTTGCGCGATCGCCGCGCCGTCGGTCTCCATCAGGGCCTCGACCGCCTGCCAGCGCTCCGGGCTCCAGATCTCGATCGCGGTATCGACCCCGACCACCAGCGTCTCCCGCTCCAGGCCGGCATAGCGCCGCAACTCGGGCGGGATCAGGATGCGGCCCTGGGCATCGAGGGCGAGATCGGCCGCCTCGGCAAACACCATCCGCCGAAAATTGCGCGCATCGGGGTCGGTGATCGGGAGGGCGCTCACCTTCTCGGCCAGGGGGCGCCAGGCCGCCAAGGGATAGAGCGATAGGCAGCGATCAATCCCCCGGGTCAGGACCAGGCCCTCGGCCACCGCCTCGCGGAAGCGAGCCGGGATCGCCAGCCTGCCCTTGGCATCCAGCGCGTGCGTATAGCGACCGAGGAACATTGAGCTTCTCGCGGTTCGGGGCGAACACGAATGACCGGCAACCGGGGGAGGAGGGAACCCAGGTTATCCACCGGGACGCCACTTGTCCCCACTTTCCCCCACCCTTATCCACAGCATACGCCGTTTTCCCCACCCTGTCCAGCCCGCGATCGTCCCCGCGAAACCCTCGTACGTACGCGGGGTATCGGCGTCGTGCCCCACTTGTCACAGAACATTAGTTCTGATATGATTGTCCACACGGACGGACGCGACGCGGCGGAGGGACGAGCGATGTTTTTGGGGTGGTACGATCCGGATCGGAAGAAGCCGGCCCGGCAGAAAGTCTTGGAGGGGATCGAGCGCTACGTCGAAAAGTTCGGCGCCGAGCCGGAGCTGGTGTTGACCAGCGAGGTCGACGCGGCGGAGCTGCTGAGCCCGGCCAAGAAGACCCAACTTCCGGCGCCGGCGTTGCCGGTGCGGACGGTCGCCTACATTCCGCGGTGGACGTTTTACATCGGGAGCGAGGACGTCCGTGACCAACCGGTGGCCGCGTAGCAGCCAGGGCGGCTGACCGCGCCGCTTGGCGCCGAAATTCAGCGCCGGGTGCCGGTTGGCGAGATGTCAGTGTGGGAGACCGGCACCGGCGAAGCGGGCAAAAACAACGAAGGCCGCCCATGGGCGGCCTTCGTCACCTGGTGCGTCGGATCGACGCGTCAGCGATTAAACGTCGTCGTCGTCGAGCAGGGCGATATTGTCGTCGCCACCCGAGGCGTCACTGATGGCGGTGCCGCCATCAAGACTGGCGCTGATATCAGTCGCGGTGGCTGCCGAGCCGCCGCCGACCGAAACGTCGCCGTGCGAGTCGCCAACGCCGATGCCGTTGCCGGCATTCCCGCCCGAGTTGATATCGCCGAGTGCCACCGCGCCGCCATTGGCCGAGGCATCGGCGGTGCCGCCATTACCGGCCGCCGCGATGTCGTCCGCCGCCACGGCGACCGTCGACATCATCAAGCCGATGCCCACCAGGGCGCCGGCCACCGAACCCTTGCTCACGAAGTTCCTCATGGTCTCTCCCTCACTCCCATTTTCCCGGAGCTGCAATCGGTCGGGCCTGCACAGCCCAGCCCTCGCTCCTTACGGGAACCACCTCTACTGTAGCAAGAACCCGGCGTGCTGTCTACAGAGATTTGCTGGTTTTCCGCACCTCTTTGCCGCCATGTCCGATCCCACGGCCCGAATCGAAGCGGCATGACCGATTCGACGGCTTCTCGCTCGCTCGCGGCCTCGCCCGGGCGGCCGCATCGCCACCCCGGCCGCGGCGGTGAGTTGGTCCGCCGCGGCGTTCCTTGCTACAGTTAGGGCGGTGATCAGCCGGCGCTTCGTTCCCTCTGCCACGCCGCGCGACGTAGGTTCGGGCCGAGGCGGGCCGTGACGAACGAGGCGGGGTTCCTTGTGGATGCGCCAGCACCCGAACGACGCGACCCGCGGACAACCATCGGCGGCCGCTACGCGATCGACCTCGACGCGCCGCTCGGGGCCGGCGGCATGTGCTTGGTCTATCGCGGCCAGGATTTGCGAACGCGCCGCGACATCGCGGTGAAGACCCTGCGCCTCGAATACCGGCGCGATCCGGAAACCCGCGCCCGGTTCCGCCGCGAGGCCCGCCTGCTCGCCTTCCTCGCCCATCCCAACGTGATCCGCGTCATCGACTTTGTTGATGACCGGGGGACATCCTGGGTCGTGCTCGAGCATGTGCCGGGCCGCGCCTTGAACGAGCTGCTGAAGGAGAACGGGGCGTTGCCGCTGGCGACCGTGGCCCACCTCCTAGACCAGGCCGCGGCCGCTCTCGGGCATCTGCATGCCCGCGGCCTGGTCCATCTCGACGTCAAGCCGCAAAACCTGTTGCTGACGCCCGGCGGCGATCTGAAACTGATCGACTTCGGCCTGGCGCAGCCGGTCGGTGGTCCCCAGCAGGCAATCAACGGCCGCACCTTCGGCACGATCGGCTACCTGGCGCCGGAGCAGCTGCGGGGCGAGCCGGTCGATGCGACGGCGGATGTCTACGCCCTCGGCGGCGTCATCTACGAAGCGCTGACCGGCGCTCCCCCCTACCCGCCGCCGGCATCGGGCGAGATCACGAATAGCCTGATTCGGAGCCGGCTCACCCAGATGCCGGTGCCCCCCTCGCTGGCCAATCCGGCGGCGCCGCTCCCGACCTGGGTGGATGATGTCGTCCTCTGGGCGCTGGCGCCCGAGCCTCGCGCCCGCTATGGCAGCGCGACCGCCTTCGCCCGCATCTTTCGAGCCGGGCTCGACGGCGAAGCGTTGCCGGCGGCACCGCCGGCGCGGGCCGGCCCCACGCCGGCCGACATCACCCCGATCCGGGACTCCGCCCGTGCGGGCGCCGATCCGCCGGCTCCCCCTTCCGCCGCCGCGGTCAACGTCCCGGCCCACTTCGGCCGGACCCCGGCGCGCGGGTTTGGCGCCCTCCGGCGGGAGGGCAGCCTGGGCCGCCGTTCGGCCCTGCCGCGCCGCCTGCTCTGGTGGGCGGTGTTGGGATTAGTCTTCATCAACCTCATGCTCGCCCTCCTCCTCCTCACCACCCAGGGCCGCCTGCCCGGCATCTACGACCCCGGCCTGATCGTCCTCCCTGGCGGTATCGCGCAACTGTTGCTGGCCTTTTTCTCGTAGCGGATAAGGCCTCTTGCGAACAGCGCCTCTATCCGCGGTCGAAGCGATTCCAAAGCTCATGCCGCTTCTGTCACGCATCGAAGGATGTGAACCGCTTCGCCCAGTCCATGCGGCGGTTGCATCAACGGCCGCGATGGACAAGATCGCGACGGAAGTAGCAATTCAGCTCAAGGTCGTATCCAGGCGCGACCCGGACCTGGTTATCGTCCTATGGGACCGCGAGCAAAGTGATCAGTGCCCGGGCGGCTTGGCCCGCGACTTGTATGATCAAATACTCCAACAATCTCAGGCAACCTATTCTCTCAGGGTTGTCTTCATGGACCGGATGTTTGAAAACTGGCTCATTGCCGCGCTGCCGACGTTGCGAGGGCTACAGACCCGATTTCGGCTGAGCAAAGCTGATGTTGGTTCGATCTGCCCGAACAAGGCGGACCAGGTCGATGCCCTCGCGCTCATCAAGAAATCTGTCACCCACGACCAGTACGAAAAAGCCTTGGACGCGAAACGCATCCCTGCCGGCGCAAATGTCGACGAGATGGCAGCTCACTCGCGCGGCTTCCGCCGCTTCCTCGATTGCCTGCGCCATCCGGCTTATCTGCACCAGAGCAGGTCGCCGCGGCGGCCGTAGGGGCTTCGCTGCCATGGGTCCCGGCTTGTCCCATAAATCGCCTCGCGGTTTACAGCGGGCTCCATTTCCGCCTATACTTAGGCCACGAATCGGGAGCCGGAGCGCTTTGCTTCCGGCTCCTTCCCCATATCTGCCCGGGCGCCACATTCCCATTGCCTCGCTCGGCGGTCGTCCGCGCGGGAGTGCCGGGGCGACGTTCGCGCGTATTATGGACGACGGGCCGAACAGGGCGGCGGGCACCAGCGCCGGCGTCAGGAAAGGACGCGACAATGGTCAACGATCGGACCGTGCGACTCACCGAAACGGGCAAAGCCCGCTTGGCGGACGAGCTCGCCACGCTGCGCACCGAGCGCCAGCCGGCCCTGGCCAGCCGCATCCACGACGCGACCGAGCATGGCGACGTCTCCGATAACAGCGAATACGAGGACCTCAAGGACGAGTGGCAGAAAATGGATGCCCGCATCCGTGAGCTCGAGCTCACCCTGGAGCGAGCCGAGGTCATCACCCCGGACGCGACCTCCGGCATCGCCGAGCTGGGCTCCACCGTCACCCTGCGGAGCGACGACGGCGAGGAAGAGACCTGGGTGCTGGTCAGCCCGGAAGAGGCCAATAGCCTCGAAGGCACCATCTCCACCGAGTCCCCCGTCGGTCGGGCGCTATTTGGCCGTCGCGCCGGCGATTCCACGACCGTGAGCGCCCCCAGCGGCGACATCGTGTTCACGATCGTCAGCATCAGCTAGCCGCGGCCGCCGCGCCGGGGGATCACGACCAGATGGAGCTTTCCGACCTGCAAGCGGTGCGCCGGCAAAAGGCTCTCGCCTTACGCGCGGCGGGGATCGATCCCTACCCCGCCCGCGCCCACCGCACCCATACCACGCGCACCGCGCGGGACCGCTTTGCCGCGATCGAGCCATCCCTCGGCGACGAGGGGCATGACGCCGAACCGGTGACGATCGCCGGCCGGGTCGTCAGCCGCCGGCATCAGGGCAAGACGATCTTTGCCCATCTGCGCGATGGCGCCGGCGAACTGCAGCTCTACATCCGGCGCGATGTGGTCGGCGACGAAGCCTTCGAGCGGTTCTTGAAGCTCTTTGACCTGGGCGATTTCGTGCAGGCCACCGGCAGCCTGTTTCGGACCCGGATGGGCGAGGTCTCGCTCCGGGTCGCGGCGGTGACGATGCTGGCGAAGGCGCTGAACGCGCCGCCGGAGAAATGGCACGGCTTGCAGGATGTCGAGCTTCGCTACCGGCAACGCTACGTCGACCTGATCGCCAATGCCGAGGTCCGCCACATTTTCACCTTACGGACCACGATCGTGCGTGCCATCCGCGAGTTTCTCGACCACCGCGGTTACCTGGAGGTGGAAACCCCCACCCTACAACCGCTCTACGGCGGGGCGGCGGCGCGGCCGTTCACGACCCGGCACCACGCCCTGGACCAGGTCTTCTATCTGCGCATCGCCGATGAGCTCTATCTGAAGCGCCTCATCGTCGGCGGCTTCGAGCGGGTCTACGAGATCTGCAAAGATTTTCGGAACGAAGGGATGGACCGCAACCACCAGCCCGAGTTCACGATGCTCGAATTCTACGAGGCCTACGCCGATTACGAGACGATGATGGAGACGGTCGAAGCGCTCGTCGTCCACGCCACGACCGCGGCGCTGGGCGAGCCTCGCTTCACCTACCGCGGCGAGATCATCGAGCTGACGCCGCCCTGGACCAGGAGCACCTTGCGCCAGGCCATCCTCGACAAGTCCGGGATTGATTACCTCAAACATCCGGACCAAGCCGGCTTGCTCACCGCCGCTCGCGCCGCCGGCGCCGAGATCGAGACCGGGATGGTCTGGCCCCGCATCGTCGACGAGCTGCTGAAGCAGTTCGTGCGGCCCACCCTGATCCAGCCGACTTTCTTGATTGATTATCCGGTCGCGCTTTCGCCCCTGGCGAAGCGGAAGCCGGACGACCCGACCCATGTCGAGCGGTTCCAGCCCTATCTCGGCGGCGGCGAGATTGGCAACGCCTTCACCGAGCTCAACGACCCGCTCGATCAACTGGCCCGCTTCGAAGAGCAGCAACAGGACCGGGCCGCCGGTGACGAAGAGGCAATGCCGATCGACGAGGACTATGTCAATGCCTTGATGTACGGCATGCCGCCCACCGGCGGCGTCGGCATCGGCATCGACCGCCTCGTCATGCTGCTGACCGACCAGGCCACCCTGCGCGACGTCATCCTCTTCCCCGCCCTGCGCTCGCTGGCCCCGACCCGCGCCGACCAGGCAGACGTCACCAACCCTGAGACCGGCGAGGAGTAACGGGGCCGCTCCGTCTGACGTCCAGCGATTCACCCACGATTGGCATGGTACGATCATGCAGATATCGCTCCAGCGTCAACGTTTCACGGCAAGGACATTCGCTCATGGTCACGACGGCACGGCGAATCACGCTGGCTGAAATTGAACGAGATGGCCCGCCGGAGGGCCAGTGGGAAATCATCAATGGAGAACTGATAGAAATGCCGCCTGCTGGTGGACGCCATAGTCGGATTGGCATGGAGATTGGTGGCGCGCTTCTTCCCTTCGTCAAACCGCGTCGTCTCGGCTTGGTCTACAACGCGGATGCTGGATTCATCCTCGCCGAGGATCCGCTCCTGCTCCGGGCGCCGGACGTCAGCTTTGTGCGAACTGAGCGGCTGCCGCCGGACCATGACGATGGCGGCTACCTCCATGTGGCGCCAGATCTCGCCGTGGAGATCATCTCAAAGTTCGATCGCCCGGTCGCGGTGCTGGCGAAGGCCGTCTCTTGGCTGGAAGCGGGCGTCTCATTGGTCTGGGTTGTCGCGCCAGCGTCGCAAACCGTTACCGTCATCAGCACCGAGCGGGATCCACGCACGCTGACCGTTGACGAGACACTGGACGGCGGCGCGATCGTTCCCGGCTTCACGCTGCCACTGCGCGACATCTTCGCCACGTAGCGCGGTGAGGCCGTGTCTGGCGACTACTCCGTGACCATGACGCTGCCGAGCATCTGATGGTGATAGTCGCAAATGTAGGTGAACCTCCCGGCCTCCGAAAAAGTGTAGGCAAAGGCCGCGCCCTCATATAGGGGGCTGGAGTCAAAAGCGCCGCCAAGGTCGGTGACCGTGTGGGCATGACCGTCGCGGCTGATCCAGGTCAGCGTCGTACCGACGGCAACCTCGACCGCGGACGGCCGGTTGGCGTTGCTCCGGATCTCGATCTCGGCCCTGCCGGCGAGCGGCGGCTCCGCCGGTGTCGCGGTGGTCGCCCGGAAGTTGGGGGACGAGTGCTGGTCAGCGACGGTGCCAACCAACGTCGCCAGCAGCACGAGGCAGAGTTTGACGGGAAGGGTGATGCCCATCGAAACGACCTCCTTCGTTCGCGGCAATGACCAACCGGAGGTCAAGACCGCACCTGAAGGATGGCGTACCGACAGCGACAACATGTTAAGGAAACGTTGCGCCTCCGCCGCGCGCTCGATGCGGACCGGGCTCGGCGGTCGGTCGCAACCACGGCGGCGCGGTTCGGACGCGGCCGGTGCCGCTCGACTCGGTGGTGCTCCCCGCGTTATGATCGAGCGGAGAAGAACCGGACGTTCGTCGCTACGCCAAGGATGCGCGCCATGCTCAATCGCCTGCGGGAACTGATCGGCATCTACGGCCTTGGCTTCGATCCTGATTCGGTGATGGGGATCATCCTCCCCTTCGCCTTCGTCGTCATCGTCGGCGGCCTGGGCGTGTTTCTCGTCACCGGTGGTTTTGGCCTCTTCCCCAACCTCTTCCAGTAGCTACGGCAGCGGGTTTGGCCGGACCGGCAACGATACTAGGAACTCGCTCCCCTGCCCCGGTTCGCTGTGAACCGTGATGTCACCGCCATGACGCCGGGCAATGACGCGGGCGATCGCCAGACCCAGGCCGGTCCCCCCCGTGGCCCGGCCTCGCGCCCCATCCGCCCGGTAGAAGCGATCGAAGACATAGGGCACATGCTCCGGCGCGATCCCTTCCCCCTCATCCCGCACCGCCAGTGTGGCCAGGTCCGCCACCGGCGGCCCCACCGCCACCGTGATCCGCTTGCCGGCCGGGGTGTGGCGCACGGCGTTATCGAGCAGAATCAACAGGAGCTGAGCCAGGCGATCGGGATCACCCTGGATCGTGACCGGCCGCGGCGCCGCCAGCACCAGCTCTTGGCCGTCCGCCAGCCCGGCCGCGCTCCGCAGGGCGTCGCTGGCAAGCTCACGTAGGTCAACCAGCCGCGGCGCGGCGCCATTGCTCGGCTCGCCCGGGTCGCTGCCGTCCGACCGGGCCAGCAACAGCAGATCGTCCACCAACCGGCCCATGCGGGCGCTCTCTCGCTGCATGTCATCCAGGGCGGCGGCAACGTCGCTAGTCCCGGTCTGGCCGCCGCGGGCGGCAACCTGGCGAGCGAGGACGTCGACATTGCCGCGGACCGCCGTCAACGGGGTTCGTAACTCGTGCGAGGCATCGGCGACGAAGCGCTGCTGAGCATGGAACGAGGCCTCCAGCCGATCCAGCATCTCGTTGAAGGTGGCGGACAAGCGGGCCAGCTCATCCCCGGAGGCGGGCACCGTCAGGCGTGACGAGAGGGAGGCGGCGGAGCCATCGCCGGCGGCAATCTTCGCCGCCGCCGCCGTCACCCGATCGACCGGCCGCAACGCCCGATCGGCCAGCAGCCAGCCGCCGACCATCGCCAGCAGCAACCCCGCGCCCGAGGTGAGGGCCAGCGTCTGCCGCAAGGCGCCGAGCGAGTCGTGCAAGCCCTGCAAGGGCACGCCAACCAGGATCGCGCCGACCACATGATCCGCGCCGCGGGCGGTGATCACGATCGGCTCGGCCAGGATCCGGGTTTCCATCCCATTGACCCGCGCCGTGGCAAGCTCGGGCCGCACCGCCGACCAGGAGAGCGCCCCGGGGAACATCGAGGCATCCTCCGGCGAATAGGGCGCCGCGTTGATCACCCGGTAGTCCGTATCAATGACCTGGACAAAGAACTGGCCGTGGCCGCCATACGGTTTCAGGTCTTGGGCGAAGAAGAGCGTGGGCCGGCCGCCATCCCGATTCCAGACCACGAGGAGATCGGGCCGCTGCTCGGCCAGCCCCTTGCGTACGTCCGCCGCGGTCTGCCGCAACCGCTCGGCGGTTTCGGCGTAGAGCCGCTCCTCGACCAGGCGGAAGACAAAGATGCCCAAGATCAGGAGCAGCGCCGCCAGCAGCACCGCGTACCAGGCGGTCAGGCGGGCGCGAATGGAGATGGAGGGCAAACGAGCTCGCGCCATTGGTCGCTCTATCCGGCCGCGCGGACGACGTAGCCGACGCCCCGCACGGTCTGAATCAGCCGCGGCTCGCCCCCGGCCTCCAACGATCGCCGTAGGTTAGCAACGAAGACCTCCAACACATTCGAGTCGCCAAAGAAGTCCTCGCCCCAGATCCGATCCATTAGCAGCGACCGCGGCAGCACCTGGTTGGGGTGGCGCAGCAACAGCGCCAGCAGATCGAACTCCCGCGTCGTCAACTGGATGGTTCGCTCCCCGCGGGCCGCCGTCCGGCTGCCAAGGTCGAGCGTCAGGTCGGCGAAGAGCAGGCGCTCCCCGATCCGGGCCGCATCGGCGGCCGGCGGCAACCGCCGGAGGAGGGCGCGGATCCGGGCCAGCAGCTCATCAAAGGCAAACGGCTTGACCAGGTAATCGTCGGCGCCGGCATTCAAGCCAGTGACTCGATCCGGCACCGCATCGCGGGCGGTCAGCATCAAGATAGGCAGCGGGACCCGCCCTTCGGCCCGCTCCGCCGCCCGCACGCGCCGGGTCAATTCGATCCCGTTTAGACCGGGGAGCATGAGATCGAGCACCACGATGTCGGGCGGATTGTCCCGGATGGCGTCCAGCCCGGTCCGGCCATCGGCCGCGACCTCGACCGTGAACCCTTCGAACAGCAGGCCGCGCCGGACAAAGCCGGCGATACCCGGCTCGTCCTCGACCACCAGCACCCGGCCGGTCGTTTGGTCCGCGGCCGCCGGCTGCCGCCCGAGATGTGCCGCCTCCGTCATTGCCGCTCTCCTCTGCCGCCACGGTCGATGGTAGCGCACCGCCGGCCCGGCCGTCCCCCCGGTCCCCGTCGCCCACACCACGGCGGGCGCCCATTGCTGAGCGCCCGCCGGATGAGGAGGGAGGTAAGGGGCGGCCGGCGCCGGAGCGGTCCGCTCGCTATTGCGAGAGGATCGGCCGGGTGCCCAAGGTCACATCGATCATCTCGGTGGCGCCGTCACGCACGATCTCCAGGGTGACGACGTCACCCGGGCGGTGCGCGAAGAGCAGCTCCAGCAGGCTCACCTCGCCGCCTAGCGCCTCGCCGTCGACGGCGACAATGAGGTCGCCCGCTTGCAGCCCGGCGGTGGCGGCCGGCGTGCCCGGCTCCACCGACGCGATCTCGTGGCCGGTTGCCATGTCCTGGCCGATGATGCCAACGTAGGGGCGGGCCACGGTGCCGGTGGCAAGGACTTCGTCGATGATGCCCTGGACGGCGTTGCTGGAGATGGCGAAGGCGATATCGGCCGGACTGGTCGCCGACATCTGGTTTCCGCTGAGGCCGGCCGAGTTGACGCCGATCACCTCGCCCCGCGGGTTCAGCAGCGGTCCGCCGGAGTTGCCCCGCCAGATCTCCGCGTCATGCTGGATGAGGCTGTTGATCCCATACTGGCCGAGCGAGCGGCCGACCGCGTTGATCATGCCCTCGGTCACGGTGTTGGTGAACGCGCCCAGGGCGCTGCCGATCGCGACGGCGCGGTCGCCGGGGCGGACCGCGTCGGAATCGCCGAGCGCCAGGACGCCGGGCACCGCGGTGCCGTCCGAAAGATCGAGCTGGACCAGGGCGACATCGAGCAGATTCGGGTCATCTTGACCGAGGACGGTGGCGGCGACGATCGTGCCGTCGAAGAAACGCACTTCCAGCTCGTCGGCGCCGCCGACCACATGGCTGTTGGTCACCACCAGGCCGGAGGCATCGATAATGAAGCCGGAGCCGGTGCCGAGCGGGAAGACTTCGTCACTTTCCTCTTCCTCGGTCGGCTCCGAGGCGCCGACGAGATTCGTGATCGTGACCACGGCGGGGTTCGCCAATTCGGCGATATCGGCGACCGACAGCTCGCCCGCCGCGAGTGGGCGACAGGCGGGGTCGGTCGTGTCGTCCTGTTGCACGGTTTGCTGAGCCAGCGGCGCTGGATCGAGGCTTTGGTGCTGCCAAAGGACGGCGCCGGCGGCGCCCAGGCCAAGCGTCGCGACTTGGGCAATCACCAGAATCAGCGTCCGGAGGGAACGGCGGCTCAGGCCGCCGGAGACCAACGTGTGCAACATCCTCAACGCTCCTATCTCGAGGGATTCCGGGGTACGCCCGCGGGCGCCGGCGTGCGGTCACGCGGCGGCGGACGGCCGGTTCAGGGCCAGACCTCGGCAATTGTGACTGAAGTGCGCCGTGCCGAACAAACGCGAGAGGTCGTGGCGAGGCAGCGGAATGAAAACGACGAGACCGGTGGCAGGTCGGCCCGCCCTGGCCCACCACCGATCCGTCGTGTGTTCAGTATCGCGCCACCGGCTGAACCGGAACTGAAGGAAAGCTGAAAACAGGCTGAAGCC
>JALZJP010000127.1 GCA_030859715.1 Chloroflexota bacterium
GCCCACGGCGACGCCGAGCGGCGCGCCTGCGATGGCGTCTTGGCGGCCTTCGCCGACTATCTCGCCGCTCACCCCGCCCCCGGCGCCGAGCTCGAGGCGTACGTTCCCGGTAGCGCCTTCCCGCCCGAGCCCCGATGAGCGTCACCGGCGGCTCCCGACCGGCCTGGTCCGACGCCTTCGCCCGGGCCAGCCTGCCCAGCCTGCAATCCATTTCCGGCCTCGACGATCTGACGCCGGAGTGGGCCTGGGGAGGCAGCGTCGGCGCCGGCGTCAAGGTCGCGGTGATCGACAGCGGGATCGACGCCGCCCATCCGGCGGTCGCCGGTGTGCGGGGCTACGTCGCGATCCGCGTCGGGGACACGGATGAGCTTGTCTACGACGAGGCGCCCCATGGCGACTTGTACGGTCACGGCACCGCCTGTGCCGGGATCATCCGGTCGCTGGCCCCCGCCTGTGAGCTGTACAGCGTGCGCGTCCTCGGTGACGATTTGACGGGACGCGGCCTTGTCTTCGCCGCCGGTCTGCGGTGGGCGATCGCGCGCGGCATGCACATCTGCAACCTCAGCCTGAGCACCGATCGCCCCAACTTCTTCGGTCTGTTCCACGAGCTGGCGGATCTCGCCTACTTCCGGCACCTGCCGCTCGTCTGCGCCGCCAGCAACCTGCCGGGGCCGAGCTATCCCTCCCTCTATGCCGCGGTTATCTCCGTCGCCGCTCACGAGGAGCGCGATCCCGAACGCCTCTACTACAACCCGGCGCCGCCGGTCGAGTTCGGCGCCCCCGGGATCGACCTCGACGTCGCCTGGCGGGACGGCAGCACGATCACGGCGACCGGCAACTCGTTCGCCACTCCCCACGTCACCGGCCTCGTCGCCCGCGTGCTGGCCAAGCACCCGGGCCTGACCATCTTCCAAATTAAAACCATCCTCCGCGCCCTGGCCGCCAATGTCGGCCGCGACGACGGGGCCGCGCTCGCCGACGGATCGAACCGCAACGATGGAGGGAGATTCCGATGATCGTCGCCATGACCGCCGGCGCCCCGGCCGGCGCGACCGAGGCCGTGCTCGCCGCCGCCCGCGCCGCCGGTCTCGAGGCCACGCGCTTTGACGACCGCGCGGGTGGGATGGTGCTCCTCGCGGGCGCCAACGCGGCTGAGCTCGCGGACGCGCTCGGCGGCATGCCCGGCGTGGCGCGGATCATCCGGGGACAGCCGGCGGCGCCCGTGACCAGCAACTTGCGGGTCGCCGGGATCCGGCCGCTGGTACCGCCGGCGATCCTGGTCGAGCAATTGCCGCTGGGGATGAACGAGGCGCGGACGGTGGAACGGTCCCGCCGCGAGATGAGCCGGATCCTGCGGGGCGAGGACGATCGCCTCATCATTGTCGTTGGTCCCTGCTCGATCCATGACACCGGCGCCGCCCTCGACTACGCCGGCCGCTTGGCGCCGCTGGCCCGAGACCTGGCGACCGAGCTGCGGATCTTGATGCGAGTCTACTTCGAGAAGCCGCGGACCACGGTGGGGTGGAAAGGGCTCATCAACGATCCGCATCGCGATGGCAGCTTCGCGGTGAACGAGGGTCTTCACCTGGCTCGTCAGTTGCTCATCGACGTCGTCGCCCTGGGGTTGCCCGCCGGCTGCGAGTTCCTCGACCCGATCTCCCCCCAGTTCATCGCCGATGCCGTCAGTTGGGCCGCGATCGGCGCCCGCACCACCGAGAGCCAGGTGCATCGCAACCTGGCGTCGGGCCTTTCGATGCCCGTCGGGTTCAAGAACGGGACCGGCGGTGACGTCCAGATGGCGATCGACGCGATGCAGGCCGCCGCCTTCCCCCACCAGTTCATGAGCGTGACCGAGCAGGGCCTGGCCGCGATCGTGGTGACCCGCGGCAATCGTGACACCCATGTCATCCTGCGCGGCGGCCGCACCGGTCCCAACTATGAGCCCGAGCGTGTGCGGGCGGTCCTGGCGGCCTTGCGGGCGAGCGGGATGCCGCCCCGGGTCATGATTGACACCAGCCACGGCAACAGCGGCAAGGATTTTCGCCGGCAGCCAGGCATCGCCAACGTGATCGCCGGCCAGGTGGCGGCCGGGGAGCGCGGCATCATCGGCGTCATGCTCGAAAGTTTCTTGCTCGACGGCCGCCAAGATCTGACCGACCGCGATCGCCTCGTCTACGGCCAGAGTATTACCGACCCCTGCCTGGGGTGGGAGATGACGGAACCAGTGCTACGGGAGCTGGCGGCGGCGGTCGCCGTCCGCCGGGACCACCACGGTGAGGTCGCCGGCGCGGACACCGAAGCACCGCCCGTGGCCGGCGGTTGACAGTCGCCCGGTCAGGTATAGACTGAAGGTGGTCCGACAGCCGGGTTGCCATCTGTTCTTGCATGCCGCGGTGTCCCGCGGGGGCTACTATCCCGGAGCCGAGTCGGCTCTGTGCACCGTCGACCGCGGAGGGAGTGTCCTGTGCATCGATTGCTTGCCGTCGTCACCGTCTTGCTGGTGGTCTCCGCGGGCTGGCTGAACGCGGCCGTTGCCCAGGACGGAACCCCGGCGGCCGATCCAACGGGTGGGGCTGGCTTGACCGCCACCGGCGTCCGCTACGTGCTGCCGTACACCAGCGACGCGCTGAACCCGGAACTGACGGTGATCGGCAACGTGAGCGGATCGTGCTTGCACGAGTCGATCGCCAGCCCTGGCCGCCCAGATGCCTGGGCCTGCCTCCCCGAGGACGGCGGCGGGCTGCTCGACCCCTGTTTCGAAAGCCCATTCGCCTTCCCGGATGAACCGGGCGAGCTCGCCTGTCTGGCCTCGCCCTTCACTCAAGACGTTACGCTGTTGACCGCCACCGAGCCGTTGCCCCGCGTCAAGGATGACGACGGCGCCAAGTCGAGCGCGGACGAGCCGCTACCCTGGGCCTTCGAGCTCGCCGACGGCGAGCAATGCACGCTGGCGACCGGCGCCACCAACGCGTTCGCCGGGATGCGAATCAACTACTTCTGTTCCGGCGGTGGTGCCATCCTCGGCGAGCCGGACCGGAGTCGCCCGGTCTGGACCGTTATCTACGTGCGTGAGGGCGCCTACATGACCGACCTCATCGACGTCACGGTCGTCTGGCATTGACCAGCCGCGGCCGGGCCCGCAACGAGGCACCGGCCAGGTTCGGCGGAAGGAGCATTCGGGTGGATGGGAAGCAATTGGACGACTTCGCTAGGACAGTCGCCCGCGGCGCGTCGCGCCGGGGCCTCTTCCGGACGCTGGTTGGCGGCGCGGTTGCCGGTGTCCTGGCGCACCGCCACGCCGCCCCGGCCGCGGGGCAGGCGGTCTACTACCTCGGCCCCGGGGATGCATGCTATGACGATGCCCAGTGCCGGGGCGCCGACACCGCGCTGATCTGCTCCGGCAACGGATTCGACTACGATGGCCCGCTCAACTGCTGCGCGTTTGCCGGCGGCCGCTGCGGCTTCGACGAAGGGTGCTGCGGCGGGTTGTCCTGTATCAATGGGTTCTGTACCGCGGCCCAGATGGTCATCGACAACCCCGATCAAGGCCTCAACCAGACCGGGTTTGGCTTTGGCCCGGGCCAGGCGTGTATCTCCGACGGTCAGTGTGACAACTCGTACCCTGAGCTTGGCATCGCCTACTGCGCCGATACGGGTTACTACTACGGTGGCTATGGCGGGGCGCGGCATTGCTGTCGCGTCGAGGGTGGATCGTGTGGCGGTCCGCTGAGCGACGACCACTCCTTGTGCTGCGGCCAATTGCGCTGTCTGAGCGGACAGTGCGGTTGGGGATAGCGCCCCAGCCGCTTCCGGCACCACGCGGTCGTCGGGCGAGGGCTTCTCAGCGGGAGGCTCTCGCCCGTTGCGTTGGGACGCCGTTTGCTGAGCATGGCGGAGAGCACCTGGCCGGCGCTCCGGCCGATACGGCACAATAGGGCACGTCGCGTCGCGACCAAGCTCCGGTTCCGGCCTCGTGATCCGTCCCGCCCCTGCGCTCAAGGTGTCCACACCGTTGGCGACAACCTTTACAAAAGACCAACCGTACAACCGGCAACCGCCCGAATCCGCCGTGACCGGGCCGCCGGCGCGGACCGGGCCGCCCTGGCTCCGGGCCGTGAACCGCCTGCCGCTCCTGGTCAAGGTGCTGATCGCCAACGCCATGATCGTCGTCCTCGGCGCCGTGGCCGGCACCCGGACGACGATGATCCTGACTCGCTCCCTGGCCGAAGGGACCGCGATCCCCCTCGTGTTGGCCTTTGCCGGGCTCGGCGTCATCCTCAGCCTGCTCGTCAACTATGTCGTGCTGCGGGCCGCGTTTCGGCCGCTGACGAACCTGGAACGGGTGGCCGAAGCCGTCCAACTGGGCGACCTCACCGCCCGCGCCGATCCCATTCCGGGCGGCGATCCGCAGCTCGCCCACCTGGCGACCACTTTCAACCGGACCCTGGACGAGCTGGAGCGGGACCGGGCGGAACTCCGGGCGATGGCCTCCCAGGTCATCAACGCCCAAGAAGAAGAGCGAAAACGGATCGCCCGTGAGCTCCACGACGATACCGCCCAGATCCTGTTTGCCCAGCTCCTGCGCCTGACCGCGCTCCAAACCTCGCCCAATGACGAGACCCGCGCCACCGCCGCCGACCTGGAGGAGATGACGGTGGAAGCTCTCGAAGGGGTCCGCCGTCTCGCGCTCGAGCTGCGCCCGCCCGCCCTCGATGATCTCGGCTTGCACGCCGCGCTGGCCGATCTCGCCCAGCGTTTCGGCGAGCAGCTCGGCATCCCGGTCGAGATCACCACCCGCGGCCCCCGCGGCCGCCTCCCCGGCGAGGTCGAGCTGGTGCTCTATCGCGTCGCCCAGGAAGCGCTGACCAATGTCGCCAAGCATGCCGCCGCCAGCCGGGTCGGCATCGATCTCGAACGCCAGGCCGCCGATGTCACCCTGGCGGTCGAGGACGACGGCATCGGCTTCGATCCGAAGCAAGAGACCGCCCGCGACGGCCGCGGCTTGGGCCTGGGCCTGTTCGGGATGGCCGAACGGGTCAGTCTCGTCGGCGGCACCTGTTCGATCTGGAGCCAGCCGGGCCGGGGCACCGAGATCTTCGCCTTTATCCCCCTCGCCCAAGCCCGCGGCTCGACCACCGCACCGGGACCATCGTGAGCGGCCGCGGCGCCACTGACCAGCCCTCCCCGGCCCCCATCCGCATCCTCCTGGCCGACGACCACGGCGTCGTCCGGGCCGGTTTACGGGCCCTGCTCGAATCCCAACCCGATTTGCGCGTGGTCGCCGAAGCCGCCGACGGTCCCTCGGCGGTCACCTTGACCCGCCAGCTCGTGCCGGCCGTGGTCGTGGCTGACCTTTCGATGCCGGGCGGCGGCCTCGAAACGATCCGCCAGATTACCAGGCTCGGCTTGCCCAGCCGCGTCCTGGTGCTGACCGTGCATGCCGAGGAGCGCTACCTGTTGCCGGTGCTCGAAGCCGGCGGCTCCGGCTACGTCCGCAAAGCGAGCGCCCACACCGACTTGTTGGCAGCGATCCGGACCGTGGCCAGGGGCGAGGTCTTCCTCGACCCCGCCGCCACCAAGACGCTCTTGCGCGGCTATCTTGGCCGCGTCCGCAGCGGCGACGAGCTCGACCTGGGCGAAGTCCTCTCCGAGCGGGAACGCGAAGTGGTCCGCCTGACGGCGGAGGGCAACACCGCCCAACAAGCGGCCGAAATCCTCTCCCTCTCGCCCAAGACGGTCGAGACCTACCGCCACCGGGCCATGCAAAAGCTCGGCCTCACCAACCGGGCCGAGCTGGTCCGCTACGCTCTCCGCGCCGGCATGCTCAGCACCGATGAGGTCTAGCTCGAGCGCCGTCGCGCCGTGGCGCGAAATACGGAATCGCTCCAACCGGCCCGATCTATCGTACAGTAGCGGCCATGCGGGCGAGCCGGTTACTGACCATGCTGTTGCTGCTCCAGAATCGGGGCCGGATGAGCGCCGGCGAGCTGGCGGCCGAGCTAGAGGTCTCACCGCGGACGGTCTATCGCGATGTCGACGCCCTCGGCGCGGCCGGTATCCCGATCGCCAGCGAGCGCGGCCCCCACGGCGGTTTCCACCTGCTCGATGGCTATCGAACCCGGCTCACCGGCCTCACCGGGCCGGAAGCGGCAGCGCTCGTCTTCGCCGGCCTGCCCGAGCCGGCGGCGGAGCTCGGCCTCGGCCTGGTGCTGGCCTCGGCCCGGCTCAAATTGTTGGCCGCCCTGCCGGCCGCGGCACGGCAAGGGGCGGAACGGGTCCGCGAACGCTTCCACTTCGACCCCGCCGGCTGGTTCCAAGACGCCGATCCGGCGCCCCACCTGACGAACGTGGCGAAGGCGGTGTGGGAGCGGGAGTCGATTCGAGTGCGCTACCGGCGCTGGGCCGGCGAGGTCGATCTGGTGCTGGACCCGCTCGGCCTCGTCCTCAAAGCGGGCCGCTGGTACGTCGTCGTCCGGGTCGCCGTCACGAACCAGCTCCGCGCGTTTCGCGTCTCCCGCATCCTGGAATTGGACGCCCTGGGCGAGCGATTCGAACGCCCGTCCGAGTTTGACCTCGATACCTACTGGCAGAGCTGGTCGCGCCACTTCGAAACCGGCCTCTATCACGCCGAGGCGGTGATCCGATTATCCCCCCGCGCCTTTCAGCTCGCGCCGCGCGCCTTCGACCCGATCCCGGCCCAAGCGATCCGGGCCACCGCCGGCCCCCCGGACGACGCCGGCTGGCGCGAGGCGGTGCTCCCGATCGAGGGTATCGATCATGCGGTAATGATCCTCCTCCGCTTTGGCGCGGAGATCGAGGTCGTGGCCCCGCCGCGGCTCCGGCAGGTCATGCGCGAGACCACCTCCGCGATGGCAGAAATCTACCGCTCATCGCCCGCCGTACCGCATCATGCGGCAGCGGTCGGGAGTGACGCTGCCGTCTCGGCCAACCGGATGCCGGCGAACGATGACGTCTGAGCGCGGTGAGCGCTGGTCAACTCCAATCCGGGGCGTTAGCGCCAGAGCCGCCGCCGGGTCGGGCGCTGTCCCGCAGGGCGGGCCAACGGAGGAACCGGGTGGCAAAGGGCAGCAAGAAGATCGTGCTCATGGCGCTGGGGGCGAATGCCGTGATCGCGGCCTCCAAGTTCGCGGTCGGCCTGGCGACCGGCAGCGCGGCGATGCTGGCGGAGGCCGCCCACTCGGTCGCCGATACGGTCAACCAGGGCTTCCTGCTCGTCAGCATCAACCTCAGCGACAACCCGGCGGACGAGGGCCATCCCCACGGCCACGGCAAAGAGCGCTTCTTCTGGGCCTTCCTGGCCGCGATCTTCATCTTCGTCGCCGGCGCCTTCTTCTCGCTCTACCAAGGCATCCAGAAGCTGATCTCGGGCGGCGCCCACGAGGGCGCCTTCTGGCCGAGCTATCTGGTGCTGGGCCTGGCCTTTATCTTCGACCTGGTCATTCTGATCCTCGCCCTGCGCGAAGCGCGGCGTCAAGCGGACCTGGTCGGGATGGGCGTCTGGGCCCATTTGCAAGTGACGACCGACATCACGCTCAAGACGGCGCTCTACGAGGACGCCGCCGCCACCACCGGCGTCGTCATCGCGGCGATCGGCCTGGCCCTGCTGCAGATCACCGGCAATCCCATCTACGACGGCCTGGCCTCGGTCCTGATCGGCCTCATCCTCATCGCCGTGGCGATCATGCTGGGGCGCGAGGCCCGCGATTTGCTCCTCGGCGCGGCGGCCTCGGAACGGACCCAGACCGCGATCCGCGGCGCGATCGGGGAGTTCCCCGAGGTGAAGTCGGTGGTGGAGCTGCTGACGATGCAGCTCGGCCTGGACAGCGTGCTCCTGACCGGCGAGATCAACATCGCCAACGACCTGACGACGGACGAGATCGAGCGCCTGCTGGGTCGCATCTCGACCCGCATTCGCGAGGCCGCGCCAGAGGTCAAGAATATCTACCTGGAGCCGCATCCGGTGGCCGCCGCCACATCATCCGGCTGACCCGAACAAGCCGTCTGGCGCCCCTCATACAGACTTCGGGTGTTTACGTGCGTTGCCGGACGGCCCTCACCCCCAGCCCCTCTCCCAATCGTGGGAGAGGGGAGCCGGCAGCTAGGCTGAACCATTCACCCGACGTTCCTACGAAAATGGCACAATCTTCATCCGCTTGGCTGGCCCGCAGGGTCATGTCGCTTCGTATCATACAGACTTCGGGTTGAATCGTTAGGCAGAGGCACCGGCTCCCCTCTCCCACGGTTGGGAGAGGGGCTGGGGGTGAGGGCTTTCGGTGAGCAAAGCGAACATCCGGCGTCCGCTCAGCCCGCGCCGGGAACGCGGGTCGAGCGGGAGTTGAGCTTGCCGATGCTTGTCGCCAAGCCAGCATGCGCCGCCCGGACCGCGGCCGCCGTGTCGACGCACCGTGATTGTTCCAGCACCCGCGCCAGGGTGATGAGCGCGTCGTCCAACTCCATCGTCAGCATGTGATCTCCAAGCCCCGCCAAGCCGCGCAAGATCAGCTCCTCGGCCCGTCGCCGCGGCTCGGGCGGGAGGCGCTCGAAGGTGAGCGTCACGGTGCGCACGATCTCGGCGTAGACCTGGTGTTGCATCGCCTCCGAGGCCACCACCGCCAACGACTCGAGCGCTGCCAGCAAGCGAGACATGGCATTGTCCGGGTAGACGACCGCGATCGTCGCTGTCTCCTCCCGGTCATCCTTGCCGGCTATCCATCGGGCCAGGATGTCGCGCAGGTTGCGGATCGCGACCAGGCCCGGCGACGGGTTCTGCTGGGAGGTCGAGATCGAACGCCAGGCGATCGTCTCGATCTGCTCGATCCCATAGGCGGGGTCGTTGTCGAGCGCTCGCACTTGGTCGATCTGAATAGCGTTCGCCACCGTCCGGGCGACGCCCTCGGCGCCGGCCCCGCCCCGGACCTCGGCCACCGGATCGTGGAATGCGACGTATGAGCCGATGGGGAGCAGGAGGACGATCTCGACCGGTTCCGGAGCGCGTCCAATCGCCTTCGCCATGGCGTCCAGATCGTACCCCACGACAAACCCTTCGCCCGGAGCCGGCACGGAGACCGCCGGCGCGGCGGGGAGCGCCGGCGAGCGGCGGGTCCGCTCGATCATCGGCAGTTGCCGCTGCCGCGCCGCCAGCGTGTGATCGTGGATCGAGCGAATGATCTCGGTCGGCCGCATCTGGCTGATCGTGGAATAGATCAGCAGCAGCAAGATGTACAGCGCCATGGTCACGAACAGGAGCGTCAGCGAGGCGCCGAAGACGGGATTGAACGGGGGACTGACCGTGGCCAGGGTGATCAGCGAGTAAAGGGTGACGCCGATGAAGAACCCAAAGTAGACCTGGTTCAACCGCCGTCGCAGGAACTGATCGAACACCTGATGCGTCATCGAGCCGGCGGATTGCTGCAACGCCAACAGCAGCAGCGAGAAGGTGATCGAGGTCATCGTGATGATCCCGGTGGCGATCGTGCCGAGCAGGCCGCTGGTCGCCTCGGCATCGCCAAAGACGTGGGCTTGCATGTACGAGCGGATCGGGCCGAACCAGCCGATCTCCGATCGCTCAAACACATAGGTGCCGATAGCGAGCAGGACAAAGGTGGCGATCACCCCGGTCGGGATCGCCAGGAACGACGTGAAGGCGCGCCGCAAGATCTCACCGGCCTGCATCCAGCCGTCCCTCCCTCTCCCGCCGGCCCGCCACGATACCACCGCTCGACCGGCCCCGGCGGCCGAGGCTGGCGGGGATTGCGCAATCTCGGTGCCCGGCGTCGCCCCGTTCGGCCAGGACCGCCGTCATCTCAATCGCGCGAGGATCCCGGCCGAAGGCGAGCCGCTTCGCCCAAGTCGTCGGCAGGTCGCGCAGCGTCCGCGACCCCATGGCCCGGATTGGGCCAACCGAGAGGCCGGCGTGGCGCAGCGTCGTGACCACCCGCTCACCCGCCGCCTCCAGCTCCCAGCCCGCCGCCGCCAGCGCCCCGGCATTCAGCCTGACCGCCAGCGACATCCCGTCACGACCAACGGCCCTGAGCCCGGTCAGCAGTCCTTCGTCACCGTCCAGCAAACCGGCCAGCAGGCTGCCCCACGGAAAATTGATCGTCGCCGCCGTCGCCAGCCGGTGGAGCTCCCGCGGCAGCGCCAGCCCGTCGGCGACGACGAACCGGGCATTGTCAGGCGTGCTCCGGGCGGAACGCCGGAGGTTTCCCAGGCAGGTATCGACCCCGATCACGGCCCACCCTGGGCAGCGCCGGGCCTGGTCATAGACGAAACGCCCATCCCCGGTCCCGAGATCAACCATCACTTCTTCATAGCCAGCGGCCCAGGCAGCGGTCGCCGCCGCGTTGCCAACACGGGCGTGTCGTGTCGTTGTGGCGTGCATATCTCATCTCCATTCCGTCCAAGCTCGCGGGGAACTGGAAGGAACGGAGGCGGCGCCCGGGCACGACGCCACGCCACGTCGCGGCGTCAGCCGCCGTCGAGGTCATCAGGCGTCGGGTGGTCCCGGCGAGTGCCGGGCACGAAAAAGCGCCCGGAGGGAAACCCCGGCGCGCCTATTGGGGAGTGGCTGTCAGCGAATAACGCCTAGCTGGGAGGACGAATCGAGTGCCGCACCGCATTCACCTTATCTAGAGCCAAGCGGCTCGCACAACGTAGCGTAGCACACGACGCGACCACCGGGGAGCGGGCCGGCAAGTCAAGCGGGCAACACTGGAGATGTGGGCTCATCAGCCGTACAATCGGTGCGTGAGCCATGCCGACAGTGACTCCTCAGGACTTTCCTGGGGCGAAGATGCAATCCCAGCATCCAAATCCGATGTGCCGCAGGAATGCCTCAACCATGACGGACGATAGGGTTGAAACGGCTGAAGAGCCGCCGCAACGAAAAAGCAACCAAATCACCTTCCGCGCCACCTCACGGTTCAAGGAGCGATTGGATCTTGCCGTCGCCCTCACCGGCCAGAGGCGGTCCGACTTCATCGCCGAGGCGATCGTCACCAAGATGGACGCCATGCGTCGGCCCCCGCACAACCTCGAACTGTCGGATCGCGACATGCAAGCGCCGCGGGACACGATGGAAAATCCGCCGCCGCCGAACGACGCAATGCGTCGCGCCATCGCGCGATGGCGAAGGAACTTTCAGTCCTCAGAGTGAGAGATATACGACTTGATCAGCCAACTCGTAGGACGTTGTCTCACGCGTGGACCGCGCCCTTCCCATCTCGGGGCTCGTTGCCTGTCGTCAATCGTTGAACCGGTAGGTCAACGGCAAATAGCGAAAGAGTTGGCGACTCCTGAGTCGCCCCGTTCTCAGTCCTGAAAGGACTTTCGGGTACCCTCTGGGTGGCTCAGCGCCGGGTGCCCTTTGCGCGTTATTCCAGCGCGAAGCCGGAGCAGCGATCGTGCTGGACAACCCTCCTGAACTCCGCTCTTGGTAGCGCTCGGCTAACGAAACCCGGCCACGACCAACGACAGCAAAAAGATCCCCATCCCGAACCGGTAGACGACGAAGATCAGCGTGCTGGCGCGTTGCAAGTACCGCAACAGCCAGGAGATCGCGGCGAAGCCCGCCAGGGCCGAGGCAATCATCCCGGCCGCGAAGATGCGCACCCCTTGCTCGTCCAGGCCGGCGCTGAAGGCGTCATAGAGGCCCTTGCCGCCGGCGGCGGCCACGATCGGCACCCCCAGCAGGAACGAGAATCGCGCCGCGTCCGCCCGGTTGAGCCCCTGAAACAACCCCGCCGTCAGCGTCGCCCCGGCCCGCGAGACACCGGGAACCAGCGCCGCCGCCTGGGCCAGCCCGATCGTCACCGCGTCGCGCCAGGTGAGATGGGTCATCCGCCGCTGGTGGGCGGCCGACCGCTCCGCCATCCACAGCAACGCCGCCAACGCCATCATCGCGATCGCGATCAGCCCAATCGCCCGCGTTGAGACGCTTCCGTCGGCATGATAGAGCGCGGCGATCGCCTCCTGCCCCACCAACCCGGCGATCACGCCCGGCACGGTGCCGATCGCGATCAGCAGCGCCAGCCGGGCCTCCTGGTCCCGCTCCGGGCTGCTGATGATCTTGGCCCGGCCCGGGTCCGGCGACCGCAGCAGCGCCACCGGATGCCGCGCCGCCAGCGGCAGGGCCAGCAGCATCCCCACCAGATCGCGCCAGAAGTAGACGATCACCGCCGCCAGCGTCCCCAGATGGACCGCGGCGTCGAAGGCGAGACCGGGCGTCTGCCAGCCAAAGAGCCAGGGCACGATGATCAGGTGGGCGGAGGAGGAAATGGGAAGAAACTCGGCCAGCCCCTGGACCACGCCCAGCACGATCGCTTGCAGCTCATTCATCGGCGCCCAGCCTCGCCGCCCGCCCCTCGGTTTCATCATCGTACCGGCGGGCCTGGCGGACCGAGAGATGCAGCCGCCACCAGACGATCGCGCCGGCGGCCGTGATCGGGACCCAGAGCACGGCATGGACTAGGATCGCGTACGAGAGCGCCAGCCCCCGCGACACGCCCAAGGCTCCGGTCACGGCCAGCGTGACCCCGGCTTCGAACGTGCCGACATAGCCTGGCGCCGCCGGCACCAGCGTCGCCAGATTGGCGACGCCCGTCGTCAACAGCGCTGCCGGCACGCTCATCACCGCCGCCACCTCACCACCGAACCCTCGCGCCAGGGCCCAGTACATCGACGCCTCGAACCCCCAGGCGGCGATCGAGGTCAGCCCCACCAGGCCCAGATCCCCCTTCCGCCGCAGCACGCCCAGGCCACCCAAGAACGACATCGCCATCCGCTCGACCCGGTCCGCCAGCGCCGGCGGCAGCGGCCCCAGGGCCAGTTGCAGCAACCGGTCCCGAAAATCGCCGCCCAGCGTCAAGACCACCATCCCCAGTAAGATCGCGGCGAACACCGCCGCCGCGATCAGCGCCAGGTGCTGCAGCGCCGCCGTCAGCGAGATGACGGTCGTCGCCGCGAAGATGAAGCCGAGCATGGTCAGCCCGTCGAATAGCCGCTCGACCGCGATCGTGGCCAGGGCGGCCGTCTTCCGCACCCCGAATCGCCGCCGGACCAAATAGGCCCGGACCAGCTCGCCCGTGCGCAAGGGGAGGACGTTATTGGCCGTATACCCGACCACCACGATGGGAAGCACGTCACGAACGGAGACCGGGACCAGCGGCCGCAGCAGCACCGCCCACCGCACCGCCCGGATCCAAACCCCGGCAAAGTAGAGGACCAGGGCCGGCAGCAGCCACCGGCTATCGAACCGGCGCAGCGCGTCCCAGATCTCCGCCGGGCTCTGCCCTTGAAAGGCGTACACCAACAAGACGCCACTAATCAGGACGCCAACCCAAACCCGCCAGGACCGCCCGAACGATCGTTCCCCATCAAGCGATCCGTTCGACTCCTCGTCCCGCGCCGGGAGCGCGGGCGGCCGGGTGCGTTCGGCGGTCTCAACAGGCAAACGTCGCTCCGGGCTCCGCGGCGCCGCCCGCGCGACGCCCTTGCTCACTCACCGGCGGAGTATAGTCGAGCGGCGGACGTCTTGGCGCTCAGCGCGGAACGCATTTGGCCGGATACCCTTGGCTACCCCTTGAGTGTTGGCGCCCCGCGCCTCGGCGATCCAGGGGATGATGCCACAATGCCTCCGGATGTCGAAGAGGTCGTCGCGTTGCTTGCCGCCGACGGCCTCGTCCGCCACGGAGATGGCGAGGTGGCGGTACCGAGAGCGGACACGTCCAGCGTCTTTTCAGCCCCTCCTCCCCTCTTAAAATGGGTATTTTTCACCATAGACGTGATGCTCACGGCGGCGCAT
>JALZJP010000159.1 GCA_030859715.1 Chloroflexota bacterium
GCCTCGGCCCGGGTGCTCACCAAGGCCATCCAAGCGGAGCTCCCCGGTCAGACGGCCACCGTCGTGTTTGGTACGTCAGCGGACAAAGATCTCTCCGCCATCGGCCATGAGCTGCTGCCCATTGCCCGCCGGGCCATCGCGACGAGGTCATCAAACCCGAGGGCGGCGGATCCCCAACGTGTGGCGGCCGCGCTGTCCGCGATGGGCATCGAGGTCGACATCGAGCCGGATGTCGCTGGCGCCGTCGCCAACGCGACGCGCAACGCCGGCACGAGTGACCTCATCCTGGTCACCGGCTCACTTTTCGTCGTGGCGGACGCCAGAGAGGCGTTCGGACTTGCTACCCCCGACCCTGGCGGCCTGACCTGAGCCCGCCTGGCTGTCCCGTGGCCCGCAGCAACCCGGCGCCGCGCCGCACGGGTGCGTTTCACATTTTGGTAATGGGCGGTAGGTTCGGGGGAGTGCTGTCGTGCGGGAAGGAGCGCTCCATGGCCATGGTCCCTGATGCCGCCGCGACCGGTCCGTCGCCAGCAGACGTGCAGGCGCAGCTGCGCGCCTGGCGGGCGGCCCACCCACGGGCCACCTTTGCCGAGATCGAAGCCGCCATCGATCACTACCTGGCGCCGGTGCGCACCGCCCTGCTGGCGGAGGCGGCCCAGGCGGCTGCGGTGCCCGCGCGGCCGGACTGTCCGTGCTGCAAGGTGCCGATGCAGCAAGTCGGACAGCGGCAGCGCACGGTGCGCACCGCCCAGGACCAGGCGGTGACGGTGCAGGGACCAGGATATCGGTGTCCGGCCTGCGGAGCCGGGCTTTTCCCCCCTGGCCGAGGCCTTGGGGCTGGGGCCTGAAGGCGCGTCCCCTGCCTTGGTGGAACTGGGCGTGTGGCTGGGGGCCAAGCTGACCTTTCCCGAGGCCGCCGCCTTCCTTGCCCGCTGCACCGGCACGCGACTCAGTCCGGCTACCCTGCGCCGGGCGGCGATTGCCAGTGGCGAGGCGGTGCGCGCCTTGGAGGCGATGCAGCGTGGCGCGATCAGTGCCGGCACCGCCCCGTCCCCCCCGGTGCCGGCCGAGCTGCTGCAGATCAGTGTCGATGGCAGCATGCTGCCGGTGGTGGGCGGGGAGTGGCGGGAAGCCCGTCTGGCCGCCATTGGCGTGGTGACGCCGGATCCGCGCGACCCGCGCACGGTGCGGACCACCCAGCTCTCGTATGCGGGCACCTTCGGCCCCGCCGAGACCTTTCGGCAGGAAGCCTTGGGCGAAGTGGTCGGGCGCGGCGTGGACCAGGCGCCGCGAGTGGTCGCCGTCAGTGATGGCGCCCCGTGGATCCAGAGCTTCCTCGATTTGCACTGTCCGCAGGCGGTGCGCATCCTCGATTTCGCCCATGCCGTCGACTCCTTGGCCGCCGCCGCCCAGGCCAGCTTCGGCCCCGGCACCGCGGCCACCAGCGAATGGATCGCCACCTGGCGCCATGAGTTGCGCCACGGCGAGGCGGATCGGGTGCTCACGGCCTTGGCCGCGCTGCCGGAGAGTCCCGAGCGGGAGGCGGCGCTGCGCTACCTGGGGGAGCGCCGGCCGATGCTCGCCTACCCCGCGTTCGTGGCCGCCGGCTACCCGATTGGCAGCGGCTGTGTGGAGAGCGCCCACACCACGGTGCTCCAAGCCCGGCTCAAGCGGGGTGGGATGCACTGGCACCCGGCGGTGCTGCCGGCCATGATCGCGCTGCGGGTGGTGCTGGCGAATGAGCGCTGGGACGAGGTCTGGCCCCAGCTCGCCCCCCAGCGGCGCCAGCAGCAGCAGGCACGCCACGCTGCGCGGCGACAGGTCCGCCGTCGGCCCCCAACCCGGCCCAAGCTGGTGCAGCACGGGAAACCGACGGCCGATCATCCCTGGCGCCGTCCCTTCCTCCGCCGCCCATCGGCCGCGGCTACCAAAATGTGAAACGCACCCGAAGGAAATCTGCTTGTAGGTCAAACGGGTCGTGCCAGGGCACCCGGTCACACTCCATGAGCTTCCCAGCTTCGGCGATTTGCGGATTAGGCGGACAGCTCCACTTGCAGGCGCATGTAGTGGAGGATCTCTTCCCGCGTCAGTAGGCCGATCACCGTGTTGCCCTGGACCACCGGCACCTGGCCGACCTGCTTGTCGTCCATCAGCTTCATCGCTTCCAGCAGGTCAGTGTCCGGGGTCACCTTGGTCAATTCGGACCAGGGGACCATCACTTCGGTGATCGAGGCCCAGTCCCAGCGCTCACGGGGCACCTGAGATAGGCCGCGCAGCGTCACCAGACCGCGTGGCACGTCGTCATCCATCACCAGGAAGAAGCGGTGCCCGTGCGCCAGGGCGTAGTCATCGACGAGCTGGCGGATCTTCATCCGGCTCGGCAACCGGGGCTCTTTGCTCATTGCCATCGCCTGCGACACCTTGACCCCGGCGAGCTGCCGCTGGATGGTGGAGGTCGATTGCTCGGCCACGGTCGCGTTTTGCAGGAACCAGCCAATAAAGATGAGCCAGATGCCGTTGAGAAACTGGCCGTTGAGGATCAGGATGCCGCCGATCGCCATCAGGCCGAAGGCGACGAGCTGACCACTGATCATGGCGACCGTTGAGGCCCGCTTTTCGCTCTTGGTGAAGTGCCAGACCGCGGCCCGCAGCATCCGGCCGCCATCCAGCGGGTAGCCGGGCACCAGATTGAACAACAGCAACATCAGATTGATCTGCGCCAGCCAGGAAAACGAGGCGCCGGCGTAGATGAAGTCGCCCGTCACGTAGGCGAGGGCGCCAAACACGGCCGCCAGGATCAGGCTGACCACCGGGCCACCGACCGCGACCCGGAACTCGGCGCCCGGCGTCCTGGCCTGGCGATCGATCTCCGCCGCGCCGCCGAAGATGAAGAGCGTGATCCGATTGACCGGAATGCCGTTGCGAAGCGCCACCCAGGCGTGCCCCAGCTCGTGCAGCAGGATCGAAGCGAAGAAGAAGACGCTGGTGATGCCGGCGATGATCCAGCGCGCGGTGAGGTCGAGATCGGGGTAGCGGTCGGGGAGAAAGCCGTCGGCCAGGGACCAGGTGAGCAAGGCGAAGACGAGGAGCAGGCTCCAGTGGAGCCCAATCGGGATTCCCCAGATCTGACCGAGATTGATCCGAGCGCCCACGGCGATCTCCTTCGTGCGAACGTGCCGGCCCGGTGACGGGCGGCGTTGGCGCCGGTGGCGCCACGCGGCGTCACCAGCCTGTCCGATGAGCGGTTAGGCGTCTCTCGTCCTGGCGCGAACTATCTCACGAATGGTGCCATCTGGCTCGGCGATCAGGGCCCGGTCGGCGACGCCCAGGAACAGGCCGTGATCGACCACGCCGGCGACCGCCTTGATGCTCGCCGCCAGTTCGGTTGGGTCCGTCAGCGGCCCGGTCGCGCAATCGAGGATGAGATGGCCGCCGTCGCTGTGGAATGGGCTCGACGGCTGATCCGGGTCAGGCCGCAAATCCGGTTGCAGGCCGAGCGCCGCCAACCGGGCCGCCGTGTGCTGCCAGCCAAAGGGCACCACCTCGACCGGCAGGGGGAGCCGGGTGCCCAATTGCGTCACCAGTTTTTCAGCGGACGCGATGAGGACGTAATCGGCGCAGACAAGCGCCACCAGCTTTTCATGGAGCAGCGCCCCGCCCCGGCCCTTGGTCGCGTTGAGGCGCGGGTCGATCTCGTCCGCCCCATCAATGCCAATGTCGATGTGCTCCACTTCTTCCAGGGAGACCAGGCGGATACCCAGCTCGCGGGCCAGCTTGGCGGTGCGTCGCGAGGTCGGCACGCCTCGGATCGAGAGCCCCTCCTGGGCCCGGCGGCCCAGTTCCCGGATCGCGGCGTCGGCGGTCGAGCCGGTGCCGAGGCCGATCGTCATCCCCGATTCCACGTTGGCGGCCGCGGCCCGCGCCAGCGCCGCTAGTCGTTCCGCGTCACGCACTCGTTGCTCCCGCTCTGGTCAGCCTGGCCGCGGCGGCGGCATCGACCAGCCAGGTCAGCCGGCCGCTCACCGGCTGGATGCGCTGCGCCGGAAGCTCGTCCGGCCGGCTCGGTCCTTCCAGCACCGCCGCCAGGGTTTCGGCTTTGCCGCCGCCGCCGACCAAACATACCACCTCGCGTCCGGCGTTGAGCACCGGGTAGGTGAGCGTCAGCCGCACGGTCTGCTGTTGCGGCAGCGGGTTGGCGGCCGCCAGGGCGCGCCCCTCGCGCAGGGCCGGACTGCGCGGGAAGAGGGACGCGGTGTGGCCATCGTCGCCCATGCCCAGCAAGATCAGATCGAAAACGGGAACCCCGTTTGGCTGAGCGAAGACATCACGCAGGGTCGCTTCATACGCCGCCGCCGCGGCGCTCGGGTCGTCGCCGGCGGTGGGGAAGGGATGCACCCGATCCGGCGCGATCGGGACCCGGTCGAGGAAGGTGCGTTTGGCGACGCCGGCGTTGCTCTCTGGGCTCGATTCCGGGACCCAGCGCTCATCACCCCAGAAGACCTCCACCTGGCCCCAGGGCACCTGGTCCCGGTATGGGGCACTGGCGAGCAGCTCGCCCATCCGCTTCGGAGTTGAGCCGCCGGAGAGCGCGACATACGCCCGGCCACACTCGGTGACGGCGACGGTGGTGACGCGGACAAAGGCGGCCGCCGCCGCGCGCGCCAGCGCCTCGGCATCGGCGACCACCTGAACCTCGCCGTGACCGGGGATGGCAGCCGTGCTCTGGTCTCTCATGGCGATTGCTCCGTCACCTGAAGGTCGGGGGCCAGGACCGAGGCCAGGGCCAGCGCCGCTTCGTAGATAAGGTCCCGGCCAAAAACCTGGAGCTCCGCCGCGAGCAAGACCGCGTCGTCCGGCACCGGCGCGAAGATGCCCCGCGCGATCGGCGCCAGGCCCGTCATTTCGCTGGTGGTGGTCAACCCAAGCTGATCGGTGCGCTCAATCCGGAAGGCGCCGGAGACGCCACCCCGCGCCGAGAGCGTGATCCGCCCCAGGGAGCAGCCGGCGGCGGTATCGTCGCTGGGGAGGAGGGTGAGCACCGTCTCCCGGCGCCGGCGCCGATCTCCGGCCCGCAGCGTGGCCCGCCAGGCGCCCGGCGTGGAGCGGATCGGCACCATCTCGCCCGGCGCCTGCCACCCTAAGCG
>JALZJP010000243.1 GCA_030859715.1 Chloroflexota bacterium
GGGCGGTTGCGTGCCGCCGCCATGCCAGGCGCCCGGCGCGGTCAACACCGTGGTCGAGGGCGGCGATGTCAGCAACACGACCGATATCGCGGTCGATGCCAGCGGTGGCGAGGCCGAGGCCGACGCCAGCGGCGGGGATGACAACATCGCCCAAGTTGAGACCTCGGGCCGGGATGTGAGCGTCGACGCCAGCGCCGGCATCGGCGGCGACGCCGACGCCGATGCCTCCGGCGGGGTGGTCGAGATCGGCACCGTGCGTAGCGGCGGCAACACGGGGTCGGATATCCGCCTCAACAACGTCGCCGGCCGCCTGCTCTGCCTGTCCGGCAACGACTCGCTGCTGCTCGAGCTCGACTTCGGCGTCGCCGACGACACCACGCGCCGGGGTCAACCGGACCGGGAGGTCACCGGCGGCACGGTGACGAACGAGACCGAGATCTCGGTTAGTGCCGCTGGCGGTGAGGCCGAGGCGGATGCCAGCGGCGGCGATGGCAACATCGTCATCACCGGCGGCCGTGGCAACACGGATGCCAGCGCCGGCACCGGCGGCACCGCCGACGCCGACGCCAGCGGCGGCACCGTCGTCATCGGCGATGTCAATAGCGGCGGCAACCGCGGCAACGACATCGACGATGATGACGACGACGACGATGACTAGGCGGTAGACTCACGAACGAATCACGCCGTAGGATTCCAGGGGTGGGCTTGAGCCCACCCCTGATCCGTATGGCCGCGGGGGCCGGCGACCGAACAGAGGAAAGGGCTCGATGTGGGCAATCCGACCGAGTACGACCAGTTCTTGGCCGGGATGCGTGACGTGTGGTCGGCTCGGGCCGAGGAATGGGACACCAGGGCGGAAGCGAACCGGACGGCCCCCGACCGCCCGGCCGACCTCGACCGCACCGCTGCCGCGCTTCGGTTAGAGCCCGGTTCGAGATTGCTTGATGCCGGCTGCGGCACCGGGCAGTTCGCGCTCGAGTTTGCCGCCCTCGGCTGCATCGTGACGGCGATTGATGTCGCCCCAGCCATGATTGAGCGAGCCCGTGCCCATGGCGCCGAGCGCCAGCTGGAGGTCGAATGGCGGGTTGGCGATCTCTCCTCCCTGCCCGACCCGGCGGCGAGCTACGACGCGATCTTGGCGCGGGTCTCGCTCCAATTCGTGCCCAATCCGTGGGTCGCGCTGCAGGAGCTGCGCCGGGTGATCCGTCCCGGCGGGCGACTGTACGTCAGCGTGCCCGGCGCGCGCTCCCCGATCTATCGTGAGCGGTGGCGGCGGTTCGCCTTCCCCGATGAGGCGCTGGCCAACGGCATCTTGCCATGGGAATTGGAAACCCTGCTCCACAACGATGACTGGACGGTGCTTGACGGTTGGGGTGAGTTTGGCGCCGACATGCGCGGCAACCAGAATCCGCTCTCGGCTGCTGACGTGGGTTCGCTCGATCTCCGACTGCAACAAGCGGCGGCAACCATCTGGACCTTCATCGCCCGCCCGGGCGATCCGGCCGCGACCGCGTAGAATGGCGGCATCGCCCCCGCTGGCGGGTGAGGAAGGAAGCCCAGAGGATGCCGGATCACCGTCAGACCGCGAATACGTCGGGCCAACACCAGAGACACGCCGGGTGGCCGGCGACGCTATCCCTCATCTTGGTCATCGCTATTGGCGTCGCCGCCACGCTGGTCAGCCACGCCGGCGGGCACTCGGTCGCGGGCTTCGCTCAGGAAACGGATTCCACCGGCGCCAGCCGGAATGATCCGGTTCCCCTTGGCCAGGCGGCGATCGCCGGCCCGCTCCGGATCACCGTGAGCGACGTGTCGTCCGGGCCGGCCGCGGTCGAACGGGTGCTGGCGGCCTCGCCGAACAACCCAGCGCCGCGCCAGGATCACACCTTTGTCCTGGCCCATGTCACGGTCGGCAACGAGGGCGAGACGCCGGTCTTTGTCAGCAACGACGATTTCGGCCTGACCGGCTCCTCCGGCATCGTTCACCGCTTCTTGATCGCCGAGCCGCCGGCGCCGGCCCTGTTCGCCACGATCGACCCTGGCGCCAGCGCCGAGGGCTGGCTCATCTTCGAGGCGCCGACGGCGGAGACCGAGCCGCTCCTCGTCTTTGACAGCCCGAGCTTCCCCGGCACCTGGGCCCGCCAAACGCTGACCCTGCTCGCCGGCACCAGCATCCCGGACGCGACCACGCCCGCCGCCGCCCGGAACGAGGCCGGACTGACGGCCGCGGCCCCAGCGGAGCTCAACACGGCGATTGTGACCGGAACCTGGCAGGTCGAGCTGATCGATGTCGCGGTCGGGGCCGATGTCTTCGCCCTGGTCGATTACCGGACGGGCGCCCTCGGGATCGAGGACTCGAACAACGACTCACCCTGGCTGGCGCTCCAAGTCCGAGTCACGAACATCGGCACCGGCGGCGACCCATCCTACTTCCCGGCCAATGCCTTCGCCCTGGCCGACGCCACCGGCGCCCAGTTGCTCGATTTTGTCACCCTGACCCCGCCCGTGCCCGATGCCAGCGGCGCCTACTATCCCGGCGCCTCACGGGAAGGCTGGGTCGCCTTCGAGCTGCCCAACTACGACCCCTACCTCATCATCTTCGACCCCTACGACGTGACTACCGAAACTCCTGATCCCCGCTACCTCACCTACCAGTGAGCGAAGCGTTATTCATCTGATGACATCATTTGTTGGCCGCGATGCGGTGACCTGAATGCGACCAAACCACGAGTCTCGCATCGTGGCTACATGGGTTGCTCGGCCGTCCCTCTTCCCGGCCCGGTCGCCGGTGCTGGTCTACGATCGATTCCGGGTCGTCGCCTCGATCCCGTTTCTGATCGGCAGCTTGCTGTCGTTCCTCGGGTTTGCCTGGGACGTGCATTGGCACAGCGATGTCGGGCCGGATACGTTCTTCACCGCGCCGCACCTCGTCCTCTATGCCGGTATCGCCATCGCCGGGCTCACCGCGCTCTCCGTGGTTCTGGTGACCACCTTCCGCTATCGCGGGGTCACGGCGGGGACGGTTTCGGTGCTGGGCGGCCTGTTTCGTGGTCCGGCCGAGTATGTTATCGGCGGCATCGGGGCCGCGATGTTCCTTGAGCGCATCAGGGTTGGCCCGTACCCGGTCGAGGTCTGGGGCAGCGACTGGCCGATCGCGGCCGAGCGGTCGGTGGACTTCACGGTCAACCCGGCGGGCGGCATCCAGGACAAGACCGGCACCATCGCATTCATCCAGCCAGACGGCAGCCTGTACTTCGAGGCGCCGCTGCCGCGCCATCCTCGCAACCGCGCGGTCTGGGGCATCGATCTGATCGCGCTGCCAGCGCCCGGCCCGTGGACCATCCAGCTCACCATCGATGGCCCGGACGGCACCGGCAGCGGCGCCTTCGGCCCAATGAACCTGACCGAACAACCCGGCCCGCCGCCGGTCGTTAGTTGGATCGCCGGTGTCCTGCCGCCGCTCCTCTTCCTCGGCTGGCTGCTGGTATCGGGCCCGCGGCGATTCCCCGCCGCCGCACGCCGGCTGGCCTGGTCCTGGGCGTAGTCCGCCAGCCATGGCGCGGGTCCTATTTCAGCGGCTACACTGACCGTATCATCCGCGTGCTACGCCTGTTTCAGACACACTCTTGTGCGACATCATGATGGCCTCTGTGGGAGGAGCGGGATGCGCCAACAACAGCCAACGACCCAGACCATGAAGATCTCGGAGGTCAAGCGCCGCTTCAGCGCCCTCGTCAACGATGTCTACCGCGAGGAGACAAGGGTACTCATTGAAAAGAGCGGCATCCCGGTGGCGGCCCTCGTCTCACCAGCGGATTTAGACCGGTTGGTGCGCTTCGATCGGGAACGCGAGGAACGGGAGCGAGACTTCGCCATCATCGACGAGATGCGGGAGTCGTTCAAGGACGTTCCGCCCGAGGAGATCGAACGAGAGTCTATTCGGATCGTTGCTGAGCTTCGAGCGGAAAAGGAGGCCGAGCGTCAGGCGAAGGCCGCCGCAATCGCGTGATCCGAGTTACCCTGGACACCAATGTGCTTGCTTCGGGCGCCACCTCCGTGGCTGGTCCTGTTGCAATCTTGATGGAGGCTTGGCGCCGCGCTGACCTGATCGTGGTAGTCTCCTCCCACATCTTGGCCGAGCTGGAGGAGGCGCCGCGCAATCCGTACTTTGCGCAACAACTCGATCGGCGGGCACGCAACGTGTACCTCCGCCTCGTCCGACAACGCGCGATTGTCATCCCCATCACCACGCCGGTTCCGACCATCGTCTCAGAATACGACGACAATCTCGTCCTTGCCACGGCGGACAGCGGCGGTGTTGCCTACCTCGTCACCGGCGATGCGGAGCTTCTGCGACTTGGCGCCTTTCGTGACGTTGCGATCCTGTCGCCCCGTTCATTCCTCGCTGTGCTGGACCCGCGAGAACGGGCGGAGCCGTGAGTGATTGACGCCACCGGCAACCGGTTGTATCGTGCGTCAATGTCAACGCCGTTCACGGATAGCGCGAGTTGAGCCGGTGCCGGTTACGCTCCTTCGCGATGCGGACATCTTCACCGCCGATGCCGAGCATCGCGTCCTCGCGGGCGGCTGGCTCGCGATCGCGGACGGCCGGATCGTGGACCTTGGCCCGGCGGGCACGGCGCCGCGGGGCGCCGGTTCCGATGCCGTGGTCGACCTGAGCGGCCACGCCCTGCTGCCGGGCCTGGTCAATGCCCACACTCACTCGCCCATGATCCTGTTCCGGGGCCGGGCCGAGGGCCACAGCCTGCTGACCATGGACGGCTGGTGGCGGGCGATCCGGGAGCCGGAGCTGCATCTCATTGCGGCTGATATCCAACCCGCCGCCGCGCTCTCCTATGCCGAGATGGCCCTTTGCGGCACCACGCTCGTCGCCGACCAGTATTTCTTTGCCGGCGAGGTCTACGCCGCCGCCCACGCCTCCGGGATGCGGGCCGTGGTCGCCTACGGCATCGTCGAGCTGGGCGATGAGGAACGTGGTGAGCGGGAACTGGCGGCCGCGCTTGCCTTCGTCGGTCATGCCGGCAACGACGGCAACGACCGGTTGCAAGGTTGGATCGGTCCCCACGCGCCCTTCGTCGACAATTCAGAGTCGCTGCTGCGGGCCGAGGCGGCGGCCGCGAAGACCCACGGCGTCGGGCTCCATCTGCACATGGCGGTCGGCCCGGAGGACAATGAGCACACGCTGGCGTCGCGCGGCGTCACGGCGGCGGTCGCGCTGGATCAGATCGGCTTCTTCGAGGCCCGCGTCCTGGCCGCGCATTGCCTGGACCTAGTGGCGGCGGACATCGCGGTCTTTGCCAACGCAAAGCACGCCGCGGTCGTTCATTGCCCGACCGCCGGCCTGCGCTCCGGCCGGCCGGCCATCACGCCGGTCGTAGACCTGCTGGCGGCGGGAGTCACTGTCGCCCTCGGCACGGACAACGCGGCGGCCAATACCAGTTATGATCTGTTCACCGAGATGAAGACGGCCGGGCTGGCCGCCTCGCACCGGGAGGGTCGCGCCAGCGCCCTTCCCGCCGGCACCCTGCTCCGGATGGCGACGATCAACGGCGCCGCCGCGCTTGGTCTCGAGGCGGAGACGGGCAGCCTCGAGATTGGTAAGGCAGCCGACCTGATCGCGGTCGCTTGCCGGGGACCAGGATATTCAGCCGCCCCTGATCTGGCAACACTGCTCGTGTACTCCGGCTCCGGGCACGATGTCCGGCATGTCCTAGTGGCGGGAGAATGGATCGTGAAGGACAATCAGTTGATGGGGATCGATCTCCAACGCCTCAACGATGCGTACGCGCGGGCGTATCGGCACTTTTGGGATCGCGTCGAGACCGCGACGTAGCGGTCAGACGCACGGCCGGGCGCGCGGTGGGTGCGCCCAAAACAGCGAGGAGACGATACAGATGGATACGAGAATCGTCAGCCGATTTGCCCTGGCCTGCCTGCTGATCGTGACCGGGCTGCTGGTCCAGACCGGCGTCCGCCAGGCCGCCGCCCAGGATGACCCGCTCCGGGTGGTGTTCGTGGTCAACGGGGTGCTGGGCGACAAGAGCTTCTTCGATTCCGCCGCCGAGGGCATGAACCGGATGGAAGAAGAGCTGGGGGTCGAGACCGAGATCCTGGAGGCCGGATACGACCCATCCCGGTGGGAGCCGGCGCTGGCCGAGGCCGCCGAAGGCGACTACGACGTGATCATCGTCGGCACCTTCGACATGAACGGGTTCCTCACCGAGATCGCGCCCGAGTACCCGGACAAGCGGTTCATCATCTTCGATGACGTGGTCGATTACAGCACCGGCTGCTGCGACAACGTCTACTCGATCCAGTATGGCACCGCCGATGCCGCGTACCTGGCCGGCTACGCCGCCGCGATGGTCAGCGAGAGCGGCGTCCTCGGCACCATTCTGGGCGCCGAAGGCGCCACGGTGGTGGAGTTCGCGGTCGGCTTCGAGCAAGGCGCCGAAGCGGCGGACCCGGAGGTCGAGGTGCTACGAGCGGTCGTCGGCGGCGCCAATCCCTTCTCCGACCCGGCGAAGGGCAAGGAGCTGGCCCTGGCCCAGATTCAACAGGGCGCCGACATCATCTTCCCGATCGCCGGCAGCTCCGGCATCGGCTCGCTCCAGGCCGCCCGCGATGAATCGGTCTTGGCCATCGGCGTCGATTCGGACCAGGCCGCGCTCTTCGCCGAGACCGACCCGGCCCAGGCCGAGGTCATCTTTACCTCGGTCCTCAAAAACGTCGGCCAGTCGCTCTTCCTCGCGGTCGAGGGCACGCTCGACGGCACCACCGAATACGGCACCGCGATCACCCTGGGCTTGGCCGAGGGCGCGGTCGATATCGTCCAGGATGAGAACTACAACGAGGTCGTGCCGGACGAAGTTCGGACCACTGTCGACGAGCTACGCGAACAGATAGCCAGTGGCGAGATCGACGTCGAAGGCGCGATCGAGTAGCGACCGGACCGGGTAGACGCTGATGGACGCACCGCTTGCCTTGGAAATGCGCGGCATTTTCAAGCGCTACCCCGGTGGCACCCTCGCCAACGATGACGTCAGCCTGGACGTGGCCGCCGGCGAGGTGCATGCCATCGTCGGCGAGAATGGCGCCGGCAAGTCGACGCTGATGAAGATCCTGTATGGGATCGAGCAGCCCGACACCGGCGCCATCCTCCTGGACGGCAAACCCGTCCACATCTCCTCACCGGCGAAGGCGATCGCGCTTGGGATTGGCATGGTGTTCCAGCATTTTTCGCTGGTGCCGTCGCTCAGCGTGGCCGAAAACGTCGTCCTTGGGGCGGAGCCTCGTCGCGGCCTCGTCCTCGATCTGCCGGCGGCGTTGCGGTCGGTGAGCGAGCTGGCGGAGCGGTTCGGGCTGCCGGTCGATCCTGCGGCGACCGTCGGCACGATCCCGGTCGGCCAGCAGCAACGAGTCGAGATCCTCAAGGCGCTCTACCGCAACGCCCAAATCCTGATCCTCGACGAGCCAACCGCGGTGCTGACCCCCCAAGAGGTGGCCGAGCTGTTTACGGCCATCCGCGGCCTCGTGGCACAGGGCCGGACGGTCCTCTTCATCGCGCACAAGCTGCCGGAGGTACTGGCCATCTCCGATGCGATCACGGTGATGCGCGGCGGCCGGGTGGTCGGCAACCTCCGAACCGCGGATGCCACCGCGCGGGAGCTGACGCGCCTGATGGTCGGGCGCGACGTCTCGCTGCAGGTGGCGCGCACGAGCCACGCCATCGGGCCGGTCGTCTGCGCGATTGAAGGGGTCAGCGCCAACAACAGCGCCCAACTGCCGGCGGTCAATGATGTCTCGTTCGTCGTCCGATCGGGCGAAATCCTCGGTATCGCCGCGGTCGAGGGGAACGGCCAGTCAGAGCTGCTGGATGTCCTCTCTGGCCTCCGCCAGCCGACGGCCGGCCGGATCACGCTCGGCGAGAAAAATGTCACCGGCCGCAGCGTCCGCCAGTTGCGCCAGGCCGGCGTCGCCAGCATCCCGGAGGACCGGCTGGCGCGGGGCCTGGCGGCGGAAGCGACGATCGCGGAGAACATGGTGGCCGAACGGATTGACCGGCCGCCGCTGGTCAACCGCGGCATCCTCGATTGGACCGCGATCCGGCGGGCGGCGACCGAGCTGGTAACCGCCTACGGCGTGCGGACGAGCTCGGTCCAGGTGCCGGTGGACACGCTCTCCGGCGGCAACATGCAAAAGGTCGTCATCGCCCGCGAGCTCTCCAGCCAGCCCAAGTTACTATTGGCGGCGCAACCGACCCGCGGCATCGACATCGGCGCCACCGAGTTCGTCTGGCAAAGCCTCATCGAGGCCCGTGCGCGGGGCGCCGCGATCATCCTGACCTCGGCCGACCTGACCGAGCTGTTGGCCCTGGCGGATCGGATTATCGTCCTCGCCAAGGGCCGCCTCGTCGCCGCCTTTTCCGACCCGGCCAGCCTGACGCCGGAGGATTTGGGCACCTACATGCTCGGGGCGCGAGAACAACCGGCGGCCGAGCGAGCGATGGCGTCATGAGCCGCTGGCCAGAGTGGGCGTTCGAGGTGCTGCGGACGGTCCTCGCCCTGGTCGTCGCCCTGATCATCACCTTCATCATCGTCCTGGTCGTCTCCGCTGAACCGGGCGAGGCATTCGCCGCCCTCCTGGGCGGCCCCCTCGGCAGTCCCCGCACGATCGGGGTCTGGCTCGACGACGTGGCGAAGCTGACGCTGGCCGGCCTGGCCTTGAGCCTGGTCTTCCAGGCCCGGCTGTTCGCGCTTGGGGTGCAGGGCCAAGCCTATCTCGGGGGCTTGGCCGCCGGCGTCATCGCCCTCTCCAGCCTGGGCCAATCTTGGGTTTCGATTCCGCTCGGCCTGCTCGCGGCGGCGCTGACCGGGGCGGTCTATGGCTGGATTCCGGGCATCGTCAAAGCCCGCTTCGGCGCCAACGAGATCGTCTCCACTCTGATGCTCAACTACATCGCGATCGATGTCTTCGGCTGGCTGATCCGGACCCGGTTCTCCCCGCCCGGCTCGGGCCTGAACCGCTCCGCGCCCTTTCCCGACAGCGCGGTCTATCCAACGCTGATTCCCCGGACCCGGATCGACCTCGGCATCGTCATCGCCATCATCGCCGTGATTGTCATCTGGTTTTACCTCTACCGGACCAAGCGCGGCTTCGACCTGCGGATGGTCGGGTTCAACGCCCGCTTCGCCGAGTACGTCGGGATCAACGTGCCGCGCACGATCGTGCGGACGATGGTCGTATCCGGCATCGTCGGCGGCATGCTGGGCGCGGTCTTCGTCCAGGGCACCGCCTACGGCCAACTGGCGATTGGGTTCGAGGGCTTCATCACCTTTGAGGGTATCCTGGTCGCGATCGTGGCCCGCAATCGCCCGCTGCTCATTCCGATCGCGGCCCTCTTCTATGGCTACCTGCGCCAAGGGGCGGTGCTGATGGGCTTGCGCAGCGATGTCCCGACCGAGATGATCGGCATTATCCAGGGGGTCGTGATCCTGCTGGTCGCCTCCGCCGGCCTCTACGGTTGGCTCCGGGCCAACCGCGCCCCGGACACCGATGGCGACCCCGGTGCGCCGCAACCGCCGATCATCGGCGGCGGTCCACTCACGGAGCAGGCGGTCCGATGATGGAGCTGCTGACGACCATCATTTCAGCCACCTTCTTCTTCGCCGTGATCCGGACCACGGTGCCGCTGCTACTGGCCGCCCTGGGCGGGCTGCTGGCCGAGCTTTCGGGCGCCCTCAACGTCGCCCTGGAAGGGATGATGCTGTCAGCGGCGCTGACCGCCGTGATCGTCTCCGCCTCCTTCCCCTGGTGGATCGGGCTGATCGCCGGCGTCCTGGTCGGCATGGCGCTGGGCGCCGTGATGGCGCTCTTCCACCTCCGGTTCGGAGCCGATGTGGTGTTGGTCGGGTTCGCGATCAACTTGATGGCCGCCGGCGGCACCGTCTTTATCCTGGCCCAGGCCACCGGCGGCGACCGGGGCACCTCGCTGGCCCTGCCCTCGAAGAGCATTCCGCGGCTTGACCTCGCCTGGCTGGGGGCGATCCCCGGCGTCGGCGGCACGCTCCAAGCCGCCCTCTCGGGCCATTCCTATTTGACCTGGGCCACCGTCGTCCTGGTGGCCGGCATCTGGTTCATGCTCTACCGGACGGCGACCGGCTTGCGCCTGCGAGCGGTCGGCGAGTACGCCCCGGCGGCGGCGGCGGCCGGCATCTCGCCCGATCAGATGCGGGCCCTGGGGCTAATCCTTTCCGGCGCCCTGGCGGCGCTGGGCGGGGTCCAGCTCGCGATGTTCAACTACATCGGCTTTACCCGCGACATGACCGCCGGCCGCGGCTTCATCGCCCTCGGCGCCGTCCTCCTCGGGGCTCGTCGGCCCGGCGGCGTCGCCATCGCCGCCCTCCTCTTCGGCGCCTTCGAGGCGCTGGCGATCGTCCTGCCGGCACTCTACGCCAACATTCCGGGCGAGTTGATCCACAGCATCCCCTTCGTCGTCACCCTGGTCGCGCTGGTGATCTACGCCCGCCGGGCTCAATTGCTCACCCGCCGCCGCGTCGCCGGGGTCGAAGGAGCGGCCTAACTCGCCTTCGCGGACGTCTCGTCGCGGCGTGGGCAGTCCCCCTCACGGTGCGCTCGCTGAGGCGGTGGCCGCGCTCAAGAACCAGGCGATGCGGCAGTGGAAAGGGGTTGACAGGAGGCTGGCGAGGCATTATTATACTGATTAGCTAAATAGCGAATTAAACGCTGGTCGGAAGCGAGACACGGAACAGGAGCGGACACCATGACAAGCGACAGCAACCCCACCACCTTCACCCGGCTCTCGGATCGCGAAGGCAGCATGAGCCGCGTCTTCGACGCCCCGCGCGAGCTCGTGTTCAGCGCCTACACCGATCCCGCGCACATCCCGCACTGGTGGGGACCGCGCGACGTGAAGACGACGGTCGACACGATGGACGTCAAGCCGGGCGGCGCCTGGCGCTACGTCCATCGTGGCGCCGACGGCGCGGAGTACGGCTTCCGCGGCGAGTATCGCGAGGTCGTGCCCCCGGAGCGGCTGGTCTCCACCTTCGAGTTCGAGCCGATGCCGGGCCACATCGTCGTCGATACCGCGATTTTCGAAGATCTCGACGGCAAGACCAGGCTGACCGTCACCTCGCTCTTCCAGAGCGCCGCCGATTTCGACGGCATGCTCGAATCGGGGATGGAATCGGGCGCCACCGAAAGCTGGGACCGCCTCGCTGAGCTGCTGGCGACGCTGAAGTAACCAGCGAGCGATCGAGCTCGAGGTAACTGATCCCGCGCCGCGGGAGGGCACCGGGG
>JALZJP010000248.1 GCA_030859715.1 Chloroflexota bacterium
CCACTGAGGCGATGGGCCGCCAAGAGCGCGAGCGGCTGGACCGGCTGGCTGGCGGCGGCACGGGCTTCCGCCGCGGCGGCCCGAGTCCGCTCGCGATCGCCCGCCGCCCGGTGATATCGCGCCCACACCACCCGGTTATCGGCCCGGCCCAGCACGCTCCCGTTCCGGGCCAGCCAGCGGTCGTTTGCTTCGAGCCAGACCAATGCTCCCGGCAGAAAGCCGCGATCGATCTCGAGATTGGCCGCCAACTGCTGGCAAAGCACCGCATCGTGGAAGACGCTGCCGCCGGGCTCGGTGGCGATGCCTTGCGGCAGGAGGCCGTGAATCAATCCCCACGCCAGAGTCGGTTCGCCCTGTTCGCGGGCCATGGGGCCGAGGGTGCCGGTCACGACGCGGCGAAGGTAATAGTTCCCATGTACCGTGACATCACCGGCGATGTCGCGAACCTCGGACCAGTTCCCCTCGATGAAGAGGACACCCAGCCAGGCCCGGCGGGGCGAGACGCCGGCGGCGAAGGCGCCGCCGGCCCGGCGCAAGGCCGCTTCCGCCGCCGTCGCCAGCCGGCGGCGCTCCGCCACCTCGGTCGCGCCGTAGGGGAGCATGACATCCCGCAGCTCACACAGGAGGGTAAAGGCGATGACCGCGTGATGGTCGAGCGAGTCATAGGCGGCGCGGGCGCGGGCAAAGCTCGCCCGCGCCGCATCGGGGCGACCGAGCGAGGCATGGATGATGCCCATCCCTTGCTCGGCATGCCCGGTGGCGGCGACCACCAAGTCCCCGGCCGGCGGCGCCGCGGCCACCTGGTTCAGGAACGCTTCGCCGATCGCGATCGCTTCCGCGAGCCGCCCGCTCGCGGCGAGGAACCAGGGCAGGGTGCCCCGGCGGTGGCTGACGCCGATCGCGGTGAGATGGGCCGCTGCCGGATCAACGGTCGGAGCGCCCCCTGGCGTTCTGGCGGGAAGCGCATCCGCCAGCCATGCCGTGGTGGCATCTTGGGGGAGGAATTCGGCCATCGGGAGCGATTCCAGCGCCGCCACCCCTGCCGCCATCTCGATCAGGCCCAAGCGAAAGTCGTCGGCGTAGCACCGGGTGAAGCCGCGCGAGACCCGTGCCTCGGCAGCGAGCACAGGATCGCCGGCGATGTCGCCGAGGCGCTCGGCCTCCGCCAGGTCGATGATGCCTCGGGACGGTTGTGAATAGCGCAGTAACCGGCCGCGGCGGAAGAGGAGCCGGCCCCGCGCCCGCTCGCCGCCCGGAACGCCGTCGAGCAAGGCGGCGGCTGCCGCGAACCGCTCCACCGCGGTCAGCCAGGCATAGGCTCGCTGCGCCCGTTCGCCCGCCCGGATGAGCCAAGCCACGGCCCGGGGATCGCCAGCTTGCTGAAAATGGTAGGCCACGCCGTCAAGATCCGGCGCCGGCCGTGAGGCGAGGGCTTCCCCGACCTGGCGATGCCACACCCGGCGCCGGGGCGGCAGGACGCTCTCGTAGAGGGCTTCACGGGTTTAGGGCATGCACGAATCGCACCCGGGTCCCGTCGGGGGCCGCTTCGAGCAGATGGGCGTCGACCGCTCGCTCGGCGATCGCGAGGAGGGTCTCGTGCTCCATCCCGGTCCGCTCCTGCCAGAGATCGAGCGGGACCACCTGGCCAATCACGGCCGCGATCGCGAGCGGCTCGCGTAGGTCCTCGCCGACCCGCGAGACGCGGTTGTCGATCACCTGGCGAAGGAGCGGCGGCATCACCACGCGGTCGATCTCGGCCAGCACCCAGCCCTCGGGTCCGGGGCACAGCAAGGCCTCCGCTTCAAGCGTTCGCAGCAGCTCCGTTACGTACATGGGATTGCCGTCGGCATGACGATCGAGGTACTGGACGAGGCGATCTTCATCGGTGGCTGACAGGGGCCAGCGGGTTTCGATGAGCAGCCGCAGGTCATCACTATCCAGGCGGCGGAGGTCGAGCCGAAGCCCTTCCGTGTCACGGACCAGGACTGGCAACTGTTGATACAACGGATGACGACGGGTGAGCTCATCGACCCGATAGGTGACGGCGAGCAGCACTGGCAATGGCGTGAGCTGACGGGCTAAATGGCGCAGCAGCTCGAGGCTGGCGGGGTCCGCCCAGTGGAGAGCCTCCAAGATGACGAGGCAGGGGTAGGCCGCGGCCACATCAGTGAAGAACGCTTGAATCTGGGCAAAGAGGGCCGCCTGACTCCGCACTTCCGCGATTCCGCCTTCGAGCAGGACGTCCGGGACCGGCGGCACCCCGGCGTCCGCGGGATACCGGGCCGCGAGGTCGAGCCAGGGGCCGTAGGGTGGGGTCGCCGTCAGATCGTAGCAATGCCGTTTGAGGACGAAGACGCCGCGCGCGGTCGCTTCCTGTTCGAGCTCCCGGGCAAGGGTGGTCTTCCCGATTCCAGCCTCGCCGCCGATGAACACAACCCGGCCGTGGCCGTTCATCGTGGCCACCAGGTGCTGCACGAGGATCTCGCGCTCGACGGTCCGGCCGCCGAGCACGGGCATCGATCCGGGGCGAGGCAAGGACGGCGCGAGCAGACGGTCCATCGCACTCACCTGTTCGGCGGGCGATCAAGCGGGGAGCCGAATCGTTCGTTGGTTGGCTACAGTATAGCGCGATCATGCGATGCGCGGGTTGGCTGGCCAATCGGCCGCCGCGCGCCGGCCCGCTCCGAAGTCATGGCTTTACCATCCCGCCGCCGACGGAATGACAGGTGCCCGGTCAATACGGTGAGCGTCATGTCACCAGAGCGATGCGGGAGGGGTGGCGGATCGCCGCGGCAATCGCGGGGTTCTCGCCGCTCGGAGGCAGCCGGGGCATCGCGTCCGACGCCGCGGCGGCAGTCGCGATCGGTGCTCCACAATTCCAGTTCCACGGGCCAACGCCCAGCGCGGTCTGGCCGCTGGTCGATCGGAGGTCGCCACCGCGTCGCTCGTCGTCGCCGTGGCAAACGGATGGTTCGAGACAGCGCCCAGGCTGGCGCGGCTGGTGTCCCCTACGCGCGGGCCGGCTCCTGGGCGAGGTCTTCTTGTTGCTCGGTGGCCGTGTCGCGGTCGTAGTCGCTGCTGGTGTCGCCGGTCTCGGAAGTTTCCTCGCCGGCGGCGTCCTCGTCGTCGTACTCCAGCTCGTATTCGCCGAGGGCGATGATGTGGAGGTCTTGGAGGACGTCGTAGGCGGAGAAGCTCAGCTCCGCGAAGTCGAGGTTGCCCTGAACGTAGCGCACGAACAACTCGCTCAGCTCGTCGCCGAGGTGGCGGGCCAGCTCTTCCTGCTCGGCCGGATCCTTATCGGTCCCATCGTGATCGTGGTTGTGGCCGGGCGGATGCGTCTGGTCGTGCTCGTGGCTCACCACGGTTTCCCTCCTGGAACGGGCCGGGCCGGATCGCCCACGGGGATTGTCGCCGAATCGCGACGCCTTGCCCATGCCCGTTCCCTGGGAGAGAAGGAATAGCTCGCTAGGCGGCGGCCTCCGCCGCCGTGAGCAGGGGAGCGGTGTCGAGCACCGGGGTTTCCCGGGCGGCGGTGCTTGGCGCGACGAGCCAGGCGGCGACCAGGGCGAAAAAGACGAGAAACGAGAGGGCGATCATCATGACGAGCTGTCCTCCAGTGACTTGCCCCCGCTCCCACGATTGGGAGCGGGGTTGGGGGCGCGGGCTACAATTGGTACGCCACTTCGCCGTGCGTCGTGCTGTCCAGGCCGAGCACTTCTTCCTGCTCCGGCACCCGGAGCCCGATGACCACGTCGATCGCCTTCATGATGATGAAGGTCATGCCGCCGGCATAGGAGGCAACCACCGCCACCGCCACCGCCTGGGTGAGCAGCTGGCCCGGGTTGCCGAAGAAGAGCCCGTCGACGCCGCCGACCGCGGCTTGGGCGAAGAGGCCGGTGGCCAGTGCCCCCCAGATGCCGCCGACCCCATGCACGGCGAAGACGTCCAGGGCGTCGTCGAGCTTGACCACATTCTTGAGCAGGTCAACCGCGAAGAAGCAGAAGGCGCCGGCGCCAAAGCCGATCAGGAGCGCGGCCTGGGCATCGACGAAGCCCGCCGCCGGGGTGATCCCGACCAGCCCGGCCACGGCGCCGACCGCCGCCCCCAGCACGCTGGGGTGGCCATGGCGCATCCAACTGACCGTCATCCAGGTCAGGGCCGCCATGGCGGCGGCGACATTGGTGTTGACGAAGGCGTTGGCGGCGAGGCCGTTGGCGCCCAGGGCGCTGCCGGCATTGAAGCCGAACCAACCGAACCAGAGCAGGCTGGCGCCCAGAATGGTGTAGGTGATGTTGTTCGGCGACATCGCTTCCTTGCGGAAGCCAAGCCGCGGCCCGAGCACTGCCGCCGCCACCAGGGCCGAGACGCCGGAGGAGATATGGACCACGGTGCCGCCCGCGAAGTCGAGGGCGCCGGTGTTCCGGATCCAGCCGTCGATCGCCCAGACCCAGTGGGCGACCGGGGCGTAGACGAACGTGGCCCAGAGGAGCGAGAAGACCACGAACGCCTTGAACCGCTTGCGCTCGGCGAAGGCCCCGGTGATCAGGGCTGGGGTGATCACCGCGAAGGTCATCTGGAAGACCATGAAGAGCTGGTGGGGGATCGTCGCCGCGTAGGGGCCGGGCTCCATGCCGACACCGCGCAGGGCGATCCAGTCGAAGCCGCCGATGATGCCGCCATTGGACGGGCCGAAGGCCAGGGTGTAGCCCCAGAGCATCCATTGCACGCTGATCAGGGCCAGGATGAAGAAGGAGTGCATAATAGTGGCCAGCACGTTCTTGCGCTGGACCAGCCCGCCGTAGAAGAACCCGAGCGCCGGGGTCATCAGCATCACGAGCGCCGCCGAGACGAGCACCCACGCGGTATCCCCAGTATCCATGAATCGCCTTCCCCTACTGTCCCCGCGAAACCACGACACCAGCCCAGCCGATGGCGGAACGAACCGCCAGCATCCAGTCTAGAGAGCGCGGCCCGAAAATTGAACGTGCATCGCGGACGAATCCCACCGCGGGATATGTGCGTTTTGCACACATGGGCGCTGGCCGGATGCCGATACCTTTGGCGAAGGCAGCGCGTTTCAATCAGCGTTCGGAACCGCCGGCTCCCGGCGATGCGTCGTATACTCGGCCGGTTCGCGGCGGGGCGGGCGCGGGGCCGGCCGTGGCGTGTCGCCCGGGAACCAGACGAGGAAGCGACGCGTGGGAGATCGGCACGAGCACGGGCTCACTATCACCGGACCTCAACCCGGGCCGTTAGCGGCGGCGGTGCCGGCCGCTGCGCCGCCGGTCGTCGTCGTGGAGCCGTCAGCCGAGGAGGTCGGCGGGACCGCGGCGGCGTCCGTGGCCACGACGCCGGGGTGGCGGTGGCGCCCGCGGCTCACGGTCGAGCATGTGGTGTACGCCCTGCTCCTCATCCTGGCGGTGCTGACCCGATTATGGGATCTGGGCAGCCGCACCCTCCACCACGACGAAAGCCTGCATACCTATTACTCGTGGCTCTACACGACCGGCCAAGGCTATGTCCACGACCCGTTGATGCACGGTCCCTTCTTATTCCACGCGGTCGGTCTGGCCTATCTGTTGCTGGGCGACTCCGAGGTGACCAGCCGGTTGATGCCGGCCCTCTTCGGCGCCGCCCTGGTGTGGCTGCCCTACCTCTTGCGGGGACCGCGCTTCCTGGGTCAGTGGGGGGCGCTCGCCGCGTCGGCCCTGATCTTGATCTCGCCCGCGCTGCTCTACCAGAGCCGCTACCTGCGCCACGATATGTTCACCCTGACCGGCACTCTCCTGCTCTTCATCGCGATCGTTCGGTATGTGGAGAAACCGGAACGGCGCTGGCTGATCACGATCGGGATCACCCTGCCCTGCCTGATCGCCAACCACGAGATCATCTTCGGTCTGCTGGCGGTCTTCCTCGGCGTGCTCGGCCTCGCCTTGCTGTGGGGCCGGCTGCGGCCGATCATCCCGGTGGTGATTGTCACCGGGGCAGCCTTCCTGGCCTCCTGGCTGATCCTGCCTCGCCTGCTGGGGGCGACCCTGCCTGATATTCCCTGGCAAAACCCGACCCGGGATAATCAGCTCACGTTCTACCGAGAATTTCTCACCTACCCGGCCCTGATCGTCTCCGTCCTGATCCTGATCATCGGCGCCGCCGCCGGCCTGATCTTGCTCCGGCGGCGACACCCCGCGGTGGCCGGCGAGTGGGTCGTGCCAACCGCGGGTGACGATGCCGGTGGCGGAACCGCCC
>JALZJP010000025.1 GCA_030859715.1 Chloroflexota bacterium
CCAAGGCCTCACCAACAGGCCGGATATATGGGAGCAACTGCGCTACCGACCTCTGCCGTCAACGAGCGAGATGCTTGCAAATCGGAGGAGTCCATATATGGGGGTAAAAGGCGCCGCGGCCGGGACAGGGCTTGGTCAGCCCGCCAAGGCCGGACCCCACCCCCGCCCTCCCCCGTCCGCAAGCGGACAGGGGAGGGAGTGTCCGAGGTGCCGGTAATTTCAAATATGTTTGGTTAGGAATTTTTAAGGAAGCATCCGATGCGAAACCGTAACTACCTTTGGGCCTCCATCATCCCACTTGGCCGGGAGAGGTGAAGTGACCATGCGGATCTCGAGCCGGCCTCGCGCCGCCCTGCTGCTGATCGTTCTGCTTGCGCTAGGAGCGCTCGGAGGCACCCTCTATGCGTTCCGCGGGCGGTTGGTGGCGGCGCCGTTCATTGGCTCGGTGTTTGGCCGGGCGCAGGTTGGAGCTCCGGCCGCAGGCCCCGCCCAGCCGCCAGCGCCAGCTCCCGCCGTTGCGGATGGTGCAGCGCCCGCGCCGGACGCGAGTGAAGCCCGGGCCGAAATCACCATCGACCCGAAGCGGCAGCAACTGATCGGAGTCCGCACGGTGCCCGTTGAACGCACGAGCGTGTCCCCAACCGTACGGGGGATCGGGCTGGTGCGGTACGACGAAACCCGGCTGGCCGATGTGAATCTGAAGCTCGAAGGCTGGATCCGCGATCTCTACGTGGATTACACGGGCCACTACGTCCGCAAGGGACAACCGCTCTTTACCCTCTACAGCCCGGAACTGCTGACCACACAGAACGAGTACCTGCTCGCGTTGAAGACGCGCGATCAGCTCAAGCAGTCGCAGATCGCGGACGCGCGCGAGTCCTCCGAACGTCTCGTGGAATTGGCGCGCCAGCGCCTCGACCTGTGGGATCTGCCGCCCGATCAATTTGCGCAGCTCCAGCAGACGCGGAAGCCGCAGACGGCGATGGCGTTTCGGTCACCGGTCAATGGATTCGTGATCGAGAAGCAGGCGCTCCAAGGCATGCACGTCATGCCCGGGCAGACCCTCTACAAGATTGCCGACCTGTCGGTGGTGTGGGTCGAAGCGGACATCTACGAGCAGGAGGTGCCGCTTGTGGGCGTGGGTCAGCCGGCGATCGTGACGCTGAATGCCTATCAGGGCGAGCAGTTCCACGGGCGCGTCATCTACATCTACCCGTATGTTGAAGAGAAGACGCGAACCGTCAAAGTTCGCGTCGAATTCGCGAACCGCGGCGGACGCCTCAAGCCGGGCATGTACGCGAATGTCGAGCTGCGCGGTCCGGCCGGCACAGGCCTGACCGTCCCGGTCGACGCCGTGCTCGATTCCGGCAAGCAGCAAGTCGTCTTCGTCGCAGAGGGCGACGGGTACTTCGAGCCGCGTCGCGTCACGATCGGTCGCCGCCTGGGCGACACGGTCGAAATCCTCAAGGGCTTGAACGAAGGGGAAGAGGTCGCGACGGGAGCCACGTTCTTCCTCGACTCCGAGAGCCAGCTTAGCGCGGCGCTCCAGGGCTTCGATGCGGTGCCGGCCGCGTCGCCGGTCGGCGGCGGGGAACGGGAGCGCCTGGACATTCTCTTCCGATCGCAACCCGATCCCCCGCAGGCCGGCGACAACGTCTTCGAGGTGACGGTGAAGGACCCGTCGGGTCAGCCGGTTGCCGATGCGGACGTCTCCATCATCTTCTACATGGCGGCCATGCCCTCCATGAACATGCCCGCGATGCGGAATGAAGCCAAGTTGTCGCCGGCCGGGGGCGGCGTGTATCGCGGACCCGGGCACGTGATGATGGCCGGCCGCTGGGACGTGACGATCAACGTCACGCGCGCGGGCAAGCGGCTCGGCAGCAAGCAGTTGACGGCGGTGACGCGATGAGCGACACGATCCGCGGCGTGCGGGGCGACGGCCGCCTCGGTTCACATTTCGACCGTCAACGAGCGGAATGCCGCAAGGCTGAAGAGTCATGATCGAACGGATCATCGATTGGTGCGCAGGAAATCGGTTTCTGGTCTTCACCGGGACCCTGGTGCTGACGTTGTGGGGGATCTGGGCGATGACCTCCACGCCGCTCGACGCGGTGCCCGACATCTCGGACGTACAGGTCATCGTCTCGACGGAATGGATGGGCAGAAGTCCCGATCTGATCGAAGACCAGATCACCTATCCGATCGTCACCACGCTCATCTCGACGCCGCGCGTCAAGGCGGTCCGCGGGTTCACCGACTTCGGGATCTCCTTTGTCTACGTCATCTTTGAGGACGGCACCGACATCTACTGGGCGCGCAGTCGCGTCGTCGAGTACCTGCAGGGCATTCGCGGAAAGCTGCCCGAAGGGGTAAACCCGGTCATCGGACCTGACGCGACCGCCGTCGGCTGGGTGTTTGAATACGCGCTGGTCGATGAGACCGGCCGGCACAACCTGGCGGAGCTGCGGGGCTTCCAGGACTGGTATCTCCGGTACTGGCTCGCGTCGATCCCGGGCGTGGCCGAAGTGGCGAGCATCGGCGGGTTCGTGAAGCAGTACCAGGTCAATCTCGATCCGAACAAGCTCGCCGGATACGACCTGTCGGTGAAAGATGTCGTACGCGCGATCAAGGCGAGCAATAACGACGTCGAGGGGCGCGTGCTCGAATTCGCGGGACGCGAGTACATGGTGCGCGGCCGCGGCTACCTCAAGTCGACATCGGACATCGAGAAGATTTCGCTCGGCGCCGATCCAGCAGGCACCCCGATCCGAGTGGGAGACGTGGCGCAGGTACGCCTCGGCCCTGACATCCGCCGCGGCGTTGCCGAGCTCGACGGCAAGGGGGAGGTTGTCGGCGGCATCATCATCATGCGCTTCGGGGAG
>JALZJP010000059.1 GCA_030859715.1 Chloroflexota bacterium
CAAAGTGCCGGAGTACGTGCGGGCCCGCAACGCGGCCCAGTTCGGCGACAACATCGACCATTGGGTCGAATTGATGGACGCCGGCAACAACGGCGGCTACGCCAACATGTGGCTGATCGGCGACATCAAGACCGGCGAGATCGCCAACTACGAGCAGGGCCTCGTCTACCAGCTCTTGGAGAAGAAGACCGACGGCTACTACTTCGGCGACAACGCGCCGACCGATCCCCGGATCCGCAACCTGGAGAGCACCGACACCGGCTACAGCGACGTCCGGCAGCAAACCGGGGCCCGCCGCGTCCGCTGGCCGCAAATGCTGGAACAATATGACGGCCAGATCGACGCCGCGATCGGGCAGAAGATGATGGGCGACACCTTCGATCCCTACCTGGGCTACATCAACCCCTCGTCGCGCACGATCAGCTCCCACTACGACGAGGATCCGATGTACTACGTGAGCGACCCGAACGCGGTCTGGAACGTCCCCTTCTACCCGGCCGGATCGGTCGATGGCAAAGTCACCACCGCCGAGCTGGCGGGCGAGATGAGCATGTGGGGCCGCTTCGGCCGGGCCGACGGCGCCGCCTTCGACGCCGCCGAGTTCCTCCGCCTCCACCCGCAATGGGCCTGGCAAGAAGGCTACCTCGCCAGCCGCCCATCTCAGCCCTGGACCCTGTTCGCGGGCGATGGCGAGGTCGAGGCCGAGGAGTAGCCTCGCCGCCAACCCGGCCGCCGTCCTGGCCTCGCCGGGCGCCAAAGCCACCCGGCTCACCCGCGGAAGTCCGGTTCACTGGGTCGGGAGGGGCCATAATCATTGCCAATGTGGCGCACAGAAGCCAAAATTAGCTCCGTCGTGACGCTTCCGGTTGGTCAGCCGGATGCCTTTGGCCCGGATTATTCATGAGAGACAGGGAGGCACCTCTTTGGTCTGGGTGCGGTGGTGAGCCAAGCCCACGCCAGGAGGTGCCCTGGTGGGAGCGCTCGGCCGCCCATCGTCCCACCGTCACCTCCGTGGAAAGCCCGCGCTATAATCGCGGCATGGCTCTCGATCTCTACGCGGGTATCCCGGTCAAAGATTTCGCAATGGCGCTGGCTTGGTACGAGCGGCTGTTCGGCTCTCCACCCACCTTCTTCGCGACCGACACGGAGGCCGTGTGGGTACTCGCGGAGCACCGCTCACTGTACGTCGAGCAGCGGCCCGAGCATGCCGGCCACGCCATGCATACCATCTTGGTCGATGACTTCGATGCTCGTGTCACCCAGATTGCCGACCGAGGACTCGAGCCCACGAAGCGGGAAACCTACCCGAACGGTATGCGTAAGGCCATCTACAACGATCCCGACGGGAACGAGTTCGGGTTCGGCGGCGCCCCGCTCTGATCGGAAGCAGCCGCCGGGGCGCCCTCGACCGCGCGCCCCGGTTCGCCGCCGATAGTGGCGAGAACCGCTGGCCCAATGCCGCTTGCAAACCGAGCGCCCTGGCCGCGACCTTCTTCGCCGTCACGGTCCTCAACCGCACCAGCCGCGGCGGTTGGTTCTCTGTGATCCGCGGCGTCGACCGGGTTTCCGCCAGCGCCAGCAAGATTACGGTCGCACACATGCGCCTCGGCAGCGACGCGCCGCCAGTCATCTCAGGTAACCTGGGTGAGACCAGTTCGCTACCTACCACCGCCGCCATGAATACTCCGGGTCGGCTTCCGGCGCGATAGTGACGGCGATGGCGATGGACCGATCCGGTGTAGAGGGGTAACCATGACCACCATCCGCGCCTGGGAGGATGATGCGGCCACGGTCGATGCGCTGTTGGCGGCGATCTGGGGCAATGATCCGACGCTGGCCTTGTTTGCCACGACGCCCGGGCCGGATCGGGATGAGCCGGGGAGCTTCCGGCGGTCGCTGTGCGCGGTCGACGATGGCGGGACGCTGGTGGGGGTAGGGACGCTGTGGGAAAACGGGCTGCATCCGAGCGCGTGGCGGATCACGATCCATGTGGCGGCGCCTTGGCGCCGGCAAGGCATCGGCTCTCGCCTGTTCGAGGCGCTGACGGCGCTGGCGCCCGAGCCGAGGCCGCTGGGCTCGGGAACGCGGGAGACCGACCGCACGGGGTGCGGGTTCCTGGCGGCTCATGGCTTCGAGCCGGTGATGCGGACGCGGCGCGGGGTGTTCTCGCCAAGCGACATCCCCGCATCGCTGACGGAGGAGCTGGCCGCCGCCGAAGCCCGAGTCCTGGCCGCCGGGTACCAGATTGTGACCTTGCCGGAGGCGACGCGGCGGGGCATTGGCAGGCGGGAGATCGCGCGGCTCCATGTCGAGGTCTATTGGGATGGGCACGCCTGGGATCGGCCCCGCCCGGTGGCCGAGGCTGAGGCCGCGATGATCTTTCTCGATGAGGCCGACCTCCTGCCGGGGGAGATGCATCTGGCCCTCGATGGCACCCGGCCGGTGGCGGTCGCCAGCCTGCGGCGGTCGGCCCTGCCGGAGGAGCCCGAGCTTGGCTGGGCCGGGGCGGGGAGCGATGTCGCGGCGCATGAGAACGATCTGGCGTTCGCGGTCGTTGGCCGGTGCCTGGCCCACGCCACGGCGGTGGGGTGGCGGCTCCATTTCGAGGCGGACGAGGGAGACGGCTGGTGGTGGCGGTTGCTGAACCGGATCCCAGCGCGATTAGAGGATGATTGGCTGAACTTCCGCCGTCGCTAGCCTCAAGCGATGCCGCGCCTTAGGTGGGCGGCTCCGGGCGCTTCTCCTGGAGTTGAGGGATCGGGCTTGTCTCCGAGGAGGTGATCAGGCCGCGGCTGGCATAGGCCAGCAGCTTTTGCCGGGTGTCGGCGATGTCGTTGTTGCGCATGGTCAATTGCCCGATCCGGTCCAGCGGGGAGAAGCTCGCCTCGCCCTTTTCCATCGTCAGCCGCTCCGGGGCGTAGGTCAGATTGGGCGACTCCGTGTTGAGGATCGAGTAATCGTTGCCCCGGCGCAGCCCGATGGTCACCTCGCCCGAGACCAACCGCGCCACCCAGCGTTGCAGCGACTCCCGCAGCATGATCGCTTGCGGGTCAAACCAGCGGCCTTCATACAGCAGCCGGCCCAGGCGCCGCCCGCTCTCCCGGTACTGGTCGATCGTGCTTTCGTTGTGAATGCCGGTGATCAGCCGCTCGTACCCGATGAAAAGCAGGGCGAGCCCGGGCGACTCGTAGATGCCGCGGCTCTTGGCCTCGATAATCCGGTTTTCGATTTGATCGCTCATGCCGAGCCCGTGCCGGCCGCCGATCGCGTTGGCCTCGGTGAACAGCGCCACCTCGTCGGCGAACGACCGGCCGTTGATCGCCACCGGCGCCCCGTCCTCGAACGTCAGCCGCACCTCCTCATACGGGATTTCTGTATCTTCCCGCCAGAACGGCACCCCCATGATCGGGTGGACGATGTAGATGCCGCGATCGAGCCGTTCCAGATCCTTCGCCTCGTGGGTCGCGCCGAGGATGTTGGCATCGGTGGAGTACGCCTTCTCGGCCGCCATGTGGTAGTCCAGGCCGGCCCGTTGCAAGTAGTCGGACAGCTCGGCCCGGCCGCCAAGCTCGTCGATGAAGCGCTGGTCGAGCCAGGGCTTGTAAATCCGCAGCCCCGGGTTCACCAGCAGGCCGTAGCGATAGAAGCGCTCGATATCATTGCCCTTGAAGGTGCTCCCGTCCCCCCAAATGCCGACCCCGTCCGCCATCATCGCCGCCACCAGCATGGTGCCCGTGACCGCCCGCCCGAGCGGGGTCGTGTTGAAGTAAGGCACCCCCGCCGTGGCGATGTGGAAAGCGCCGCACTGGAGGGCGGTCATCCCCTCCGCCACGAGCTGCTGCCGGCAGTCGATCAGCCGCGCCTCGGCCGCGCCATAGGCCAGGGCGCGGCGAGGGATCTCGTCATAGTCCGGCTCGTCGGGCTGGCCCAGATTGGCCGTATAGGCGTAGGGGATGGCGCCGTTCGCCCGCATCCAGTGCAGGGCGGCGCTGGTATCCAGCCCGCCCGAGAAGGCGAGGCCGATCTTTTCGCCGGCGGGAAGGTGCTGCAGGATGTTTGCCATGCGTGCTCTCCAGAGGCTGCCGGTCGCGGCCGGGACGCCCGGCGCCCTTGGCGCGACCGGTGGCGCCGATTATCGACGATCCGGCGCCGGCCGTGGGCCGAGATGGGGCGGGCGGTCACGATGCGAGCGCGATTCACCTGGCAGCGGCCCGATCCCGTGGGGGCCGGCGCCGGGCGATGGGCGTGCGACAATGGAGCGGGCAATTCTTGGTGGGCCGCAACGGCAACGAGAGGGAGCGGAGCGGGCGATGAGCAGCTATCGAGTCACCTTGATTCCGGGCGATGGGATTGGGCCGGAGGTGGCGGCGGCGACCAAGGACGTGCTGGACGCCTCCGGGGTGACGATCCTGTGGGATGTCCGCGAGGCGGGGATGACCGCGCTCGAAAGCCAGGGAGACTTGCTGCCGGCGGCGACCCTGGACTCGATCCGGGAGAACGGGGTCGGCCTGAAAGGGCCGATGACGACCCCGATCGGGACCGGCTTCCGCAGCGTCAACGTCGCCCTCCGCCACGCCCTCTCGCTCTACGCCAACTTGCGGCCGGGCAAGACGATGGCCGGCGTCCAGAGCACGTTTCAGGACATCGACCTGGTCATCGTCCGCGAGAACATGGAAGACCTCTACGCCGGGGTCGAGTTCGACACCGGGACCGACGAGGCGCGGCAGGTCATCGCCGAGCTGAACCGGCTGAGCGCCAAGCCGATCGCGCTCGATGCCGCGATCAGCATCAAGATGATCACGCCGGAGGGCTCGCGCCGGATCGTCCGTTACGCCTTCGACTACGCGCGGGCCAACGGCCGGCGGCAGGTGACCGCCGTCCACAAGGCGAACATCATGAAGTTCACCGATGGGCTCTTCCTCCGCATCGCCCAAGAGGTGGCGGCGGACTACCCGGAGATCGAGTTCAACGACCGCATCGTCGACAATATGTGCATGCAACTGATGCAGAAGCCGCAAGACTACGACGTGCTGGTGATGCCGAACCTGTACGGTGACATCGTCAGCGACCTGGTGGCGGGGATGGTCGGCGGCCTGGGCGTGGCCCCCAGCGGCAACATCGGGCTAGAGGCGGCGGTGTTCGAGCCGATCCACGGCTCGGCCCCGAGCCACGCCGGCAAGAACGAGGCCAACCCGACGGCGATGATCCTCTCCGGCGCCCTGATGCTGCGTCACCTGGGCGAGCGCGAGGCGGCGGAACGGATCGAGCGAGCGGTGGCCGACGTCATCCGCGCCGGCGAGCGGGTGACGTACGATCTGCGAGAAGATCGCGACCCCAGCCGGGCGGCGACCACCACCGAGATGAGCCAGGCGATCATCGCCCGGTTGTGAGTGGGTCGCGTTGTATTGTCTTATTGGCAGAGCCGGTCGTCCTCTGGCCAAGCTCGGGGATTTATTCCCGAGCTGAGATCACAAACCACCCTGAAGGGTGCTCATAACTGGTATTGACATCTTTATTGACCGAGTTGCGAGATTTTCACGTGACTCTCATAGGGTTATCCGGTTTCAGCCGGATACCCTTTGGGTGTTGTGGTTTCAGCGCGGGGCGCCCTCTGGGCCATGTATTCCCACGCTTCGCCGCGATGAACCACATTCACGCCACCACATGCGTTCCCAAGCAGCCCGGTCCAACAATGTCACGGACGGTGAATCCAATTTCGCGTCGACGGTGTAGTGGTGGGTAGAGGGGGCCGGCAAGGGCCGGACAGGCGGGCGATCACGAGCCGCCGTTCCCTAGCAGAATCCGTCAGAGGAGGAACACTCATGCGGCTACCCGCGATTGCCTTGGCGCTCACCGTGGCGCTGGGCGTCACGAGCTCGGCGCTCGCCCGGCACGACTCGGCCAGCCTCTACTCGGTCGATCTGACCACGGGCGAGGCGACCGAAATCGGCCCGATCGGCACCTACCCCGAGCTGATCGGCCTGGCGGCGGCGGAGGTTGACGGCGAGACCGTCCTCTACGGCGTCTCCACCACCAATCAGCTCATCACCTTCACCCCGGAGACGCCGGGCTCCCTGGAAGCCGATGCCCAACTCTCCGGCCTGGCGCCGGGCGTGGACATCATCGGCATCGATGTCCGGCCGGCCACCGGCGAGCTGTTCGGCATCGGCGATGACAACGTGCTCTACGTCATCGATGTCGAGACCGGCGAAGTGACCGCGATCGGGACCGGCATCGACCCGGTGATCGACGGCACGATGATCGGCTTCGATTTTAACCCCACCGTCGACCGCATCCGCCTGACCACGAACACCGGCCAGAACCTGCGGCTGAACCCGGAGACGGGCGTCGTGGGTACCAACCCCGATACCGGTGAGGCGACGATCGACGGCGACATCGCCTTTGCCGATGACGACGACAACGCCGGGGGCGGCGTCGCCGTGGTCGGCTCCGCCTACACCAACAGCGTGGCGGACGCCGAGGAAACGCAACTGTTCGTGATTAGCGACGCGAACGACGTCCTGGCCCTGCAAGACCCGCCGAACGACGGCACTCTCAACACCGTCGGCGAGCTCGGGATCGATGTCTCGCAGGTGGTCGGTTTCGACATCACCCCGGCCGGCGATGCCTACCTGGCGGCGAACGCGGACTAACCCGGCCATTCGGCCGACCATGTTGGCGGCCTTGATACTGGCTCCCCTCTCCCAGAATTGGGAGAGGGGCCGCGGGTGCGGGCCGACGCGAGCACCCGCCCCCCGTATGACCCTTTGTAGCGGAATGTCGTCGCTTGACGAGAGGACCCCCGTCGTCCGGTGACGACGGACCGTGAAGACAGGCCGCCCGGTCCACACCCGGGCGGCCTGTTCTTATTGCGCCGGCTCGAGTTGGTTGACGTTCACGGGCGGCTTGGCAGAGTCCGTATCGATCTCAGCATCGCATCATCCACGATCAACTCCCAACACACTAGCTCCAGGTCCCGGATACTCGGCTCCCGGCTGTTCGGGCGCGCGAGGGGCCGATCCAGCCCTTCCGCCTGGAGCCCCGCCCACAGCGCCGCCAACCGTTCCAGGACATCAGTCACCGGCGCGTTGCCGCGCAACGACCGCACCGCTCGCACGGCGTCGCGCACCCGCGACCGGTTCAGGGTCGCCACCGGGGGCCGGTGCTGGAGCCACGTTCCGAGCCGCTCCACCAAATCAGGGTCGCCATCGAGCACATCATCTCGGTTCAACACGAGCGCCAGCCGGTTCGAGAAGTCATCTCGCGTCTGCTCGGTCACATGCCGCAAATACTCCTCGCCCAATTGCTCAATCGCGGCGCCCAGCGGCGCTTGCAGGGCGTGAAACGGGTTCACCGCATCGGCCAGCTCCAGCCGGGTCTCGTCTCGTCCCGCCTCGATCAACTTAATCACCGCCGACGGGCTCGTCAGCGGCTCCGCATACCCGTTCGCTCCCCACATCCCTCGTCCTCCCCGCCGGATCGGGGGGCCGGGGAGGCCGTCACCGGCCCCGCGTGGACCATCGGTGGGACGGTCAAACGGATAGAACCGCCAGTAGACCTGGCCCGTCGTCTCTTCCGGCATCCGGAGCATGATGAACACGCCGGCCTCGTCTCCCTTCCGGACACTGTAGATGCCGTCCGGCACCTCCTGGAGATCCTCCGTTCCCAGATCCTTAACCATTTGCACGTAGGCATTCAGCTCGGTAAAGGCGGCATCGAGCCCTTGTGCCTGCTCGCCCTCGCGATAGACTTGCTCCGCCTGAGCGCCGCCCGCCGCCAGCTTCATCAGCTTGTCAAACGTCTTGTGCTCGATCTGTTCACCCAAGACTGAAGCGTCCAGCCCGACCATCTCCTCGATCGAGGCCACTTTGTCGGACAGGCGGGACACGAGCTTGAGCAGGGACTCCAATTCGCGCTCCGGCATGATGTTGTAGATGTAAATCCGGTCGTGGGGAGAGAAGAGACGGTCGATCCGGCCCGCCCGCTGGATCATCCGCACCGGGTTCCAGTGGAGGTCGTAGTTGATCAGATACTGGGCATCTTGCAGGTTCTGCCCCTCGGAGAGCACATCGGTGGCGACCAGGATGTCGATCCCCTCGGCCCGATAGGGGGCGATCTTCTCCAGCAGCACCGGGTCATCCGGCGGCTCCGCTTCCCGATAGAACGCCAGTGGCGCGAAGAAGCTCAGAACCTCTTGCCGTCGTTGCTGATTGTCCGAGCCCGTCAGCTTGGCGAGCCAGCGCTCGCCGGCCAGGTTGCTCCGCCACCGGTGCGGCGGCGATCCGGAACCCGTCTGCTCGCTCCCCCCCAGGCCGTGGAAAATGTAGCCGGCGGTGTCCTTGTAGTTGGTGAAAATGACGACCTTGGTCGGCACCCCATGCTGGTCGGTAGCCGGCAGCGATTCCAGCAACCGGCGCAAGGCGCTCAGCTTCGGGTCGTCCTGGTTGAGCCAGGCGGCCTGGCGCGTTTCCAGCTCCGCCAGCAGCAGGTGCAGCCACTCCCGGTCTGCCGCCACCTCGGCTCGCAATCGCGCCCGTTGGTCGGGATCGGCCGGGGCGGCCGGCAGGTTCAACCGCGGATCCCCGTCCTGCCGGCGCGCCTCGGCAAGCTCAATCGCGTCGTCGGGCAGGCTGCCCCCGAGCGCGGCTCGCATCCGCTGGGCGTCCTTCGGGGTCAGCACCCGCCCCTGCTGATCGAGCTCCTGGAGGAAGAGATCGAAATAGCGAACCATGGTGCGGACCGTGTGCGTCAGGGCCACGACCGAGCTTTCCATCCGTTTCAGGAAGATCGTCCGCATGATGCCGATGAAGGTCCGGTTCCGCTGCTGGACTCGCTGTTCGGTGTCGCTGGCGGCGTCCCCGGTCTCCACCCCATACGCTTCCAGGTTGTAGACCGCGAAGTGCAGCTCCTGGATCGTGTCGATGGTCTGCTTGTAGATCGGGCCGTACAGCTCGCTGAGACTGTAGCTGATCGCGCGCGGGATCTCGTGCCGGGGAAATTGCACCGGCTGCCCCGCCAGCTCGACCGGCTGTCCCGCCTCCTGCAAGGCGCGGATATCGTGCCGGGTGCGCCGCACCAGCGACAGCAGCATGGTGTCGAGCAGGCCCGCCCCCGCCTCGCTCGATGGCCCGAAACGCCGTTCTCAGGTTCGCGACGGGACCGCGCCCGGCGTACCAGGTATCGTCGCCGCGGGTAATCAGCGACAACTGGAAGTACAAATCCCACGGGCTGTTGTTGATCGGGGTCGCCGTCATCAGGAGCACCCGGGCATCCGGCTTGCTGCCGCCCCGGATGATCTCCATCAGCGCCTGGTAACGTTTCGTCGCCGGGTTGCGGAAATTGTGCGACTCGTCGACCAGGATGATATCGGCCCCTTGCAGATACCGCAGCCAGCGCTCCCGCCGCACCCGCTTGGCCGTCGATTCCCGTGCCGCGTCGTCCTCGTCCGGCACCAGGTCCGGCAGCGATTCCATCGTGATCGTGTCGCCCATGATGTTGTTGTCGACCAGCTTCTCCTTCGCCCAGTTGGCCTCGAGCTGGGCCGGACAGATGACCAGCGCTCGCACCTGTTGATTGGTCGCCTCCCGGCGCCGGCGGCTAAACTCCGCCAGGATCCCCAGCCCCTCGTAGGTCTTGCCCAGGCCGACCGAATCGCACAGCATCACCCCCCAGTGACGGTCGAGCAGGGCGACGCAGCGGCTGACCGCTTCCTGTTGGAAATTCGCCAGCTTGCCCGCCACCTCGGCCGCCAGCGAGAGGTCGAGAAAGCGGCCATAGGCCGCATCGAGCGCCTTGATGAAGACCTGCCAGGGGGTGTAGCGGCGGCCAAACAGGACACAGCTTTCCAGCAGCTGGATAAACTCGGCCTTGCACTCCTGCCCCTCGTCCCATTTGCCATCGAACCAGCCTTCCAGCTCCGTCACCAGGCGCTCGTCGTGGCTGGCCAGGTTCAGCTCGATGTTGTTGGTCAGGCCGCCCTTGGTCAGGTTGCTCGACCCGACGGTGGCGAAAGCGCCGTCGTCGCCCCGGAACAGGTACGCCTTGGCGTGCAGCCGGACCGAGCTGGCGGTCCGGTGACTGAGCACCTGGCCGTCCGGCACGCGGCCGGCTTTGTCCGCCAGGTAGCGGCGCATCGCCACCTCCGGCCGTTCCAGGAAGGTGGCCAGGGCCAGCACCTTGTCCCAGGCGGCGAGGTTGAACGCATCGAGGCTGCCTGGCGCGACCTCGCCCGTGGCGAGCAGCGCCTTTCGCTCATTGTGACTGAGCAGCAGCCAGGGATAGCCGCCTTCGAGAAACGAGTACCAGTCGATCGCCTCCCCCGGCCCGGCCAGGTCGTCGTCATCCGTGGGCGCGCCGAGGCGATCACTCGGACCACGCCGGTTGAGGAACGGCCGCTCCCCCAGCAGGATCCGCACCTGTTCGGCGGCAGCGATGTGGTCTTTGATCGCGGCGAACCCATCCGGCGTCAGGTACGCGGTCGCGATCGCCGCCCGCCGCGGGTTGAGCGTCGCCAGCACCGCCCGTAACTGCTGCTCCAACGTGCCGGTCAGGACGTCGTTCGAGATCAGCGACGGCGACAGGGTACGCATAGATATCACGAGCCTTCACGGGTAAGCGGCGAACCGTCGGCCTGCTTCCACCACCGCCGACCGTTACGGCGATGACCGACAATCGCGGTGGCGGCTTCTGAAAGCGAAGCATAGTAACGGTCTTCGACCCGTAACGCGCGTCCCTCGGGGAATCCCGAATGTTCGACCACCTGCCCGACAACCGTCTCCCGGTTTGGCTTGCGTCGGATGCCGTAGACACGAGTGCCGATGTCAGGCAGTAGACTCGTCTTCATCGATGGCCCCCCTATCGGCAATATCTGCACCGATGATGGCCTTTCGGTCAGCTATCCATCGACCTATCAAAGTCCTTTCCGTTGGCGATAGGTCATAGGCTGACGAAACGAGATCGTCAATCTCCATCGTAGGAGTATCTTCAGAAGAAGCGGAGCGAGCAAGCACATCAAGAGTGGTCCGGGTATTCTCGCTCATCTGGGGCATTGGAAACGTTTCAAGGTACTGAATCTTTAGCCGCAAGAAGCCACCACGAATCGTTGGGCATAGCTGGAGCAAGAGGAACTCCGCGAGCTCGCTATTGAGGAGCGCCGTATCAGCAGGTGACGCGCCCGTAGACTGAAAAATAGTGGTGTCCGTAAAATATCCTGACTCGTCCCAAACGAAACGAGACTCAGGAGTAATATCGGGCCAGAGCAGCTTCGGTTGCTCAAATTCCCGCCAGTACGCCACGTTGTCTTGAATCTCATACCACTTGTAGCTCCCTGGCTTCTGGCCTTTCTTCCTGGTGCGATCTCCCGGCTCCTTTGGCTCCAGTTCCTCTCGCCACTGCATCAGATGTTCACGAATGGCAGGATATGCTTCGATATCAATACCGCGACGGGTGAAAATCACGTACAGCCCGGCCCACTCCGGCTGCCAACGTTTGATATCGCGGCCCCGCAGCCACGGCTTGATGACCTCCTCCGAGCGCGGGTCGGCGGCGATGAGGGCGTCGCGTGTCGCCTGGTCGATGACGAATGCTTTGTTCAATCCAGTTTTGATCCCATAGTACATCCGGCCGTTGACGTGCTCACCGAGCGGGGTGCCCTCGTTCATCAGCCGGTCGAAGAGGCGGACCAGCACCGGGTCTTCCAGGATCCAGCCCTGGCTTCGCAGCAGGGCTTGCGGGTAGTTGGCGGCGCGGGCTTCCCGGATCAGCTCCGGCAGGTCGTCCAGCTCGGTGCGGACGTGATCGACGTTCACCGCCCGCCCGTCGTCCCGCAAGCGCCGCCGCACCGGCAGGTTCAGATCGGCGGCCACGATCGGGTGCCCGGTCTCCGGCCGCTCGCGCTTTTGGCCGATGAAAATCGCCGGGTAGGCCGCCGCCGAAAAGACCGGCAGGTCGCCAAAATCGATCACTTCCGCGATCCGCGTCGTGGTCGCCAGCGCCCGCCGCGGCCGCTCGCCATAGCCGGCCCGCATATACTTGTTGCTGGTGATGAACGACAGCCAGCCGCCCTCCCGCGCGACCTGTAAGGCGCGGGCGAAGAACGAGACGTAGAGATCGCCGGTCCCGGCATAGAATTCCTTGAACGCCGCCCCGTAGGCCCGCTGATCGACCGCGGAAATACTTTCCTGCCGGACATACGGCGGGTTAGCCACGACGATATCGAAGCCGCCTCGCTCTCGCTCGAAGACCTCACGAAACACCAATGGCCAGAGCAGCGGCTTCAGCACCGGCGCGTCAGACCGTAAATTCTCCCGCATCTGCTCCAACCCCAGAAGCTCACCTTTGACCGTCGCGATTGCGCGTTGGCTTGGCCGGGCGGCTTTCTCCAGCGTGGTGAGCCGGTGTCGCGCCTCGTCAATGGTGCGATCCATCTGGGTGCTGGCAATAGACTGTTGCAGCGACCGGATTTCCTGACTGTGCCGACGTACCCGGCGCACGCTTCCATCCCGGTCAGCCTCTCGATATTGGCCGATAGCCCGATCGAGCCGTTCCAGGTGCCGCTGCATCTCGAGTTCGGTCTGGACATACGATTCCGGCAGCGATTGCCGGAACGCCACGGCTCCCACCCGGTCCACCAGGCTGTCGCCGGCGACGACCCGGAACTCCAGGTTCGGCAACGGCGGGATGTCGCGCTGCCGGGTGAGGTCATACTCGATCACCAGCGACAGCCAGAGACGCAGCCGGCAGATCTCGACCGCGGTGGGATTGACATCGACCCCATGCAAGGAGCGGGTCACGGTCTGTCGTTTCCAGGCGTAGACGTCCTCCGAGCCCCGTTCGATCTGGGCGTCGAGCGCGGCCGAACGAATGCCCCGGCGGAGCAGGGTGATCTCTTGCAGCATGCCGACCAGGAAGGCGCCGGAGCCGACCGCCGGATCGATCACCGTCACCCGCTCGAGGGCGATCGTCAGCACGCGTTCCTGGGCGGCGCTCAGGTGCAGATGCGTTGTCTCCCAGTCGACCGCTTCGTCTCGCAGCCCGCCAAGCATCTCCTGAGTCACGACGTGCTCAGCGGCGTGATCCAGCAAATATCCATCGAGCGCCCGCCGGCACATGTAGCGAACAACCTCGCGGGGGGTGTAGTAGGCCCCGGCCTGGTGCCGGTCGTCCGCCTGGTAGAGGTTCTCGAACACCTTGCCCAGCAGCTCCGGATCGGGGTCGACGCTTTGATCGTCCGGCGTCGATTCCTGGGTCGTAAACCGGTATCCGCGGAGCAACCCGAGCACGGTCCGGTGTCGCTCTTGCCGGCCCGGCCCCTGGTCCGGGTTGTCGGTCGCGGGGTCGAACAGGGCATCCGGCAGGACGATGGCGTGATGGCGAACGTCGTCGGTGTCGACGCCGAGGAGGGCGCGCTCGAAGGCGTCGGCGTCGGCCCGGAACAATCCGCCGTCGAGATACGGTACCGACCCGCCCAGCGCCGCCATCGCCGCCTGGTGCCGCGAATCCTCGGGCGGGCGGCCGACGCCATCGAAGAAGAGCGGCACCAGCACCTCGGAGAAGTACGTGTTGCCCGGCTTCGGCCGGTTCCGGAACAAATCGACCAGGAATGTGGTCGAACCGCGCAAGATCTCGTCCCCAGCCACCCTTTCTGTTGCAGGAACCAGAGGAACAAGAGCCGGCTGAGCTGGCGGGTGGCGAACGACGTCACGTTGAGCCGGAACCGCTTCATCTCATCGGAGGGGTTGGCGGCGGTGAGATCGGCCACGCTCCACTTGGCCAGCTCCGGATGGTCCGGGTTGTGCTCCAGCAGGGCCGCCGCCAGGCGGTCGCGCAGGGTATGAAACTCGGTGTAGAAGCGGTTGGTCACCCGTTCGACGTCGAACGCCTGGTTCCAGCGCCGGGCGACCGCCTTCAGCGAGGTCTCCGGCGCGATGTTCAGCTCGTGCAGCAACTCCACCTGATAGCGGGTCGGCCGGGCCAGGTCGATTTCCGCCCGCACGGTGCCGAACGGGCGGTTGACCCGCTGCCGCGGGTAGACAATCTCAACCGCCTGGACCTGATCCGTGCCGTCCGGTTGCAAGCCGCCATTGACCAGCAGGATCAAGAAGCGGGCGGTCGCGCCATAAGCGTTGACCAGCGCCCGGGCCAGGCGGCGGCGGTAGCGCTCGCGGGCGGCGGCTTGCTCCGGCCAGTCGTCCAGCACCGCGAGAAAAAGCGACGCCTCGCTGCTGCCCGGAAGCGGTTTGCGCCCGACCTGGTAGAGCGAGCCGAACCCATCGCCCAGGGCGTCCGCCAACTGGGAGGCGTCACCCGGTGGAATCAGATTGGTGGGGTGCTTGATCGGCGTGAACCCGAGTTGGCTGGCAAGGGGAGCGGTTGACGGCCCATCGCGGCTCAGGAGCCGCACGGCCGATCGCAGCGGATCTTCGTCCTCGACTCGTGTCTCTCGTTTCGTATGCGGGTGATTCGGCCACCACGCCGTCAGATCCTCGATTTGCTGGCGAAACACCGCGACGGCATCGCGACGATCGTTCGGTGGCAGGTCGTCGAAGCGCAACGCGTGCTGGAGGTCGTTGCGATACGTGACGGCGGTGCCGTTCTGGTTGCGAAGCCGCGTCAGCCAGTTTGGGGGTGGGGCACCGAGGGCCGCCAGTTCGCCGCGATGCGCCGCCGCGACATCGACGTATGCCGAAAACGGGAGGAAATGCAGGGGCGTAAACGTCGCCGCCGGGATGCGAGCCAGCCTCCGTTCGCGGGTATTCAGCGCGTCGAGGCCGGGATCGCCGAGCTTCTCGACCATCGCTTCCGGGCTGATACCGCGTTCCGTGGACAGCCACAGGAGCAGCGAGATCCAGCGTGACTCAAGCTCATCCAGCAAGCGGCGCGCTTCGTCAAACTCTTGAGTCGGCACGCCGGCGATCCTCCTCGCGAACGAAACGCCATCACCCGAGAACATCGGCAAATTCGGGGCGCGATCGTGCGGGTGGAGCCCGGATTGTAGCACGGGACCTTCCAGCGGTTGCGCCCTGACTCGTTCACGTTGACTCGGGTCAATTTTGGGGGTTGACAACCACCGCCCATTATAGTACAAATGTTCTAAGCGGCACAGCGGAATGGCTGCGGGCCTGGGCAGCGCCCCACCGTTCCCGAGAGCAGCCTCTCGTCATCCAGGGCCCGCCAATGTTCCGGCGGTAAAGAACTGGACCGCTCCCTCACCCCACATCAGCATCGACAGAACGGAGCGCGCATCAGGAAACGTCTCCCGATCTGAGCGCCAGCACCTGATACGAAATCCGGTTGAACCGTTGCTCCTCTGGCTTGCGGCCCGTGTTCAGTCCCGGAGGGACTTCGTGGTGCTCAGCGCGGACTTTTAGTCCAGCGCGTTGCCGATGCGACGCTACAATTCCTCCACTATTCACCCGGATTTCGTATCACCTGTCGGCAATCCGCTTCTGTCGCGGGCGGGCGCCGTGTGCTGTGCCATCCCGATTGTAGGGTCGCCGGATGGCTCTGTGGGTACCCCCGACCGCCGAACGAAGTTCGACAACCGGTCAGGTCTTTATCTACAGACCATGCCCGAAGTCGCTGCCGAGGTGATACTCGGTCTCGCTCCAGGGCGTGCGCCAGGCGTCGGTGGCGAAACGATCGAGGCGAAACGGGTGGAGATCGACCAGGCTGGCGCGGCCGTGGAGGATGAGCTCGGCCAGGGCTTGGGCGGCGGCGGGCGCCTTCTTGAACCCGGCGCCGCTGAAGCCGGCCATCACGAAGAGCCCGTCCGGACCGGCGGCGCCGAGGATCGGGTGGGCATCGGGGGACATGTCGTAGAGCCCGGCGTGGCCGTGCAAGGCGACCGCGCCGGCCATGATCGGAAAGCGCCGGGTAATGGCGGCGATGGCCAGGGCGGGATAGTCCGGGTCGAGATACGGGTTGGCGGTGTCGGGATCGGCCGGCTCGTGCTGGTCGCCGCCACTGACGCCGACCAGGGTGCGGCCCGGCCCCCATGGGCGGCAGAACATGCCGGCCACGGTGTCGATGTAGGCGAGATGGGCTGGCTCGAAGGCGAGCGGCCGCTGCAGGACGACGACTTGGACTCGGAGCGCGGTCACCGGCAGCGCCACCCCGGCCGTGGCCAGCAAGCGGGTTGACCAGGGACCGGCGACACACACGACCACCGGCGCCGTGATCGTGCCATACGGGGTCCGCACCCCCCGCGCGCGATCGCCGCTTGAGATGATCTCGAGGACGGGGCACCGCTCGAAGATCGTGGCCCCGGCCGCGCGGGCGGCGCCGGCCATGCCGCGGGTGGCGGCGACGGCATCGACGAAGCCGCTCTCCGGCTCGTGGGCGGCGATCAGGTTCGCGGTATCGGCGTGTGGCTCGAGCGTCTGCAGCTCGGCGGCGGTGACCACCCGGGAGGGGATGCCCACCTCGTTTTGGAGGGCGACGTTGCGGTGCAGGCGGTCGCGGTTCGCCTCGTAGCCGGGGCCGGCGGGGATGGTGACGACCAGCCCGGACGGGGTATGGACCGGATCGCCGCCGACGATCGCCGGCCAGTTGGCGTAGGTCTCCCAGCCGGCCTGGGCCAGGATGGCCTCGGGCCGGTTCGAGTAGTGGCGACGCAGCAGGGCCCCGGTCTTGCCGCTGGCGCCGGCGGCGATGACCGATCGCTCGAGCAGGGTGACCCGGCCGGCGAGGCGCCGGGCGAGATGCCAGGCGAGGCTGGTGCCGGCAATGCCGCCGCCGATGACGACGACATCGGCCGATCCGGGGAGGTCGCTCACGCGGCGTGCCGGCCGGTGCCGGCGAGACGAAGCAGGCGGCGAGTGGGGCGATGACGCCGCGGGCTACCCATCAGGAACACACCGTCCCGTGCCATCGCAGACGCGGCCGTCCCCGTCGCCACACGGGTGCCCGGCGTTCCGCGGCGTGGTCCTTGGAATGCCAAACTCACAGGACGCCCGGAGGCAGGGGTTGGGATCCTCGAAAAAGTCGTCCTCGTCCTCAACCTGGGCGGTGCCGTCCGCGAAGGATGGATCGCAGGTGAGCATGAGGCAATCGCCGGGTTCTTGGTACTCCTCGGGCAGCTCCACCCCGGTCTCGACCAAGGCGGCGGTGCAGCGGTTGTCGACACATTCCGCGATCCGGCACGGATGCGATGGTGTTAGACATGTGCCAGCATCGGTGCAGGCAACGGCAACGCAAACCCCGCTCGGGTCGCACTGATCGATCGCATCAGGCCCGCACGGCGTATCGACCGCGCTCAGGGCGCACTCGTGGTTGGCACGGCAGACGCCGGTGTGACAAGGAGCGGTGCAGTCATCATCGGTACAGCAGGCGCGGTTGGCGATGCAGGCGTTGCCACAGGGCTTCTTGGCCGCCGGGCACCGGCACTTGCCGCGGACGCACTCCGTCCCCTTACAGCATCGCTGGCGCCGTGAGCACGCCTTGGCGAGTCGCTGGCACCGGCGGTTGGGCGCCGCCGCGGCCGCATCGTGGGCGGCCGCCCCGCCGATGAACCCGGCGCCGAGCAACCGAAGCAGTCGCCGGCGCGAGTCGATGTGGGCGAGACCACGGGCAACAGCATCGAACACATCGCGATGCATAGAACCTCCGCCTTCCGCGTGACACCGGTCGGTTCCACCGCTGCCGATATGGTAGCGAACAACACGAAGCTGTCAAGCGAGGTCGCCGGCGTCGGAAGCGGGAGTTTCCCCATCGCCAAGCCGAGGGGGAGTGCGACAGGCGCACGACGCCGCCTTGACAGGGTGGGCTGCGGTTTTCATACTTGCCTTACCGCCACCTGGCAAGGCGGCAGGCCGACGTAGCTCAATTGGCAGAGCAGCTGTTTTGTAAACAGCAGGTTGCGGGTTCGAGTCCCATCGTCGGCTCCCAAAAAACCGCGTAGTAGAGCCAAGAATGAGCCCTGGTCGGAGTTGATGAGTCAGGGGTCATTGCGTTCTGCTGCCAATTTGCTGCCATGAGCTGAGAACGAACGTACCTCGGACACTCGGAGAGATGAATCGGCCATGCCAAGGTCGCGAAGTGAGCCTCCCCACTCTGCTCAGAGTGAACCCTGGGAAGTCGTCTGGGTGATCGACCATTTCACCCTTGGCTCACCTTTACACGTTGGCGACATCGAGCTGCTCCCCTTCAATCAATTGCAAAGTTCGTTGACGATGGATGGCGCCGATCTCGAGCTGTTCCTTGGAAAAACCGTCGCTCGCGCCGTGACGCTTGCTTCTACCAGCAAGGAGGCTATTGCGCAGGCTGAGCCAATTATCGACGACGCGTTGACGGTGTTGAGGATTGCTCTTGACGTCAACAAGATTGCGCCTGAAGAGGAGCGCCTTCAGCGTCGAGGCAGCTCCTTCCTGACTCGTAGGACTTCTACTCCGGCAGCCGTAATGGTCTATTGGCGGCGTGGTCGCGCACCGTACACCTTCGAGGTGGATCAGGGGATTCGAGCCGATCTTGCCGAAAGAATTCGTGAACTCAAGGCCGGCTACAGCGTCGCAACGGAATCGCTCGTGCGAGACGCTATGTTGAGGGCCCTCCATTGGATAGGGTCGAGTATCCTACGAGATGATCATGACGACAAGATCGTGGATCTTTGCACCGCGCTAGAGTGCGTCTTTGTAGCGCACGGCGATGAACGCCAGAAGGCCGCGTACATCGCAAGTCGATACGTGCTCGTTGGGCTCGCAGTCGAGCGGGCATGGGTAACCCTTCACCCACTGGATGTCTTCCTCCTCTACGGGGTGCGAAACAGAATCATTCATGGCGAAGCCCGGAGGCTCTCCAACAAACGGACGACAAAGAGTCTGAGGTTCGTTGCCCTCGAAGCCTACAAGCGTATGTCGCTCCTTTCCCGCGCGCACCCCGAAGCAGATAACCTAAGCGCATTGCTAGCCCATGCTAAAACCCCCTCAAATCTTGACCAAGCAATAGCCTTCATTGAAAAGGTTGGGACGACTCAGCCCAAGGCAGTCACCGACGCCAGAGCCACGGTCCTTGGCACCCTCAAGGGGATGCGTGCAGACTCGGGCAAGCCGGCGTGACTGCCGACGCGCCGGTCCGATTGACAATTCTTTAATTCGAACATATGATCGGATCGACCCGGAGCGCTGAAGCGCCGTTGCAAGGGATCACCGCGGCCGGGCATGGCTCCATGCCACCTGGCTTGTCGAGGAGCACTGACCGTGCCTGCCGATCCCTTGCCTCTCCCACCGTTTGCGCCACCAAGCCCCGCTGAGGCCGCAGCGCTGAAGCTCGCCGGTGACTATCTCATGCGGACCGGCGCGGACGCTGCTCGATGCCTGTTCGCTGGACAACGTGACACCGATCGGCTCGCCGCCCTGAGCGACAGTCTCCTCGCCGGCGCCATGCTCTGCGGCGACATTATCGCCGCCCGAGATGCCCGGCGCCGCACCCGTCCGCCGACCGGATGAGCAGGTCCCGAGTGCAGTGCCAGCGCGACGCGGAACGGGCGCTGCGCGAGCAGTATCGGCGCGAGCATGAAGCCCGCGAGAAGCGTGCCCGCTGGGCAGCCAAGCGTCTGGACGAGGAGTTGGTTCTGCTGCGGCACCAGGTGCGCTTCTATTGCGAGCGCTGCGGCACTCCCAGCTCAGGGCCGGACATCGAGAACGAGGGGAGCCCGTTTGCCGAGGAGGTCATCAACTGGGACCGTCCAGCCAGCTTGGACCCATGCCTCATCTGCGCGCGGTTGTTGTGCCGGCGTTGCGGAAAGTACGACATCGGCCTTGGCTGGCGGTGCGTAGTACCATTTCTCCGATGCGAGCAGCCGAGCCATCGCCACTGAGGACAACGCCATGTCTGATTACTATCGCGTCGGCAGGCAACCCATTGGGACAGATGACATCGCCCTGTTCGAGTTTGGCGGTGAAATTGGTGACCCTATAGGAGCAAAGCTGCGCGTTGCTGGCTGGACACGAGTCCGCATCGCTGTGCCCACGGCGATTCTCGAAGACACTCAAAAAGCCTATCCAGCATTTCAAGTCGCCGTGCGGAGATTCGCGTCGCGGTACGACTTCCAAGGGTTTCGTCGCGGCACCGTCGATATTGTCTGGAAGCCTGCGTTCGACGGTGAGGCGTGGCAGGATGAAGAACCCGGAGAGCCGGTCGATCGGGTGGTTTGACGACCGAGGTATTTGTAGCACACGCTGTCCACGCCGGACCCATGAACGCCCCCTATGAACGCTCCCTGCTTTCCCACTGGTCCCAGGAACACCCGAACGCCGGGCAACGGATCACCTCGTCCGCCGTGGTGAGTGCGAGCCAGGGGCTACTTCCTATCACACCTTCTACCCGCTTTCGCAGCCAACCCCGTCTCCATCGCCATCAAATCCGTGCGGGTCAGGCGATAGCACCGGAAAGCGGCGCGCCGTGATCTCGCCACAGTCCAGGTCGGGGAAGCTCGGTAGGCACAGTGTCGGGTAGCTCGGATCGCAATTACCCGCCGGCGCCGGCACTGGTTGCTGGACCACCGGTGCGGGCGCCGATGGCGGTGGCGCCACGGCTGGCGCTGGGACTGATGGTGCTTGGACGACAGGCGCTTGACCAACGGCCGGGACGCCGAACGCCGAGCAGGCGCCCCACAAGCCGAGCTGGTGCTCGCGGGCAAAGGCGGTGCCGGCCCGGATCCGGTCGACGTACTCAACATCGGGCGGAAACGTGCTGACCTGCCCGTAGCCGGAGCGGGCGATCGCCTCGTTGACCAGATACACCTCACCGCCGCCGAAGTCGAGCCAGACATAGCGCAGCAGGCGGTCGAAGCGGTCGCGATCGCTGATGTCGCGTTCGAGGTAGATGTCCCCACCGAGCGACAGCAGCCAGGTGGTGAAGGCGGATGCCTCCGCCCCGTAGCAGCCAACCGGTTGGCTGGGATGCACCGTCTCCGGGGTGTCGATCAGGAGGAAACGAACCGACTCCACCGTGCCATTGCTGAAGATGAACGCCGCGGTATCGCCGTCCACGACGCGCGAAAGCTGGACCGGCTCGGCATCGGCCGGCACCCGATCCGTCCACAACGCCGGTGCCGCGCCATTCGGCAGCTCGGGACAGGCGATGCCGTCACCGTCCGGGTCGAGGGCAGCGTAGCGGCTCGGGTCGGACTCGTAGACCGTTTGCGCCCATTCGAAGGCGTCGTAGTCGGCGCAAGCAGCGGCTTGGGCACTCAGGGGGACCGGGGCCAGCGCCAGGAGCGCGAACAGCGCGATGAGCACGCGGGGCATGGTCAGCTCCTGTAGTGGATGTGCCGCGCTAGGGCAAGGTCTCGCAGGCTTTACCATCGCCATCGGCGTCGAGGCCATGCGCGTCCCGCTGCCCGGTCCGCCGCCGCGCCCGCCGGAAAAAGCGCTGGGCTTCGCGCTGGGTGCGGAAGTCGGAGCAGTCGCGGTCG
>JALZJP010000066.1 GCA_030859715.1 Chloroflexota bacterium
CCGAACGGGGCGTCGATTCCGAGCGGGATTAGCGAGGCTCCGCGGGCTCCGGAGTCCGAACGGGGAACGGCACCTGGCAGCCGCCGATGCCGCGGTAGCCGTTGGGGCCGGCGTACAGAGCAGCACCGTGGGCTACGGTTAATGTGGACGAGCGAGGACGCGACCTAGTCCGGCTTTGTGAGGTCCGCCCAATTGCCCCCTACCCGCGCGGAATCACGCTCAAGCTCATGGTCGAAACTAATCACGACCCGGTAGTGCGGCGACTCGGCTTCCGCCTTCGTCCACCCGCCCAACCTCACCTGCCGATCATCTTGCATTGCGATAGGAAGGTAGGTGAAGGACGGGCCGTGACTCCCATCAGGTGTGTCCATTATCCCGCCAATGTAATCGAGAAGGCCGCGTCCAGTCGCTTTCAAGGTGCCCGCTGGAACGAGCAAGTCCACATATAGCCATACATCGTCGTCGAACCAGGCCCGACCATCCATCTGCTTGATGGCTTCTTCGCCCAATCGTATGAAGTCCGAGTAAGCTGGATGGCGGACACTTCTGATCGATCGGTTGCGATCCTTATCTGGTGGCAAACCCTCGACCTCGATGGTAAGTCGCTCACCCGCTAGCGGAGCGGGCTTGCTAGGAATGACGACGGGATCTGGTGAAGGTTTGAACACGTAATTCTCTAGTATGCAGCTGGCGGTTTCAACGGCGCGGCGAAGCCAATCGGCTCGTTCCGGCCGCTGATGTCGAAAAAGAGGGGGATGGCGTCGAGCTTTTGCTCCAGAACACCGAGGTAGACGGTCTTCCGGTCGGCGTAGGTGGTCTCGTGGGTGAGGTCGTTGGACGAGGTTACTCGCCTGAACATGTTGCGCTCGGGGTCAAGACGCAACTCGGCGACGTCGTATCCGGCTTGGTCCAGGCGGTCGAGCTGTTCGTGATACCGGGCGGCACCGAGCTCGTTGGAGACTTGGCTAAGATTCTTCCGCATCGCGACCAGTTGTCAATACCCTTGTGTCACACCAACAGCCATTGCCCTACAGCTTGTGTTGGTGCGCCCGGACGCTGCCGGAAACCCGAATAACAACGACACCGCCAACAGTTATCGCGGACACCTGGAGTACCCGATCGCACCCCTTGGTCCGCACCCCTCCGAGCCACGGGGAACCGCTCCCTGGGGCGCGGCGGGCGATCAGACCGAGGTGGCGGTGACCCGACCCTGCTCCACGACGACGAGCGACGTTGGGTTCCAACCGTACGGGGTCACGATTCATGGTGCATCAACACCCGGGTCCGCTACTGCGGACCCGGGTGTTTCGTCCTGTGACCCGGGCTTGGCGACCGGCACATAGCATCTGGCCCAGTTCGCTTCTGGGTGGCCTCAGGTATGATTGGTTGAGGAATGCCGTGGCCGAGAGGGTTTGTCGCGCACCCGTGGAGGATGTCAATCATGCGCTTGCTTGGTCTCGCCGTCGCCACCTTCGTTCTCTGTCTGGCCGCCACCGCATCCGCGCTCGGCCAGGACGCGACGCCCCCTGCCGGAGATGAGCCCAGCTGGCTGTTCGTTCAGGACTTCGAGGCGGCCACATTGCGCTCCGATGCACCCGATGGCACGTCCATCCTCGTCGTCACGGACATCGATCCCGCCGTGCTCGCCTTTACCGACCGGCCGGGCCGGCGTGTGGCCTTCGTCCCGACCGCTGACTTTGCGCTGATCGTGGCGGAGGCGGCGGCTGACCCGCTTAATGCCACGCTCGTCGCGCCGCTGGCGGATGGGCTCGTCGCGACGATGGTGGTGGAGTTGTTGGCCGCCGAGCTCGATCCACCAGCCGGCACGATGACGTACCGGGTGCGGGTGCTGGAGGTGATCGAAGGACCGCTCACGGCGGGTGCGGCGACGCCGGCGGCACTCGAGGGGGAGCACTCCTTCGGGGCCGGGAACCTCTTCATCGATGACGTGCAGCCACCGGTCCATGTGCCGGTCAACGTCTGTGGGAACACAAGAGAGCCGGCTAGCGGCCTCAACCCAGCGTACGGCAACACCTGTGTGAACGACTAGGGGATGTGCTCCAGGCCCCAGGGTGCGGCCCTGCGGCCCGGTCCTCACCGCGCGCGGTCAACGCGCGGTCAATTCGGCCGCGCGCGGGTGTCATCGTCGCCGGGTGCGCCTGAACCCGCTTCGTCTCCCGGTTAGACACAAGTGCCCTCATCGGGATTGTTGGGGTCGAGGTTGCAGGTATTGCAACACAATTGACCGCCGGCGTCGGGGTCCGGGTCGCATGGCATCCCGGCCGTGAGGCAGCAGTAGTTAGTGGGTTCGTCGGGGTCGTCGCTCTCGGTGACGCATTCTGCACTGGCGATGCAGCAGTCGCTATTCTGGCCACAGAACTCGCCCGGGGCGGCGCAGGAGTTCACGCACTGATTGGCCGCGTTGCAGACGCCGCCGTCGCAGCAGTCGTCCGACGTGCAGGGGAGATCCGGATCATCGCACCCGAGCGGCTTGTCGACACACCTGCCCCGGATGCAACGCTCATCCTGCTGGCAACGCTTGCCGCATTTCCCACAGTGCCGACGGTCCGTCCTGAGATCGCGGCATTTCTTGTCACACAAGCGCCGCCCGCGCCGCCGGCACACCTTGGCCGAGGGTCCGCCGCGCGTACGGTCCAGCGCGGCGTCCGCGGCACCTGGCACGAGGGCGCCGAGGAGGGCGGTGAGGGTGACGCGGCGAGTGAGCAGCGAACCGGCTCGCCGGCTGAGGTGATCGAAGCGCTGGTCGTCCACGTGGGTGCTCCTGCCTGACGGGCGGCTGCCGTGATCGTCCGTGACGTTGGCTGGGCGGCGTCCCGCGCGTCCCAGGCCCGGATCCTGTTGTTGCTGAGCGAACGCGCCGTACGCAGTATTGCGCGGCACCCCGCGTGTCAAGGGAGGCGCCGTGCCGGCGGGCCGTCCGCGCGATCGTCCGTGAAGTTGGCTGGGGGTGGTGGCGGGACAGCAGCCATGCTCGACTCCTCTGAATTCGCTCGCGGCACTTTGGGATAAGTTGACGGACTCTTCTCACTCGGGTGTAGCCGGAGTCTGGTCGTCGTGGATTGGTCGGTTTGGCCAATAGTCCCACTCGTCAGGACGGCTAGTGCGATGGTTGGGCGCGTCGCGATCGAGATGCCGGCGCTGGGCGTCGATCTGGTGCAGCGCTTGGCAGAACGCCTCCGTCGCCACGCCATGCTTAACGCCGGCCATGAATAGGGCATTCATCGTCGCGACCGTGAGACCGCGCACTTCATTTCCGGCTGGCTTGACGGGTGCGGGGAGCGCGTTTGCTCGTTGGTGCCCGCGGTGTCGTTGCGGCGAAGGGGTTGGTAGCGATATTCGGGTGTTGTCCGATGTCGCGATTCACGGCGTCGGGTAGCTCTAGTGCTGACTATCCGCTAGAAAGTCCGTCACGCACCCAAAGAGTTCCTCGATATCCGCGACAGCCGCATCCAGATCTGGCGCCGTTGAATCGGGATTCGATTGTACTTCTAATCTACTCTCGATCAAACTTACCGCCTCCATGAGGGCCAAACGCTGAGCCTGTAGATGGGTTAGAACTGCTGTCTTGAGAGGGTATTTCCAGAGGCGGCGGGGCTCGTACCCTGGCGTGCCCCCTTGCGCTAAGGGCACGGCAAATGTCGCCGTTGGGTCACTAAGAAATCGTCGGATGCCCTTGCTAGACCCGGAGTGGTTTTCATATTCTTCGATGAATCGGGCTCTAATCTGCCCGGTTAGAATCGTGAGTGCGCGATTGTACCAGTTGTATGTTGTAAGCGGCACAGCGATTTGGCCGCGGGCCTGGGCAGCGCCCCACCGTGTCCGAGAGCACTCTCTCGTCATGGCCCAAAGGGCACCCCAGCCCGCCCCCGTCCCGGCGGTAAAGAATAGGACCGCTCCATCCCTCCACAAGCGCATCGACAGAACGGAGCGCGGAAAAGGAGATCCCCGGTATTGGTCGATAATGACCGCCGGGAACCTTCCATGTCGGTGGTTGCCGAACCGGCGCGTCCAGAGAGCCACGGCGTTGCGGAGACTACGGGCTCCTCGGCTCGAACGAGGAAGGGCACCTGGCAGCCGCCGATGCCGCAATAGCCGTTGGGGACGCCTAACAGGCAGTACCAGGTGCTTTCGCCTGGTGTGCACGAGCAAAGCATGCTCCTTAGTCCCGCGGGCGGATCGGCTCCGGCGTCGAGTCAAGGTCAGCACGGCGCCGCCCATGATCGTCTGGAGTGGTCCGGCTGGGACGACCATCGCTCGGGTTACCCTCAGAGAGGTCGATCCGGGGCAGGATGCGGTCCGCCCAGGCGGGGAACCACCAGTTCCAGCGGCCGAGGAGTTGCATCGCCGCCGGGACCAGGATCATCCTGATCAGCGTCGCGTCGATGAGAACGGCGGCGGCCAGCGAGAAGCCGAGCTGTTTGACCTCCATCAGTTTGGCGAAGGTAAAGGCGGAAAAGATGACGACCATGATGGCCGCCGCCGCCGAAATGACGCCAGCCGAGCGCTGCAAGCCAAGCCGAACGGCGGATTGGTTGTCCCCCGTCCTTTCCCACTCCTCCTTGATGCGCCCCAGCAGAAAGACCTCGTAGTCCATGGAGAGCCCGAAGAGGATGGCGAAGGTGAGCAGCGGCAGGTAGACCTGGGTTGTGCCCGTGGGCTGGAAATCGAAGAGCGCCGCGCCGGCCCCCTCCTGGAAAACGAAGACGAGAAGGCCGTAGGCGGCGGCAATCGCCAGCACGTTCATCACGATGGCCTTGATCGGGATGACGATGCTGCGGAAGATCCACGCCAGCAGCAAGTACGAGAGCAGGACGATGAATCCGGCGACGATCGGGAGCTTCTGGAGCGACTCAGCGCTGATATCGACGATCTGAGCGCTCAGGCCGGCCACCAGCACTTCGGCGTCCTGACCCTCGATCGCACTCGGCGCCATCCGATCACGCACACGGTCGACGAGTTGGAGCGGGCCCGGAGTGTCGGGGGACCAACGTGGCACGGCGCGGATGATGGCAACGTCGCTGCCGGTGGCCACGTTGATGAGGTCACTTGCAGCCACGACAGCCTCGGGGAACGTCGTCACGGCATACACCAGTGATGCCGCCGAGTGATCGCCCAGATACTGATCCAGCAGGGTGGTGACGGAAGTGACCTCGACGGCCGCATAGTCGTTGGCCAGGAACTCGGAGAGCCGCGCGATCGCATCGAGATCCCCATCGTCGAGCGGGCCATCATTGCTTACGTAAATGACCTGAAGCGGCGAGATGCGACCCTCGTTGAACTCGCGCTTCAGGACCTCGCGGCCCACCAGGGCGGAGCCCCGTTCGAGCCCCGCGGTCTCGGTATTCAGACTGAGCCGGATCCTGGTTGCCGGGGCTGCCAACACGACGATGACGAGGATCGATGTGATTGCCCAGCGTCTGGGGTGCCGCATAACGTTCGCGGCCCATCGTTCCCAGATTCTGCCACTCGTGGCTCGGCGCGGGATCGGCAACCGAAGACGCTCGATCCGGTAGCCGAGGAGGGTCAGCGCCGGTGGCAACAGGGTCAATGCAACGAGCACCATGACGGTGACCGCGGTGATGGCGCCTACGGCCAGCTCGCGGAAGATCTGGGCATTCACCAGCAGCAGACCGGCGAGCGAGAAGATGACGGTGATGCCCGAGAAGAAGACGGTCTTGCCCGCGGTGGCGACCGCGGTCGCCACCGCTGCCGCGGGGCTTTTGGCGCGTGCGAGCTCCTCCCGGAAGCGGGTCACGATAACGAGCGAGTAGTCTATGCCGACACCGAGGCCGAGCATCGTGGCGACATTTGGCACGAACAGGTTGAAGCTCATCACGGCGGACAACGCGCCGAGCACACCGAAGGTAACCACGCCGCCGAGGACAGCGAGCAGGATCGGCAGCCCCGCCGCCACGAGCGTGCGCGAGGCAAACAGCAGGATGAGCAGCGCCGCCGGAAGGCCGAGTCGCTCCGCCCGGGCTAAGTCGCTTTGCTCCTGTGCCACGAGTTCGGCGATCAGGGGAGTGCGCCCGGTAACGTAGACTCGCACATCCTCGGTTGCCGCCGACCCGGCGACCGAGGTCAGTTCCGGTACCAGTCGCTGTCGTTCCGCGCTCGATCCGCTGAGAAAGACGACCGCCGCCGCGACACGCCCATCGAGCGAGACTTGGTCATGTGCGCGAGGCTCTAGCGGGCCGACGACATTGACCACGAGCGGCAATCGCGATACCTGATTGATCGCGTTCTCGACGACGTTTCGAAAGCCAGGATCGTCAATCGTGAGCGCTGTCGACTCGAAAACCATCAGATCCTGCTCGGTGGAGGGAAGATCGAATCGCTCGTTGATCAGCGCCTGCCCACGTGCTGATTCCGAGCCTTCGACGTCGAGAGGGGGACCCGTCAGGGATGACTCCAAGTGGGGCAGCAGGAGTCCGCCCACGACGGCGACGATAACCCAGCACATAATCAACGTGGGCGCGTTACGCGCCAGCGCCAAGCCGAAACGATAGAACCCTCCCGGTGCTCGATCCGTACGAGAAGGTCTCCCGCGCCGATTCTGATTCATGGATTGGAGACTCTCCGACAGTGACCAAGGACGCTGAGTCAACGAAGCCAGCTCGTGCCCACGAACTTCCCGTCGACGACCAAGATGCTCCGCATACCGAGACCGACGCTCGCTTCGCGCCCATCGGAATCGGCTCGATACGGGTCGAGCGCTGCACTTCGCGCTGGCGCTGCCGTCAGGACCATTTTGCCACCGTCCAGGTGAGTCTGGCGCTTACCACGTGCCGCGGGCGCCGTACGAAGACCATGATTTCGAACGATACTACGTTGCCCCGGTGAAGGTAGGACAAGGGTATCGCCGCGGTGCGGAGAATCTCCGCGGGATCGACTCCCCGCGAGTGCCCAATAGAACGCGCCAACTGAGAGCCACTTGCCGTCCGAGTTGTGGGTGATCATCTTTTGCGGACTGGAGCAGAGGCAGCTCACCGGCTTCTCGATGATCAGGATGCTGACCCGGCCCGGCCCGGCTCGAGATCGAGGGCGTCACCCCTCGAGGCGGCGCCATCCTCCGCGTCGAGTTGATCAGACGCATTGTCTCTCAATAACCAGTGCCGCGGTCAGCTCATGGACGGACAGGAGCCGTCGGCACTCTTGGTGGCCGCGGGATTTGTGGGCGCGATCAGGCGGTGGCGAGAGGGCGAGTCGCCCGGTCGCTCGAACTGCCGGCAAGCCAAGAACGTCGTTTCGGTTGGCGATCATCGGCACGACCACGCCGTCCGGCGGGAGCGGCCCAGTTCGGCGAGAGGGCTCTCGAGACCTGTTCTCCTTCAACATGCTCAATCGGTGGGTACGAGACCGGCGCGGGCGGCTACCACTGCTGACACCCGTTGGTCGGGATGGATGTGGGCGACGACTTCGTCCACGGCGCACTCGATTGGCCATGAGATGAGCGAATGCCCCGCCGCGGAGGCGAAGCCCTGGACTTGCCGCCGGACGCCGATCACCCAGGCGACATCCGCGGTCCGCGAGTCGTCCTAGTCAATCACCGTCGCTTGCGGCGTACCCACCGATTGGCCGTCGAGGCGACGCCGCTGGTTTGGTCCCGACTAGGCTCCCGCGTCGGCAGTCTCGTCGACCCCGACCGGGACGTGGCAGCCGCCGATGCCGCGGTAGCCGGTGGGGATCCCATACAGGACGCCCCACACGGCTGCGGCTGATCTGGTCGAGCGAGGACCTAGGGGCGGACTAGCCGGCCGATGTAGTGCACGGCGAGATGCAGTGGGTGCCGTCGGGGCAGCCCTCGCAGACGCCGCAGGCGGACCCCGCCGCGAACCCAAACTTCTTCACGCAATCTCTATCCCGCTTGCAGGGGACGCAACTCTGGGGAGAAGTGCCGCAGAAGCCGGCCTTGCCGGTGTTCACCTGACAGAAGCAGTTCGAGCTGTCGTTGCAGGGGGTGGTGGCTCCTTCGCAGGAGTTCTGGTCCGCCTGGCAGGTGCCCGTCCCGTGGGCGCGGCAGGACCTCCTGCCACGTGGACCTTCGCAAATCCCCGAGCAGCATTGACGCCGGCGGGTGCAGCCTCTGCCGACGTGCTTGCACCCGAAGTGGCCGGCGCCCGCCTCCCCCCGATCGAGCAGGCCGAGGCTGGCGCCCAGCGCCCCGCCGGCCAGCATCCGCGTGGCATCCCTGCGCGTCGCCGCGCCCCCGAGCCAGGTGGTCGAAGCGCTTGGTGTCTATGGCGTCCTCCCAGATTGAGGCGGCGCGTCCGCGTGTCTTGCGAGTAGGTTCGAATCAGTATAACACGAGCGGTGATGGTATCAACTTCACCGAACACCCGCCCATGCTGGGGCGGCCGCGGCTGGCGCGTTTGGCCGAGCAAGGGTTTCTTCCTGGCGGCGGCGATGCCTCGCTCGTCGAGCACGATACGACCCCGGCCGATCGGCCGGGGTCGTATCGTTGTTGTGAGTCGGCAGCAATACTGGCTTTACGATCCCCCGCCGCTTCTCCGACTCGTGTTCAACGGGAACGATGCGAACCGGGCCGCGCGGGAGCGACTCAGTCGCCAGCCGGGACCCCAAACGACACCGGGCAGCTCACGCCGGTCGAGTGGACGGGACAATAGCCGTTGGGGACTTTGTGGAGGTACTGCTGGTGGTAGTCCTCGGCGTAGTAGAAGGGGCCGGCGGGGGCGATCTCGGTGGTGATTGGCTCGTGGCCGGCGGCGGTGAGGGCGGTTTCGTAGGCCGCTTTTGTTTCCTCGGCGGCGGCTGCCTGCGCCTCGTTGGTGTAGTAGATGGCGGAGCGGTACTGGGTGCCGACGTCGTTGCCCTGGCGCATGCCCTGGGTCGGGTTGTGTGATTCCCAGAAGACTTTGAGAAGGTCTCGATACGACAGTTGGGCGGGATCGAAGACGACGAGGACGACCTCGGTGTGGCCGGTCTTGGCGGAGCAGACTTCCTCGTAGGTCGGGTTCGGGCTGATGCCGCCAGCATAGCCGGCCGCCGTGGTGTAGACGCCCGGCGTCTGCCAGAAGATGCGCTCCGCCCCCCAGAAGCAGCCGAGGCCGAAGATCGCGGTTTCGAGGTGATCCGGGAACGGCGGCTTGATCGGGGTGCCAAGTACCTCGTGGTGATCAGGAACCGGGAACGCGGGATCGGGCCGGCCGGGAAGCGCGTCCGCGGCGGAGACCATTTGGGTCTTGGCGCGGCCGAACAGCGATTGCAACATGTCATTCTCCTTGGTTGAAAGCGGCATTCGATCGACCGATGGCCCGGACGCTGGCGTAGGCTCTCGTCATCTGCCAACCGTACCATGATCCGGCGCCTGCGGCGGCGGATTGCGACGACCGAACTTCGGCCACGTACTTCTCGCCTCGTCGACGGCGTCGTTGACGATGCGACCGGTCGCCAGCGACGAATTCCGGTCTGATACACTCCCACCGCGATTTGCATGCCCGCGGCGAGCGTGAGCCGCGGGCGCGTGGTCCGGAGGTCGCGGGAGTACCTGCCAATGGAGCGTTCAGACGCCGCGACGGATGAACCACGACCGACGCCGAGCGAGAATGCCGTCACCGAATCGGCCCCTAATTTGGCCGCCGAACTCGCGACGGCCCGAGAGCGCCTGGCCTTCTATGAGTCGTTCGACTCGCTGATTCAAGAGAATGTCCGGCAGTCCGGCATATTGCTGCGCCAAGTCGCGGCCGAGCGGGAAGCGGTCGAGACGCGATTGGGCGCGATGCGGGCGGAGCTCGAGGCGCGACTGGCTGATCAGCGCGCGGTGCTCGCGGACCTCGCCGGCGGACTCGGCGATCTGGAGACCTACCTGGGCTCGCTAAGCTCACGGGTGAATGACTCACTGGCGAGACTTTCAGAAGCCGCAACGTCAGAAGCACCTCAGGTTGCGTCCCGGATCGACCACGACCCTAGCGGCGATCCCCGTAGCGCGCCACCTGACGGCATTTCGTCTCAGCCCGAGACGCCTGGAACGACTGATGAAGGAGTCGGTGCTCCTGATTTGCAATTCCTGGCGCTACGTGCTGACCTTGAAACCATCGTGGTGATTCCGGCCGTGACGGGTGAGCCGGACGCGGGCGTCCAAGACGGGCACACGGGCTCGCCAGGTCTCTTCTATGGCGGCGAGAACAGTGACATCGCTGAAGCGCCGGCGGTGGCGCGGCGGATCGACGTGATCATTCATGGCGTGCCGAAGGCGGCAACCGCGCTCTCGATCCAGCGGCACTTGCAGGAGCTGGCCGCGGTGGAGGTGGTCGAGGTCCGCGAGTATGTCTCCGGCGTGCTGCGGTTTCAGGTCATGGCGACGGAGTTTGGACCGGAGGACCTGATGCGGTGGGAGGGCGGCGACGGTATGCAAACGATCACCGCTCACCAGCATGTGGTTGAGCTCAGGCTGGCAACGACCGAGACATGCTCACCGGAAACCGATGGCCGCTGATCATCACGGCGCGACACTGATGCCAAACGGGTGCCGTTGATAATGGGCCGCCAATATCGGGCGACGCCCACCGGCCTTGTCCGGAATAGCGATGTCCACGACCTGTTCGAGCGGTTCCTCGTCTCGTCCGCGGCCGCCTTGCTCGGGATTCGGATCTATCTGGCGCTGGCAAATTATCCCCAACTCGGTGGGGATGGGCTTCATATTGCCCATATGCTCTGGGGCGGCCTGATGATGCTGGTCGCGCTGGTCCTGCTCCTCGCCTTTCTCGGCGGCCGCGTCCGCGGCGCGGCGGCGATCATCGGCGGCCTCGGCTTCGGCACGTTCATCGACGAGCTCGGCAAGTTCCTGACCAGTGACAACGACTACTTCTTCCGTCCCACGATCGCGATCATCTACGCCATCTTCGTGGTGCTGTATCTCGTGTTTCAGGCCATCAGCGATCGCGGTTCCCGCTCCGCCGCCGCCGGCTTGGCTCGCGCCCTAGACGCGACGACCACGGCGGCGCTCTCGGGGTTTTCGGTCCAGGATCGCCAACGCGCCTTGCGGCTGCTGGCCGAGACGAATCGGGCCGATCCCGTGGCCCGGTCGCTTCAAGACGGCCTGTTGCTGGTTGAGGCCCGCCCCGCTGCCGGCCCCATCCTTGTCTCACGGATCGTGGCCGATGTGCGTGATCGCTATGATCGGGTGATCCAAGCCGGATGGTTCCTGGCGGCGGTCGTGGTCGTGATGACGGTCCTGGCCGCCACCGGGATTGGCAGCGTGGTGCTTGAGATCGTGCGTGACCCGGGGTTCTCGGCCGGCGATCTTTCGTTGTCGCTCGGGGACATCATGAAGCTCGGGGCCGACATCCTCACGAATGCCTGCATCGTGGTCGGGTTTGTGGCGTGGCACCGGTCTCGGCTCGTTGCCTACGAGTGGTTCAAGCGAGCGGTCTTGGTGTCGCTGCTGCTTGTCCAGTTCTTCTCGTTCTATGAAGCGGAGCTCACGGCGGCGTGGGGTTTGCTGTTGAACCTGGTCCTGCTCGGGGCGCTGAACCTCGCGATCCGACGAGAGCGGACCCTGGCGGGTCGAGAGCGGGCAGGGACCGTACCAGCCGCGTGACGACGGCGGCTTCACTCGATCAGGCGGTGGGCCGGCGCCGCTCGCCGAACACGGCGACGAACATGAAGCTCAGATCACGTGTGGCGGGGGCCACGGCGTCCGTGACGCGGTCATCGAGCGAGGTCGAGCCGACGGCGCCAAGGTCGAGGGCGTGGGCCGCCAGTTGGAGCCTGGCGCCGGCGATCGCCGCTTCGAGCTGAGCGACCCGATAGCCGCGATTGCCGAAGCGCCGCAGCGCCCGATCCAGGTCCGCCATCTCGTACACGTTAACATGCGCTTCTCCCGCGTACTCCTGGAAGCACGCGAGCTCGAAGGCAAGGTTCGACACGTCACCCGCTTGGATCAGCGTCAGCGACGAAGCATCGGCACTCACGGCGTAAATGCCGGGGTCCAGCTCGTCGACACGATTGACGAGAAGGTACCGGCTGGTCAGCGCCGCGTCGTCAGTCTCTGGACAGTCGAAGCGGACGCCGCGGCCGGAGCGTTCGAGGACCGTGGAGAAGGTAGCAAACGACAGCGCCGTCACCGTGTCGTACTTGCGAAAGGAGCGACGGCGATCGATCACGTCGTCAATCGTTTCCGCCGGCAACTGGCCGGCGGGGATCGGGCGCAATGGGATCACGCCGGAATGCCCGCCGGCAGCGGATGGTTCGTGCGCCGGTTCGCGCCATGTCGCGACCTCGGCCGGGGACGCCAGGGATGACGCCGCGTGCATCGCCCCAATTTCCGGGAACTCGATCTCCCCGGCAGAGTTTGGCTCAGTTTCGAGCGCGAGCGGCGAAACAGGCTCCGAGCGCGGTGCCGGAGCGGCGGTCCGCCCCAATGCAACCAACGAGATCGCGGCTTCGCGTTCGCCATCAACTCCAAGGAGAGCATTGATGTCCGCGTCAACGAATCCCAAGACGGGCCGGGCGGGGAGCCGGCTATCAGCGGCGACGGCGAGCAAGTTCCCGAGGACCGTGCCGGTGTCCCAGTAGACATGCCGGTAGGCGCGGGCCTGGTAGCGCCAGGCGTTGCGCCAAAAGGTGCTCGTGGTGACGATGATGGCCGGCGCCATGGCGATGGCGGACTCTTGTCCGGTCGCGATGTTCACCGCGTCACGGAAGTCGCCGCCGCGCAAGCGGCGGAGGGCGTGGTCGTGAACTCCATAGTGATAGACGCCGGCGGCGAGCCCCGGCAGGTCGCCGCACACCACGTACAGCTCGACATGGTACCGGGCGCCGGTGCAGGCGGCCGCTCGAAACTCCCAGGTTCGACCCGAGCGATTGGTCCACGTCCTGAGCAGGCCGTTCGAGCGCAGGCAGAGCCGGGCTATGGAGTCGAGGTCGGGGACGACTTCTCCAGGTGGGAGGTCGCCGTCGCTGGTGATGGCATCGAGCGCGGACATCGTTCCGGCGGCTCGCGGGCGCGGCAAAGGAATTGGCGCAAGCGTGGCGTACAGCTTGTAGTCTCGGGGCTCGATCGCCGGATCCTGCGCCCCGATCGCGGCTTGCCTGAGCGCGGGGTCACCCACCAAGAACTCGTCATCGTCCCAGCTTGACGCGGTGAGGACGTACTTGGTTGCATTGTGGAACGTCCAGGCCGCCGAGGTAGCGCGGTTGTCAACCGTCATCAGGTGATCCCATCTCCAAGTGCCGCAACGAAGATGCGCTCCGATCTTAGCAGAGCGTACGAGGCGGCGGTTGCGAGATGGCTCACGCGGGTGCGTTTGGCCGCATCGGTCGATGCTGGGCCGCATGCGTTCCGCCCTGAAAAGGGGTAGCGGCATCCTGAGCGGTCCCTCAAGAGTGGTCGGCGGAGCCATGAACACTCGGGGCCCGGGCCGCGAGCTATCCGTTCGGGCGGCGCGTCCCATGGGCGGACGCGCCGCGGAGGGGAGCGGCGACGGGGATCTACTGTTGAATCGCCTCGATGTCGAGCGAGATCTTGACGTTGTCGCTGACCATGACGCCGCCGCCTTCGAGGGCGGCGTTCCAGTTGACGCCAAAGTCCTTGCGGTTAATCTCCGTCGTTGCGCTGAAACTGGCGACGTGCTGGCCCCAGGGGCTGACGGCCACGCCGTTGAAGGTCGTGTCAAGCACGACTTCCTTGGTCACGCCGCGAATGGTCAGGTTGCCGAAGACGTTGTAGTCGTCACCTCGGGGCTCAATCCGGGTACTGGAAAAGGTGATTTGCGGATCGTCGCCAGCACCAAAGAAGTCGTTTGATCGCAGGTGCTCGTCGCGCTTCGCGTCTCGGGTATCGACGCTATCGGCATCAATACTGACGCGGACCGAGCCAGCGGTGGGGTCGGCCGGGTCAAGGGTCAGCTCGCCATCGAATGAGGTGAAGCGGCCTCTGGCGGTCGCGACCACGAGATGCTTAACGGAAAACTCAACGAACGAGTGTGCGGAATCGACCTGGTAGGTGGCGGCGCTGGTCTGAACGGCGGCTTCTGCCATGATTTGTGTGCTCCTCTGTCGAACCGACAACCGAAGGCGGCGTCCGGCAACGTGTCGGCTTGGCGCGGACCAAGCTCTTCCGGATTCCACTTGACGGAAGGCTGGTGAATTACTTCCGATAAGAAACTATACAAAGGGAAGCTTGAGCTTGTCAAGGGGATCGCGGTGCGTAATAATGCGTCAAGGAACCCGCTACGGCAGTGGCGACGACTCAGTACCCCCGAGGGGTTCTTTACCGTGAGGATTCATGCAAGACGTCTCATTTTGTCCTCAATTTCACCATGCCGTCGAGCTGATCGGGCGGCGCTGGACCGGGGTGATCGTGCGCGCCCTGATGGGTGGCGCGGTGCGCTTCAGTGACGTGAGCGCGTCGATCCCGGGCCTGAGCGACCGCTTGCTTTCAGAGCGGCTCAAAGAGCTGGAAAGCGAGGGGATTGTCCAGCGCTTGGTTTACCCGGACACCCCGGTGCGGATCGAGTATCGCTTGACGGAAAAAGGGCTGGCCTTGAGCGTGGCGATTGCCGACATCGCTGCCTGGGCGGAACGGTGGGGTGCCCAAGCGGACGACGATGCCGCCAACCGGGCCGGGATAGCGAACGAAGCGAAGTCCGACGAGGCTCGCCTGTCGCGGCCCACGGCGGTACTTTCGCTTCGGTCCTGAATTTGAGACAATGCGTCGGTGGTTCCCGCCGGGCCGGCGATTGCTCTTGCCCTGGCGGGACCGCGAGCGGGTGATGGAGAGGGGAGCGAACCATGGAAGTCTATTCAAATCTCGGGTTCCTGTCGTGGATCGTGTTCGGCGCCTTGGCGGGCTGGGTGGCGAGCATGATTGCCGGCCGCAATGACCAGCAAGGATGTATCACCAACATCATTGTCGGCATCATCGGCGCCTTCTTGGGCGGCTTCATCTTCAACCTGATCACCGGGAACGCGGTCATCGTTGGTTGGAGCATCGGCAGCTTCGTGATAGCCGTCGTCGGCGCCTTGATCCTGCTGGCCATCCTCCGGGCAATCGGCAGGTAACAACCGTTCGCCGCCAACATGGAAAAACGGGAGGCCGACCGGTCGGCCTCCCGTTTTCGGCGTGCGGTCGCCGGCCGGACGCTACAGTGTGATCCCGCACTCGGTGACCCCGGCTTCGTAGCCGTTGAAGAAGGAAATCGCCCGCTCGGCGCCCGTCCCATGCTCGGCGGCGTCGTGGGGCAGCGGTCCAACGTCGCCGCTCACGGCTGACAAGCGGATCGATTCCGCCAGGGCGCCCACCGGCGCCAGCCCTTGCTGCTCGGCGTGTCGGGCGTAGACGCCCGCCAGGCAGTCGGCTTGAAGCTCGTAGCCCTTGGCCGCGCTCCAGGGGATGCCGATCAAAAATTGCAGATGGTGGCCCCACTCATGGGCGAGCACGGTCAACAGCGCATGGTCAAACCCGTCGCTCTCGAACGAGAAGAACCAAACCGGGGCGTAGTAGAGCGTGGCATCGGCGCCACAGTAGGCGCCGGGGCCAAACGAGGAGCTGAGCGTGCCACACGACGTGGCAATCGGCTCGCCGAGCAAGACGACCGCGGGCGGCCAGTAGCCACGCCCGGCCACCGCGAATTGCTCCGCCCAGAATCCATCCAAGTCCGCCAGGACGACGTCGGCGGGGGATTGGGCGCCGGCGGACATCACCGTGCCGAGTGTGAGCGCAATGGCGAGCACCAAACTGAACCGTCTTGACATGCCGGCGTATCCCCTTCAGCCCTGATCCCGTGGCGGACGAAACGGCCGCCTGCACGGGACGGCCGTTTCGAGTGTACACGCTTCGTGGGTCCGGCGGCGGCTTAATCCCAGACGAGGCTGGAGCCGCTCCGGTATTCCGTGACCCGGCTTTCGAAGAAGTTCTTCTCCTTGCCGAGGTCGATGGTCTCGCTCATCCAGGGGAATGGATTGCGAGCCCGGTACTGGCGGGGCAATCCGATCCGTTCCAGCCGGCGATCGGCAATGAATTGGACATACTCGCGGAAGAGGCCCGCGTTGAGGCCCAAGACGCCGGTGGGCAGGCAATCCTCGGCGTACGCGATCTCGAGCACTACCGCGTGGCGGATCGTCTCCACGATGCGCGCCTGGAACTCGGCGGTCCAGAGCTCGGGGTTTTCGGCCTTGATGCCGTTAATGAGGTCGATCCCGAAGTTGAGGTGGATCGTTTCATCGCGCAGGATGTACTGAAACTGCTCGCCGATCCCCTTCATCCGGTTCTGCCGGTGGAAGGAGAGGATCATGGCGAAACCGGCGTAGAAGAAGATGCCCTCCATGACTACGTAATAGCCGATCAGGTTCTCGAGGAAACGTTGCGCCCCGGAGAAGGTGGAGGTCGTGAAATCCGGCTTCAAGACGTCGGCCGTCAGGTCGAGTTCGAGCTGGTCCTTGGCCTTGATCGCCGGGATGTCGTGATACATGCCGAAGACTTCGTGCTCGTCCAGGCCGAGGCTCTCGACGATGTAGTGGAATGTGTGAGTGTGGATGGCTTCCTCGAACCCTTGTCGCAGCAGGTACTGGCGGCACTCCGCGTTGGTGACATGGCGGAAGATCGCCAGCGTGATGTTGTTGGCGACCAGGCTCTCGGCGGTGGCGAAGAATCCGAGGTTGCGAAGGATCACGAGTCGCTCGTCCGGGGTCAGGTTGTTGCTCTTCCAGAGCGCGATGTCACCGGCCATTGAGACTTCGGTCGGCATCCAGTGGTTCGAGCAGCCATTGAGATAGTGCTCCCAGGCCCAGTCGTACTTGAGCGGCATCAGCTGATTGACGTCCACCGTCTCACAGTTGATGAGACGCTTGGCGGACGCTTCGGCCTTGCCGTCAGTCATGCCGGCTGCCGTGTCGCTGATGCGGACGCCCGGTTCGAGTGTCTCGACCATGTCGCGTTCCCCTTCATCTTGCCTGATGCCGGCGGTCGCCTGATCGCCGGCGTCGCTTCCGGGTTGGATTCGGGCGGGCTCGTTACTGGCAGGCTTCGCAATCGACCGCGTAGTCAAGGTCGCCGTCCGCCATTGACTCGCCACGGGCCACGGTGAGGTCGGCCGAGGCGCTGCGGGCCTTCATCCAGCGAGGTTGGAAGCCGCGCCGGTTGACGTCCACGGTCGATTTCTCCGTCTGGGTGGCGCCGCGGCCACGCAGGTAGTAGGTGGTCTTGAGGCCCTGCCGCCAGGCATCGAGGTACATGTCGCTCAGTTGCCGGCCAGAGACCTCCGCCACGTAGAGGTTCAACGACTGCCCCATGTCGATCCACTTCTGACGCCGGGCGGCGCAGGCGACCAACCAGCTCGGATCGATCTCGAACGCGGTCGGGAAACGCTCTTTGAGGTCATCCGGCACCCGCTCGATGGCCTGGACCGAGCCGTCGAAATACTTGAGGTCATCGAGCATCTCGGCATCCCACAAGCCCCGCGTGGCGAGGTCATGGACAAGCTGCTCGTTGACGACCGTAAACTCACCCGACAGGTTGCTCTTGACATACAGGTTCGTATACAGCGGTTCGATCGACTGGCTGACGCCCTGGATGTTTGCGATCGTGGCCGTCGGCGCGATCGCCATCGTGTTGCTGTTGCGCATCCCGTGAGCCGCGATCGCGGACCGCGCCACGTCCCAATCGAGCGTCGCGCCGAGATCGACGGCCACGGGCTCGCCTCGTTCCGCCGCCAGCAAGGGGATGGTGTCGAGCGGCAGCAGGCCGCGGTCCCATTTCGAGCCGGGGAACGATGGGTAGGCGCCCCGCTCCGCCGCCAGCTCGGTCGAGGCCAGGATCGCGTAATAGGAGATGGCTTCCATGCTCTGATCAGCGAAGGCCACCGCCGCCTCGGAGGCGTAGCCAAGGCCGACCTTCCAGAGGGCATCCTGGAAGCCCATCAGCCCCAGCCCCACCGGCCGGTGCTGGAGATTCGAGTGGCGGGCCTCGGTGATCGGGTAGTGGTTGAGATCGATCACATTGTCCAGCATCCGCAGTGCGATGCGTACGGTCTCGCCCAGCCGCGCATGGTCGAGCACGCCATCGGTGATATGGTCGGCGAGGTTGACCGAGCCTAAGTTGCAGACCGCCGTCTCGTCTTCGCTCGTGTTGAGCAAGATCTCGGTGCAGAGATTGGAATTGTGAACCACCCCGGCGTGGTCCTGCGGGCTCCGCACGTTCGCCGCGTCCTTGAACGTGATCCAGGGGTGGCCGGTCTCGAACACCGCCGTCAACATCCGTCGCCAGAGGTCGGTGGCGCGAAGCCGCCGGATGTTCGTGATCCCACCACGATCGACGGCCGCTTCATACGCGGCGTACCGGGTAGCGAACGCCTTGCCATAGAGGTCGTGCAGATCGGGCGCATCGCTGGGGCTAAACAAGGTCCATTCGGCGTCCTGCTCGACCCGTTGCAAAAACAGATCCGGCACCCAGTGCGCGGTGTGCATGTCGTGGGTGCGGCGGCGCTCGTCGCCGGTGTTCTTGCGCAGGTCGATGAACTCCTCGATGTCGAGGTGCCAGGTTTCGAGGTAAGCGCAGACGGCGCCCTTCCGCTTGCCGCCCTGGTTGACGGCCACCGCCGTGTCGTTTGCCACTTTGAGAAACGGCACCACGCCCTGGCTTTGGCCGTTGGTGCCCTTGATGTGGCTGCCCAGGGCGCGAACCCGCGTCCAGTCGTTGCCGATACCGCCGCTCCACTTCGAGAGCAGCGCGTTGTCCCGGATCACCTTGAAAATGTTGCCGAGGTCGTCGCTGATGGTTGATAGGTAGCAGGACGACAGTTGCGGGTAACGGGTGCCGGAGTTGAACAACGTCGGCGTCGAGGGACAGAAGCGGAAGGTCGAGATCAGATTGTAGAACTCGATCGCCCGGCCCTCACGGTCTGATTCACCCATGGCCAGGCCCATCGCGACCCGCATCCAGAGCATCTGCGGCAGCTCCAGGCGGCGGCCGCGATAGTGGATCAGGTAGCGATCGTAGAGGGTCTGGAGACCGAGGTACTGGAAATCGAGATCGCGCTCCGGTTTGATCGCGGCGCCCAAGCGGGCCAGGTCAAGTTGCAGCAGGTCGGGCGCGAGTAGCTCATGCTCGATCGCTTGGTGGATGTACTCGGTGAAGGCCGGTGGATAGAGGGCGCCCGCCTCGTCGAGGCCGACCCGCCGGCCCAGGGCTTCGGCATAGATGCCGCGTAGCAAGGCGCGGGTGGCAACCGTGGAATAGGCGGGGTCTTGCTCGATCCGAGCGCGGGCGGCGAGCACGATCAATCGTTCGACGTCGATCAGGCGAGCGCCTTGATGCGTGCTGGCGAGGACTTCGTCGGCGATCGCCTTGGTGGAGACGCGATCGGCGTTGCCGGCACAGGCCTCCGCGATCCAGGAACGGAGCAGGGAGAGATTGAGCAAAATCTCCTGGCCGTCGGCGTCGAGCAGCCGGAGCGAGCTTTCGTCGCGGCGCCGGGCCCGGGCCTCGCGGTACAAAATGTAGCGACGGGCAACGGCGAAGGCGCCGGCGGCCATCAGCTGGCGCTCGACCTCATCTTGGATGGCTTCGACTTCAGCGACGCCTTTGGCGCCGTGCTGCCGGCCGACCTCGGTCAATACGCTGTCGGTGATGCCGTCGATTTGCGTCGCCACGGCCGACCGCAGCGGGTCCGGGAACGGACAGCCTAACTCCGCCCGATAGGCCATCTCAATCGCGTGACTGATCCGGGAGCGGTCGAACGGGGCTTCCCGGCCGCCACGCTTGATGACGGTGCGAAGCGCCGCGCCACCCTCCGCGGCGCCGGTGCGATCGTCGGTATCCGATCGATGATTGACCGTGGTGGACATGGTGACTCCTGCGTCGACGAATCGCTCGACTCCTGTCGAGCCGGCGGACAGTCCGGCCGCGGCACCGGTTCAGTCATGAGCGGGAGCGGCGTGGCGGGTCGGCGATGAGCGAACGACCGCCCGGACATCGACCGTCGGGCGAATGGCCACCCATCGTCGTGAGCATCGCGGGGTGACGCCCGAGCGGAAGACGAAGCTGCCGGCGGCGTGTTCACACAAGTATCATACCACTAGATATAGGGCTTGTCGATGATTTTTGATACATCTTGTTGTATAAATGGGAACGATGACACCGCGACACGGTTCTGGCGCGTTGGAGTGTACGTACACTTTGGGACTCCCTTCGTCTCCACCCCCTAGTGTACGTACACATTGCCGGTTTGTCCAGAGGGCCACTGTTTGGCGGCGATGGGAGCTGTTGATCCACGGGAACCTGTAGCGCGCCGAACAGTCAGGGAAACGTCTATACTCTGGGCGCCTCGCGGAGTGACGCGAGGGACCGACGGCGAAGGAGTAGGTAAATGGCTCTCGCCACCATCCCCGGCTATCCCCGGATTGGCAAGCAGCGCGAACTCAAGCGGGCGCTGGAAGGGTTGTGGTCCGGCAAGCTCACCGAGGACGATGTCGTGGCGGCGGCGGCCGCGGGCAATCGCGCCAATTGGAGCGCCCAGCAAACGGCCGGCCTCGACCTCATTCCCGTGAACGACTTTTCACTCTACGACCAGGTCCTGGACGCCACGGCCCTCGTCGGCGCGGTGCCGGCTCGATACGAATGGAGCGGGGACCAGGTCGATCTCGATACCTACTTTGCCATGGCCAGGGGCCGGGCCGGCGACCGGGACGTGGTGGCGATGGAAATGACGAAGTGGTTCGATACGAACTACCACTATCTGGTGCCGGAGCTGGCGCCGGATACCGCGTTCCGGCTGGCCTCGGAGCAGCCATTCACCCAGCTCGCCGCGGCAAAGGCCGCTGGTGTCCGCGCCAAGGTGGCGCTGATCGGGCCGGTCTCGTACCTGTTGCTGGCCAAGTCGACGGAGGACGCGTTTTCGCCGCTTCGGCTGTTAGACCGCTTGCTCCCGACCTATGCCGAGGTGGTGGCGAGACTGGCGGCGGCAGGGGCGGAGTGGATTCAATTCGATGAGTCAATGCTGGTGATGGATCGGACGGCGGTTGAGCTCGAGGCCGTCGCCCGAGCCTATACGGCACTAGCCGACGTCAAAGGCGCGGCCAAGCTCGTCGTCCATACCGCCTACGATCAGGTTGGCGCCTCATTTGGAACGCTGACCACGCTCCCAATTGACGGGATCGGGTTCGACTTCGTGCGAGGCCCGGAGAACCTCGATCTGATCGAGCGGAGCGGGTACCCGGCCGACAAGATCCTGGTTGCCGGGGTCATCGACGGTCGGAACATCTGGACGGCGGACCTCGGGCAAACGCTCGACGTGCTCAAGCGCATTGCGCACCGAGTGCCGGTTGATCGCTTGCACGTCTCGTCGTCGAGCACGCTGCTCCATGTGCCACTCGATGTCCGGCTCGAAACCGGGATCGATCCCACGGTCGTTCCCTGGCTGGCGTTCGCCGAGCAAAAGCTGGCCGAGCTTGCCATCCTGACTCGCGGCTTGAATCAGGGCGATCAGACAATCGTGGCGGAGCTCGCTGCCAACCGGGAGATCATCGCGCGGCGAAATGCGTCGCCGCTCCGGCGTGATCCTGCCGTGCGCGAGCGCCTCGCCAGTCTGTCAGACTCGGACATGACGCGATCGGCGCCCTTCGCCGAGCGCGTGGCGCCGCAGCGCGACCGCTTGCATCTCCCGGCCCTGCCAACCACGACGATCGGTTCGTTTCCGCAGACGCCCGAAGTCCGCGTCTCCCGGCGGAAGGCTGAGCGTGGCGAGATTTCCGCCGCGGCGTATGACTCGTTCGTTGAGGACCAGATTCGAGCCGTCATCGCGGAGCAAGAAGCGCTGGGGCTCGACGTGCTCGTCCACGGCGAGTTCGAACGTAACGACATGGTGCAATATTTCGGCGAACAGTTGGCTGGCTTCGTCTTCACGCGGCATGCCTGGGTCCAGAGCTACGGCTCGCGGTATGTGCGGCCGCCGGTGATCGTTGGTGACGTCTCCCGCCCGGAACCGATGACGGTTCGCTGGTCGGCGTTTGCCCAGGGCCTGACCGAGCGGCCGGTGAAGGGGATGCTGACGGGACCGGTGACGATCTTGAACTGGTCGTTCGTCCGGGACGACCAGCCGCGGGCCGACACCTGCCGCCAGATCGCGCTGGCGATCCGAGACGAGGTGGCGGACCTCGATCGGGCTGGGATCAAGGTGATCCAGGTCGATGAGCCCGCTTTGCGCGAAGGCGTGCCGTTGCGCAAGGAGGACCAGGCCGAGTACCTCCAAATGGCGGTTGAGAGCTTCCGGCTGGCGACCGCGGTGGCGCGCCCGGAGACGCAAATCCACTCCCACATGTGCTACAGCGAATTCGGCGAGATCATCGGCAGCATCGAAGCGCTGGACGCGGACGTGGTGTCGATCGAGAATGCGCGCTCGGGGTTGGAGATGCTCGAAGTCTTCCGGGAGCACGGCTACGACAAGGGCGTCGGCCCCGGTGTCTACGACATTCACTCGCCGCGGGTGCCGCCGGTGGCGGAGATCATGGCGGCGGTCGAGGCGACGCTCGATGTCCTTGATCGCGACCAGGTCTGGGTCAATCCTGATTGTGGGCTGAAGACGAGGCAGCAGCGGGAGGTCCGCGCCGCGCTCGCCAACATGGTCGAGGCGACCCGGGCGGTGCGGACCAAGCTGCCAGTCGCGGCTAGGTAAACGAGGCGGCCCAGGCAGCGGCCGCCAACCCGGCCGCCACCGCGTCCTGCCGGTTGCCGGTGGCGTCAAAGGTCAACCGGCGGACTTGACCGCCAAAGGTCCGCGGGCTATCGAATGTCCAACGCCGGACATCGGTCAGCGTGTCCTGGCCGAGCCAACCGCGGGTCACAATCCAGCGGTCTCCGGTAGATTCACCAAAGAGGACGATGCCGGCGCCGCGCCAGCGAAAGAGCTCGGCGTCAATGTTCACCGAGCTGGCCGGCGATCGCCGGTGACGATTGTTCGGCGGGACCATACGTATCTCCGCTAGGTGCGAATCGCGAGTGAAAACCAAGTCGTGAAACAGCAGCGCCGTCCCCCAAGGACGGCGCTCCAATAAGTTTAACAAGGCGGCTCAGTGGCGTCATTGGGCGTAGATGCCAATTCAGGCGTGCCGGAATTGGTTGGCGGCTAGGGGTGTTGATCGAGCCTGAGCAGGGGATCGGGAAGGTCGCCGCTGGCGGGCTCCCAGGGTAGCCGGGCGCGGACGAAGTGCTCATGGTCAAGCATCCGCCAGTGCCGGCGCTCGCCCGCGCCATCCAGATCGAAGCGGGTTGGGTCGCCAACCTGCGACGCATGGGCCAGGATCGCGGCCGCCTTCTGCCGCAAGCGATCGGTGATATCGATCCGGGTCGTGATGTCTTCTTCCCGGACACCGAGCCGTTGTCTCGCCTCCATCGACAAGTGTCGAAACGGCCCCTCGTTCTTTTCGGCAAACTTCAACAGCAGATCACGCGGCGTGGCGGTGAAGTAGAGGGCGTCGACCGTCCAGGGTGGCCCGAGCTCCGGTCGATGGCCGGCTTTGGCCGATTGGGCCACGGCCTCGACCGTGGCATGATGGATGGCGATGTGGTCGGGATGGCCATAGCCCCCCTCGGGACCGAAGGTAATGACGACCGCGGGTCTGAGCCCGCGAATCTGGACGACCAGGCGGGTCACGACGTCCTCTTGAGGCGCCTGGACGAAGGCGCGCGGGTCGTCGTTTTCCGGGGTTCCGTCCATGCCCGAGTCCCAATAGCCAAGAAAACGAACATCTGACACCCCCAGCGCGGCCATTGCCGTCCGCAGCTCTTGGTCACGGACCGCGGCCAGTGTTTGCGGCGTGGTGATCGCCGGGATTGCCGATTCGCCGCGTTCCCCGCGGGTCGCCGAGATCACGGTCACCGGCGCTCCGGCGGCCACCGCCTTGACAATGGTCCCGCCGCAAGAGAACGACTCGTCGTCCGGATGCGCCAGGCTGAACAAGAGCGGTCCGCCGAAGGGTCCGGCGCATGGGCCCGCGGTTGTGTCTCGGGCGACCGGGTCGGTCATTGCGTCACCACTCCTCGTCGTTTCGTCCATCGAGGTCAGCGGCAGGATAGAGCATGGCTTCCAGTGACTCTTGGCGGCGTCGTCCAGCCTGGTAGCGGGAGTGATCGGCAGCGGATGGTGCGAAGCGCGTCGCTTCTCGCGAAGGGTCGGGCGCGGCGTCCAGGCTTGAAAGGGCGCCCACCGAGCGCAGGGCCATGATCGCCGCGCCACGGGCGGTTGCTTCGTCTCCCGCCGGCAGCGCCAGAATGTCGTGACCGAGCGTGCTGGCGATGATTTGGGTCCACTCCGGAGAGCTGACGATGGCGCCACCATTGGCAACGATCTGATGAGGCGAGGCGGCGATCGGCAGGAGTGCATCATAGATGCGGGCGAAGCGATAGGCCACGGCCTCCAAGGTGGCGCGAGCCAGGTCGATCGGCGTCGAGGCCAACGTCAGTCCATTGATCAGCCCGGTGGCGCTGCCATGCCAGCCGGGGGAGCGTTCGCCGGCGACAAAGGGAAGGATCGTGAGGCCATGGCCATCCGCCGGTAGGGCGGCGATCGCGGCCGTGTTCTCGACGGTCATCTGCAATCCGGTGAGATCGGAGATCCAGCGGCGAACATTGCCTCCGTTGCTGAGGGCGCCGCCAAGCACCACGTACTCGCGATCAAGGCGGTAGGCCCAGAGACCAGCCGGCACCGACCAGGTCGAGCCGGGCGGCGCCGGCAGCACCATGCGCATCGCGCCGGACGTCCCGAGCGTCAACGTGATGCGGCCGGGACCGATGGCGGCGCTGCCGACATTGGCGCAGGCGCCATCCCCCAGCGCGGGAATCCATGGCACGTCCTGAAGTGCTCGCCAGCGGCGACTAAAGTGGCGATTCACCACGGCGCGATGGTCGATATCGACGAGCGCGGGGAGTTTAGCGGGCTCGACCCCGAGGACGGCAAGCAACTCGTCATCCCAGACCAGCTCGTGGACATCGAGGAGGCCGGTGCCGGACGCCATCGAAAATGACATGACCGGCGCCGCTTCTCCGGTCAACTGGCAATGGACATACTCGGTAAACGAGACCCACCGATCAACTTCGCCAGAGAGGCGGGGCTGAGATTCGCGCAACCAGTGCAGCTTGGCCGGCCAGTACGACGAATGCAGCCGGCAGCCCGTCCGTTGCCAGATACGATCAAGATCGCGCTGCCGCTTTATGCCGTCGATCGTCTGGTCAGCGCGGGAATCGGCCCAGAAATAGAGGGGCGTCACCGGATTTCGGTCTTTGTCGAGACCAAGCAGGCTATGCCAAAAGCTCGTCACACCGACCGCGATGAACGTTGCTGATTCGTCGTTCACCGTGGCCAGCGTCTCGTCAATCACATCGCACAGCAACTCGAACAGCGCCGTGGCATCATACTCGGCGCCGCCGTCCCGCGTCGTGTGCAAGCGATACGAGCGTTGCGTTTCCGTCACCGGAATCGCGTTGCCCTCCGCATCGCAGGCCAAGGCGCGCACCGAGGAGGTGCCGACGTCGATCGCCAAGACAAGCTCACGATCGCGGTCCGCCGCCGACGAGTTGGACATCTTTCGTGCTCCAATCCATCCGACATAGCGGAGATACCGCGAGTATACCGGGGCCGATACCTGGTCGCGATAGGGACCACGGGTTACATTTGGGAAGTATTGTGGGAAGCTGAAGGATGTCGGCGTACGCATCAGGTGTCTCACACGTCATGTCGATCTTGCGTTCTCTAGAAACACCGGCAAGGCGTCACGCGGCGTCTACTGTTGCGGTGCGAAAGATGGATAGGCAGTTCTGGATGGATGGGCGCACGCTCACCACATGTCCCGGGGTCAACCGATGATTGTCGAGCTCGCGGGGGGCGTCGGCGGGGCCAAGCTGGCTCGCGGCCTTGCGCTGGCACTTCCGGCCGGGGCGTTGACGGTCATCGTCAATACCGGTGACGACTTTGATCTCTACGGTCTTCGGATCTGTCCGGACTTGGACACGGTCATGTACACCCTGGCCGGGATCGTGGATGCCGGGCCTGGGTGGGGAGTGGCGGGAGACACGGTTCAGACCTTGAACGCGATCAGCCGGTACGGGCGTGACCCGTGGTTCAAGCTGGGCGACCAGGATTTCGCGACGCACATCTTGCGGACGGAACGCCTTCGGCGCGGAGATCTCCTCACCGATGTGACCGCGGAGCTGGCCACGGCGCTTGGTGTCGCCGCCGGCATACTGCCGATGACTAATGATTCGGTGGCGACTTTGCTCGACACACCCGCCGGGCGTTTGGCGTTTCAGGACTACTTCGTCGGCCGGAGGCAATCAGACGACGTGCTCGGGGTCGTTTTCGACGGGGCCGACCGGGCGGGGCCAACCGAGCAAGTGATGGGGGCGATCGCGGCGGCGGAAATCATCGTGGTGGCGCCGTCAAACCCGATCGTCAGCGTCGGCCCGATCCTCGCGTTGACCGGCGTCGAGCATGCATTGACAACGGCAACGGCGCCGGTGGTCGCGGTCAGCCCGATTGTCGGCGGCAGAGCGCTGAAGGGTCCGGCCGATCGCATGCTGGCCACGCTCGGCCATGAGGTTTCGGCCGTGGGCGTCGCTTCCCTGTATGCTTCGTTCATCGACGCCTTCGTGATTGATGAATCGGATCGTGAGTTGGCGCCGCGCATCGAGTCGCTGGGACTGAGGACATTGGTCACGGGAACGGTCATGGGCGGCGATGAAGATCGCCGGCGCTTGGCGATGGACGTGCTCGCGTTCGGTCGCCGGCTTCGTGCCCTGGAGTTGACGGCCCGGTGAGTGTCGATGTCGTCGGCTTAGTGCCGATTCGAGGGTTTCGTTCGGGGAAGACCCGTCTTGCCGAAACACTGTCGATAGAGGATCGGGCCGCGGTTAGCAAGTGGATGCTCCGCGGCGTGATTCGGGCGGTGCTCGCGGTCGACGACCTCGCCAAACTCGCCGTCATCAGTCCCGATCCCGGTGCCTTGGCATTTGCGCGGGCCGTTGACGATCGAGTCGTGCCGATTCTCCAGCGCAAAGACCAGCCGGGCCTGAACCGGGCGGTTGCGATCGGCCGGGACTGGGCGCTCGACCTTGGGGCGTCTGGTCTTCTCGTCGCCTTCGGCGATTTGCCGCTGTTGATGGCGCCTGACGTTCAAACCGTCCTGGAGTATCCCGCCCAAGTGGTCGTCGCACCGGACCGCCACGGCACGGGGACGAATCTCTCCCTGGTGCGGTTCCAGGGGTCGGGACCTGAGTTTGCGTACCAGTACGGCCCGGGAAGCGCGCGACGGCATGAACGAGAAGCGGCACGGAGCGGGCTGACATTCGGGCGAGTATCGACACTGGGCACCGGGTTCGACCTCGACACCCTCGACGACTGGCAAATCCTTCTGGCTGAAGGCGAAAACGTCTCTCAATCCACGGCGCTTCGGCGCGACTTCTCAACTGCCATGGCGACGTTCTCGCCCGCTCGGGAGCGAAGCTAGCGATGGCGGCGCGAGCGGAAGGACGGGCCGCCGAGCTGCGCCTGATCGGACTCGAGGGGATCCCCGAGATCGAACCGGGCGACGCGCTTGGCGTGATCATCGCCGGCGCCATCCAGCGATCCGGGCTACGACCGGTGCCAGGCGACGTGCTGGTCGTGACGCAGAAAGTGGTCAGCAAAGCGGAGGGGCGCATCGTCGTGCTCGCGGATATCGAGCCGTCGGGGTTTGCCCATGCCTTCGCCGAGCGCTGGGGAAAGGATCCGCGACAGATCGAAGTGGTCCTCCGGGAGAGTGCCCGGATCGTGCGAATGGATCGCGGGATCATCATCGCCGAAACCCACCATGGTTTCATCTGCGCTAACGCCGGCGTCGACGCCTCGAATGTGGCGCCGGACACGGTCTGCCTGCTGCCGGTCGATCCGGACCAGTCGGCGGCGCGGCTTCGCCACGAGATCGCCGGGTTTTTCGAGATAGAATCGGCCGCCGCGCCGGGGGTAGTTATTAGCGATTCGTTCGGCCGGCCGTGGCGGGCGGGCCAAGTGAACGTCGCCATCGGCGTTGCCGGATTGGCGCCGGTGGTCGACTACCGGGGGCAGCGGGACGGGGCAGGGTATGAGCTGCATGTGACAATGCTGGCGGTCGCCGACGAGCTGGCGAGCGCGGCCGAGCTGCTGACGCATAAGCTGGCGGCCCGGCCGGTCGTCGTTGTGCGCGGCTATGAGCCGGCGGTGGCGATGGCGCCCGGCACAGGGCGTGATCTGGTGTTGAGTCCGGAACGGGATCTCTTTCGTTAGAGATTGGTTGAATCGAGGGGGCGAGATGGGCGTTGTTGGATACGCGGCGTCGTTTGAGCAGTTTCATCCGACGGACCTGCTCACGTACGCGCAACAGGCCGAAGAAGCGGGCTTCGGAGCGGTGATGGCCTCCGATCATTTTCACCCGTGGGTCCCGTCCCAGGGGCATTCGGCCTTTGTCTGGGCCTGGCTCGGCGCATTGGGAGCGACAACCAGCCTAAAGTTTGGCACGGGAGTGACGCCGCCGGGGTATCGGTATCATCCGGCGGTGCTGGCGCAGGCGGCGACGACGTTGGAGGCCATGTATCCGGGGCGGTTCTATTTGGGCCTGGGAGCGGGCGAGGCGCTCAACGAGCACATCGTCGGGGAATACTGGCCCGAGGCGCCGGTGCGGCTCGAACGTCTGATGGAATCGATCGAGATCATCACCAAGCTGTTCACCGGCAAGAAGATCAAGCACCGCGGCGAGCACTTCAATGTCGAGAGCGCTCGACTCTACACCATGCCGGAGACGCCGCCGCCGATCTACGTCGCGACTTCCGGCCCGATCATGGCGTTCCGAACCGGCAAGTTTACCGACGGCCTGATCACGGTCGGCGCCGCCGATGAGAAGTTGAAGATGCTGCTCGAACGATACGAGAAGGGCGCCCGGGAAGCCGGCAAAGATGTCGCCACGATGCCCAAGCTCCTTCAAGTGAAGATCGCGCTGGCCGATTCTGAAGCGGCCGCGACAGAATCGGCGATCAAGGAATGGCCCAATGGCGGGATGGCCTTTCCCAAGGCCGACATCCGCGACCCGGAAGACTTCGAGGCGATGGCGAAGCTGGTCAAACCGGAACACTACAAGAACCGGGTGTTGCTCTCGCCGGACCTGGACGAGCATGTGGCTCACTTGCAGCACTTCATCGACCTCGGGTTTGGCGAGATTTACATCCACAACGTGGCCCGGAATCAGGAAGCGTTCATCAAGGTCTACGGGGAGCGCGTGATTCCCAAGCTGAAATGGCCGGCGTAGGTACGTTGGAGTGCACGGGGCTGACAAATCAGGAGCCGCCGCCGGTTTTCGGTCGGCACCGGCATTGACGTGGGAGTGAGGAGCCGGTATCCTGCCGGTAGCACAGCCTTCGGGGTGAGGTGAGGCCGCCGAGCTATGGTGGCCAAGTCCTGACCGGCGGTTACAGCCCGCGAGCGAGCGCACGACGTGGCGCGAGCATGATCCGGTGGAACCCCGGAGCCGACGGTATAGTCCGGATGGGAGAGGGCGTGTGGTAGGGCGGTAGCTGCCGCCCGCCGCGCGTTGTGCTTCCCCAATCGCCTGCCCGAGGGTCCAATGCCCCCGGGTTTTTTTGTTGCCCGGGCATGGTTGGACCTGAGCGGTCGGCGTCCGGGATCGGCGGGTATCGACATAACCGGCCGCTCGCGGCGATGCCGCCGCGGTGAGCCGACCATCGGGCCGTTCGGGCCGCGAAGTTGTGCATCAACCCCGCCGAATCACCAGGACGCCGGCGCTGGTCCGTCGGTTCGGAACGGCAGATGGCTCAATTCCTGATCTTTCGCCTCCTGTACGCGGTCGCCGTCCTCCTCGGCGTCACCATACTCGTCTTCAGCCTGATTCATCTCTCTGGCGATCCCCTGGCTGGCTTGCTGCCGCCTGGAAGCTCGCCGGCGCAGGAGGCCGCGATCCGGGCTCAGCTGGGGCTGGACCGCTCGTTGCCGGACCAGTACGCCGGCTTCGTCACGCGAGCGGCGCGGGGTGATTTTGGGGAGTCCTGGCGACAAGGACGGCCCGCGTTGGATGCCGTTGTAGAGCGTCTTCCGAACACGCTGTTGTTGACGGGATTGGCACTGTCCATGGCCGTGGTCGCCGCATTCGGTCTCAGCCTGGGCGCCGCGACGCGCCCTGGTGGCCGCATCGATGTGGTGGGGCGGTTGGTGGCGACGCTTGGGCAGGCGGTGCCTGGATTCTGGCTTGGGACGTTGCTCATCTTGGTGTTCGCGGTCCGCCTGCGCTGGCTGCCGTCCTCGGGCTTCGACGATTGGCGTTCGCTGGTGCTTCCCGCCGTCGCCCTTGCCGTCTATCCGGCGGCGATGCTGATCAGGCTGCTTCGCGGCTCACTTATCGCCACCATGAACCAGGATTTCATCCGGACGGCGCGGTCGAAGGGGCTCGATCAGGAGACCGTGATCCGCGTCCACGCGCTTCGCAACGCGTTGTTGCCGGCTGTGGCGTTTGCCGGGTTGCAAGCCGGCTTCCTCCTCGGTGGCGCCGTCGTCATCGAAGGTGTCTTTGCCTTTCCCGGCATTGGGCAGCTCGCGCTCGCGGCGGTCTTGCACCGCGACTTGCCGGTGATTCAAGCCGTTGTCATGGTCGTCGCCACTCTCATCGTCCTGGCCACGCTTTTGGTGGACATGCTGGCGCGATGGATTGATCCAAGGCTGACCATCCCGACGCCCGATGGGGCCGGGAGGTAGCTGATGAACCGGGAACAGATGGCCAACACCTGGCAATATGCCACCCCAGTCCGGATCGGCGCGCCGGCGGCGGAACGTCCGCCGAAACGACGCCGGATGGACGCGGTCATTCCTCTTGGCGGCGTGTTCGGAGTGGTGGCAACGGCCTGCATTGTCCTCGTCGCTCTCCTCGGACCAGCGATCGTCGGCACCGACCCGGCACAACAGAACCTGCCGGCCCGGCTGTCGGCGCCGTTTGGTTTCGGCGGTTCGCTTGACCATCCGTTGGGGACTGATGCGCTTGGCCGGGATCTGCTCGCCCGCGTGGTCGCCGGTGCCCGGCTGTCGTTGCTGATCGGTCTCATCGCGACGCTCGGCGCCGGGACATTGGGCGTCGTCCTGGGCTTGGTTGCCGGGTTTGGCGGCGGCGCGGGGGATCGCATCGTGACCTGGGGGACGGATGTTCAGTTGGCCGTGCCGTTTGTGATCGTCGCGATTGCCATCACGGCGGTGCTTGGCAACGGCATCACGAACGTCGTGATCGCCCTGGCCGTGACCGGTTGGGTTGGATACGCGAAGGTCGTCCGCTTGCAGGCGAAGTCGCTCCGGGCCGCGCCCTGGATTGATGCCGCTCGCTCGCTCGGCGCCAGCCCGACCCGGATCGCGGTCCGGCACGTCCTGCCGAACCTCGCCGGTCCAATCGTGATCCTGGCGACCCAGCAGGTGGGCGGAATGATCCTCTACGAGGCCGCCTTGAGCTACCTCGGGCTCGGCGTTGGCGGCAACTCGGTGTCATGGGGCGGTATGGTGGCCGATGGTCAGGAAGTCGTTGCCATGGCGTGGTGGGTGTCGGCGGTCCCCGGCGCCGCGATCGCGACCACTATTCTGGGGTTGAACGCCGCCGGCGACTGGTTGAGCGCATCAAACCGGTCGTGAGCAGGCGCGGCAAGCGAGACCAATGCACGGCGAATCCAACGTACGTGGAAGAGGAGTACCCGTAATGCCCCAACACGCGTTTCCGCGGCAGTCATCCAAACTGACGCATTGGCGACCCCACCGGCGCTTTGTCGTCGGTGGCGCGGCGGCCGCGCTCTTTAGCGGCCGCCTCGTGAGTGGAGGACGCGCCGATGCGGCGCAAGCCGGCACCCCGCCCGCGCTGGCCGACGGCTTGACGATCGACCTCGCGGTTGAGCCGCCGACGCTCGATCCCGCCCTCGCCTATGAGATCGACGCCTGGTCGGTAGTGCATTCGATCTATGATTCGCTTCTCCAGTTTGGGGCGAACGGTGAAATGGAGCCGCTGTTGGCGGAGTCGTTCTCGCTGCTTGATCCGCTCACCTATGAGATCGACCTCCGGCAGGGAATCGCGTTTCACAACGGTGAACCGTTCGACGCTCGATCGGTGTCGTTTACGCTGGCTCACATATTGAACCCCGAAACCGGGTCGCAAGTGGCCCAAAATTTCAGCGTGATCGAGAACGTCGAAGAAGTCGACGACCACACGGTACGGTTTCATCTCGCCGCGCCGGCCCCATGGCTCCCGTCTCAGATCGCGCCGTGGATGGCGATGTTGCCGCCTGAATATGCCGCCGACTCGGCAAACGATTTCGCCAGCAATCCAGTTGGCACCGGACCATTCCGATTCATCGACTGGGAGCGTGGCCAGCGCATCAACCTGGAGCGCAACCCCGACTACTTCGCGGATAGCGCCAAGGGACATGCGATCGCCCAATCGGCGTCGTTTCGCTTTGTTGGCGAAGCATCGACGCGGGTGGCCGATCTGCTTTCCGGCAGCGTGGACCTGATCCGGGACGTTCCGGCCGATCAGATCGCGATGATTGAGCAAGCGGGATCGGAGGTCGTCGCCTTTCCGATCTCCGGGTCGGCTTGGGTTCGCGTCCCGACCGATGTTGAGCCGTTCAGTGACGCCCGGGTCCGGCAGGCGCTCAACCACGCGGTAGACATCGAAGGTATCGTGGAGGCGCTGCTTGCTGGACATGGCGAGCGGCTGGCGTCGTTGTTCGTGCCTGGCGGGCTTGGCTATGATCCGGATTTGGCGCCATTTCCATATGATCCCGAACGGGCCCGGCAATTGCTGGCGGAGGCGGGATATCCGGACGGCTTTGCCACGACGATAGACTATGCGTCGACGGAGGCGGCCGACCTGGTGACCGCGATCGCCGGCCAGCTCAGCGAGGTTGGGATTCGGACCGACGCGCGACCGGTGGAGCTGGCGACGTTCAACGCCACCTGGACCGATCAGGCGGCGGCGCCCTTGCGCTTTCTGACCTGGCGCCCGCTGTTCGACCCCTACACATTACTCAGCTTGGTGGTGTCGAGTGGTGGCTTTCTTTCTCGGTATTCCAATGACACCGCGCGGGAACTGATCGAGCAAGGCGCGGTCGAAACCGATCCCGAGGCCCGGGCCGGCATTTACCGCGAGCTTGGCCGGGCGCTCTATGACGAACCGGCCGCGATCTACGGGTTCGATCTCGTCGCCTTCTACGGCGTCGGGTCGGAGACCCCGCCATGGACGCCGCGGGCCGATGACTACATCCTCCCGACGTATCGCCGCGAGGACGGGGCTGAATGACGACAATGAAGCTGGATCAGGTGAATCGTGGTCGATAGTCACGTCGCAACCCGTGCGCCGGGCCGGCCGCCAACGACGGCGGAGCTGACGTTTGTCCAGGAGCGACGCGTCGGCCGCTTGGCGACCGTCGGTGATGGCGGGATGCCAAGCGTGGTTCCCATTTGCTACGCGGTGATCCACGATGACGGCGAGCCCGTGGTGGTTTCGGCGCTCGATGAGAAGCCGAAGCGTGTCCCGCTCCGGGAGCTGGCGCGGGTTCGCAATATTCTGCTTCGGCCGGACGTGTCGATGGTGGTGGATGACTACCACGAGGACTGGCGGGCGCTTGCCTTCACGCGGCTAAGCGGGAAGGCCGAGATCATCGAGCCCGATCACGGACTGCATGCGCTTGGAATCACGGCGCTGCGCGCGAAATATCCGCAATACGAACGGATGGCAATCGCTGCCTCACCGCTGATCGCGATCCGGCAGCTCCGGGCCACGAGCTGGCACGGAGGAGGAACGGGGACGTCTCCGGGCGGGCAAACGGCCCGGCCGGGAGCGACTGAGCTGGCGGCGCTCGTTCGCGGCCGGCGGTCGGTGCGGTCGTTCTTGCCCAGGCCGGTCCCCCGGACCATCATCGAACAAGCGATCGCGGCGGCGGGGTGGGCGCCGTCGCCGCATGGCCGGCAACCGTGGCGGTTCGCGGTGATCGAAGGAGCCGCGCTACGGGCATCACTGGCGGCGGCGATGGCCGAGAGCTGGCAAACGCAGCTTGAGCTCGACGGGCAGACAGCGGAGATTGTGCGAGCTCGATTGGACAAGAGCCGCCAGCGGCTTCGGGACGCCCCCATCCTGATCGTGCCGTGCTTGTACTTGGCGGAGTTGGATCACTACCCCGATCCGGCCCGGCAAGAAGCGGAACGGATCATGGCGATCCAGAGCTTGGGTGCCGCGATCCAGAATTTGTTGCTGTCGATCTACGCGGCCGGTCTCGACGCCGGTTGGATGTGCGCGCCGCTCTTCTGTCCTGAGCTGGTTCGTGACGAGCTCGGGCTGGAGGCGGCCCTTATTCCGCACGCCTTGATCCCGATCGGCTACGCGGCAAAGGATCCCGCGCGACGGGGCCGGTTGTCGCTGCCCTCACTCATCGTCAACTGGGAGTGAACAATTCATCCACGACGGTTCATCTGATACCGGATGATGTCGTGGTTCCTAACTCGAGATGCCGCACCAATCGATGATGAACGCCCCAAGGACCTTCGCGGTGGGCGCCAATGAGGGTAGGGCGAGCCACTCGTCGGCCGCGTGGGCGTTGCCGCCATCGGCGCCGTAGCATCCCGCCGGAATGCCAACGAAGTTGAAGTAGCGCATATCGTTGATGCCGGTGCCCGATCGGGGCGCCATGTGGCGACCCGTGACCCGCTGGTGCCAATCTCCCAAGAGCTGTACCGAGGGCTCCGCGAGCGAGACAACGGAGCCGGCACTCTGAAACCCGTCATAGGTGACTACCGGCGGGTGCTCTCGCAACCAGGCGTCCTTATCGGTCGCGGACCGCACCGCTCGCTCGATCTCGGCCCGGACATCGGCGACCGGCTGGCCCGGGTAGAAGCAGAGGCGACAGTGCAGCTCGCAACTCCCGGGAACCGTGCTCGGCCAGTCTCCACCCCGAATTACGCCGATATTCAGGTTGATCGGGTGCTCGATGCCGGCGAACGCGGGGTGAACCGGCTGCTCATTGAGGCGGCGATCGAGGTCGACCAGGGCGTCGATTACCGGCCGCGCCTTGAGGATGGCGTTGACGCCTCTGTACGCCTGCATCGCATGCCAGGACTTGCCGGCGATCGCGATCCGGAACCAGAGGACGCCGACATGAGCGGACGTGAAGTCACCGCCCGTCGGCTCAGTCACGATCGCGGCGTCGGCCGGGCACCGCAAGCTGGCGGCGAGGGCGCCGTTGCCGGTGCATTCCTCCTCGATTACGCTCTGAACGATCAGATCGCCGTCGAGCTTGACATTAAGCTCCGCGAGCAATCTGAGTAAGAAGAGATTCAAGGCGATGCCACTCTTCATGTCGTAGGCGCCTCGGCCGTACATCCGGTCGCCGGCGATGGTCGCGGACCAGGGGTCATAGCGCCAGGCGGCAACCGGCTCCGGGCTGACCACGTCAATGTGCCCGTTGAGGATGAGCGACCGGCCGCCGCCCGCGCCCGGAAGGGTGGCCGCCACGTTCGGCCGGCCGGTAAAGCGGACGCCGCTGTCGCCGGCGTTTTCCAGCGTCAGAAGCTCCGGCGGTAAATCCCAAATATCCGGGGTCAGACCGGACGATCCCATGTGCTCGGCCACGAACGTTTGGGCCTCGTGTTCCTGGCCAAGCTCGCTTGGGCGTCGCACCAACTCGGCAACCAGGTCAATGAGCTCCGCCTGGCGTTCGTCAATCGAGGTCCAGAGACGTTCAATCGCGTGGGTTGTGGCCGGGGACGAGAGTGCCACCGAAGATCCTTCCTGATTTCACTATCGATTGCAATCGTTGGTGGAGTAAACCAACCTGTCTCAGGTGTGTCAATCATCGCGGTTCGGGTGGACAGCGTTGTCCGAGAGCGGAGTTGTGGCGTAGTTGGGTCCAAGTTGGCGGTTGGAGTCGCAATGCACGGTCACAGAAGCGATCTTGCTGAACGCGGGTGAGCGACAGTCTAAACTGCACAAATGTCGTGGTACGCGCCGTGCATGAGCGGGGCTCATACTTCCGGCGAGATGGCAAGCCTAAGCGAGGAGACAGCGGTGAACAGCAAGCATTTGCGCGGGTTGGCGGTGATCAGTATCGCGGACGGGGAAAAGGTCGGCACCATCGACCGGGTCTTCACTGATATGGAGGCGAAGCGGATCGCCGGGTTCTCGGTGACGCAAGGGGCGGGTTTGCTCCACCTCCAGCCGAACGAGACCGAGTTCATCGACGCGGACGACGTGCATGCCCTGGGCCCCGATGCGATGACGCTCAACGATCGCACCGTCGTGCGCGGTGATAGTATGGGCGGGCGCTTCGAATCGCTGATCGAGCTGCAAGACCTCCTTCGCCACAAAGTCGTGACGGATGGCGGCACGGCCTTGGGGCAGGTCGCCAGCATTGATTTTGATCCGACGAATTTCAACTTGAGCAGCCTCGAAGTTTCCCCCGGATTCTTCCAATCGAACGTGGATGTTCCGGCCGACAAGGTGCTCAATGTCGGGTCTGACTTGGTCGTGGTTGAGGAATCGGTGCTTGGGCATGTAGACAACGATTCGTCCCCGGATGCTGTCGCGACGACGCCGGCGCCTGATCGCTAGCTCAGGTTGAGCCGTCGCGGCATCGAGGGTGGTGATCGGTCACGTGACGTGACCGGCGAGACTACAGTGGAGCACGATGTCTCTCCCTTGGAGCGTCTACGGGGAGAGGTTGATGCGATTGGCTCGATGGTCAGTCGGGTCGTTGACCTGCCGTGGAGCGGACGTACCTACGCTGTCGTCGTGCCAGCCGACATCGATCCCTTGCTTGACCGTGTCGCGGATGATCAAGAGCAGAACTTGCCGTATTGGGCCGAACTCTGGCCCAGTGGGGTGGCGCTTGCCGACCGGATCGAACGCAACCCCGAAGCACTGCGCGGGAGGCGGGTGATCGAGCTCGGCTGTGGCCTGGGTGTCACCGCGGTCGCCGCCCTCCGGGCCGCGGCGGACCTCGTGGCGGTGGACTACGCGGCCGAGGCGCTGGCCCTGTGCCGGCTCAATACCTACGCCAACAGTGGATTGCTGCCGGAGACCGTCGGCATGAACTGGCGCGCCGCCGAAGTGGCGCTCCCCGCTGGCTGGGTTGGGGGCTTTGATCTGGTCCTGGCGCCGGCCGTCCTATACGAGCGACGGGACGTGGCGCCGTTGACCGATCTGGTGTGGAGACTCCTCGCGCCTGGCGGCCGCGTCTGGTTGGCGGAACCGGCGCGGGCGGTGGCGGCGGATTTCTTGGCCAGCACCCGCGGATTGGGGTGGCAATGGCAGACCGAGCACCATCCGGGTCCATGGCCCGACGCGGCGGACCAAGGGGTCTCGGTCGGTATCCACCAAGCGCTTCCCGGTCCCTACCGAAACACGAAGAACCAGAGCCCAACGAGCAGGAGAATGACCACCAGGACCACGACGCCCCGTGCGAGGGGCGATTCGAGCCGTTGCGATGCGGACGGCTCGGGATATTCAGCGACATCGGTGACGAACGTCGAATTACGGTACATAGCGTAGGAGATGAGATCGTTTCGCCGGTCTCGCTCTCGCTCAAAGGCAACGATCCGTGCCGCCAGCTCGTTTGGATTCGTTTCGGCCCAGTTGAGATCGAATGGGCACCACTTCCGGTCGAGAGAAATGATCGAGCTTAATGAATCGCCCTCATGCTCTTCGGCGCCTTCGAGCGTCAGCGCATAGGCACGCTGGTCGCTTCCGATCTCTGTCGCCAGTGAGCTTTGGACGCTCGCCGGGGTCTGGCCCTTGTAGACGGGGTGCCAGGCGAAGGCTTCTCCCGCCGCGACGGGTTCAGCTTGACTCGGATCCGTCATCCCGGTCGTCCTTCGCCGCTCGATGGCCGCTTACAGGTCCTCGACGCTCAACCCGCGCGAGATGTTCTCAACCTTACTGCTTCCGTCGACCTCATGCACGCGCCACACCTCATCCAAGGCCGGCGAAATCCGGACATCATCGACGTGACTGATGATGAAGAGTTGCCGGAACGGTCCGTCGCTGCCGGCGAGCTGGAGCAGGGCGGCCAAGACGTGGGCCCGGCGATCGGCGTCGAGTGAGCCAAAGACTTCATCCAGGACGAGAAACCGCGGCGGGTGCGCCGCCTGGGAGCCGATGAAGCGCGAAAGCGCAAGCCGGGCGCAAAGGGCGGCGACGTCGCGCTCGCCGCCGGAAAACTGATCAATTGAGAAATGCTCGGGGCCGTCGTATATCCGGAGACCATAATTTTCGTCGAAGACGACATGGTCGTAGGTGCGATCGGTGACCTCGGCCAGAAGCTCGCCGGCGTAGTCGGCGAGTTGGGGCGTGACGAGTTGGGCGACGTGCTGGTCAAATCGACCAAACTCTCGATACATGCGGTCCAGCTCATCATGCTCTCGCTGGCGGCGCTCGGCCCGGCGGGCAATCGCTTCGATGCGCTGGTGGTGCTCGATCAGCGTCTCGCGCTCACGCACCGCCGCCTCGGCCGCGTGCCGGGCCGCCGCCGCCGCGCGGTCCGCGTTGCGCGCCTCGGCCGATGCCTCGTGTTCCGCCACGATGGCCGCTTCCAGTTGAGCCGGGTCGAATCCGATCGTGGCTCGTTGTCCGCGAGCGGCCTCGAGTTGCCGCGAGCTGGCTTCAGCGGCGGTGGCGGCAGCCTCCCGTTGCTGATTGTATCGTTGCCGATTGGTGAGGTCTTGCTCAATCTGCTTGAGCCTGGCAATTGCTTCCCTGATCTCGCCGTGGTCCCGCTTGGCGCGATCGTGCTCGAGTGGATCGTAGCGGACATCGCCTACCTCAGCGATTTGCCGCAAGGCCGACTCGTGCTCATGGGTAGATTGTGTTAGCTGATCCCGCAAGTGCAGCACCGTGTCCCGGCGAGTCGCCAGCGATCGCGTGGCCTCCGCGAAGTGGGCGGCCCCCCGCGCATCTTGGGGAGTTGGATCTGCTCGGGTTCCCGCCGCGATGCGAAGGAGGCGACGGTCGTCTTCCCGGCGCTGCAGATCCTCGGTCGCGTCACGTACGTATTCGGTGCCGGAGTTGAGCGATGCCTCTAAACCCTGAATCTCAAGCAAACGGGCCCGCTCTTGTTCCAATTCCGCTTCGGCTGACGTGATTTGCCCTTGGGCGGTGCGCCGCTCGGCCTCTGATCGTTGTTGCTGCTCCGTGTAGTCCTTGATCTGGCTGATAAGTGGCGCGATCGCGGTTTCGGCCTCCGCGATCGGCAACGGACGACGACAGGTTGGGCACTCGGGCTGTTTGGCGGCGGACCTGATCGCGGCAACAGTTCGCTCAAGCTCCTTGATCCGTGTGGCAAGCCCTTTGCCGTGCGTGAGCGCGGTCTGGCTTGCTCGGTGGGCGTCATCGCGAGCCAGGCCGAGGGCGTCGATTCGCATTTGCGGATCGCCGTTGGCTCGCTTTTGCGCAAGGTCGTCCGTGACGTGCCGTAAACGCTCCTGGTATTGCTGAGCCTTCCGCTGGGATTGGGTCAGAAGGTCGATCGCCCGAACCAGGGCCGCGAGCTTGTCCGCGTGGTCCGCGGCCGCCGGTGGATCGAGCCCGTCGATGGATTTGATCAGCCTGGCGAGTCCGGCATCGGGCCGCGCGTCGTCCGCGGCGTCCCAGAGCCAACCAGGAAGCGACAACGTTTGGGCGTCGGTTGATTGCACGACTTGTCGAGCCCGGCGGATGACATCATCGATTGTGGATCGTGAGCGCCGCGCCGACTCCGCGTACGATTGCAAGCGGAGAAAGCGCTCATGATCGGTGTCAAGGGTCAGCAGCCGCTCATGCGCCGCCGGCTCAGCGTCGCGTCGAGGGAGCAGCGCCTGCCGGTCCAGTTCGAGGGCGTCGAGCCGGGCCAGGTTGTCGGCAGCGTTCCGGTAGTCAGTGTCGGCGGCTCGAAGATTACCAGCCAGGCGTTCGATCTCACTTGCCATGGCGGCGTCATCGCGTTCCAGTGCATTCCACCGCTCCAGCTCGGATCGCGCCTCGGCGAGGCCCGCCTCGCGGAGCGCGATCTGCTCAGCGGCGACGCGCGACGCGGCGTTGGCGGCGGCGATGGCCGCCTCAGCCTGAGCGGCCTCCGCCACGAAGTCGTGGTCTTTCCGTTCTTCTTCGTACTGGCGGGTTAAGAGCAGCGCGTCGTCGCGAGCGGCTTTGCGGTCGAGCCCGAGAATTGCCTGGGCGGCACGGATCGTCTCGAAGCCGAGCAGTTGGGCAACCTCACGGCGACGCTCGGTCTCTTTCAGATCGCCGAAGAACGACAACTCCTTCTGCCGGGTGAAGAAGGTGGAGACAAACGCCCGGTGGCCCAAGCCGATCAGGCGCCGCTTGACGTACTCGGTCACGTCGCGGCTGCCCTTGACGATCAGCACGTCCGGCTGATCCGCCCGGTAAATCTCGGCCTCGACTCCCCGCCGGCGGCGGACCCGCTCGATCACATAGCGGACACCATCTCGCGGGTCTTCGAGCACCAGCTTGACCCGGGTATCGCCGACCCCGCCGCGCGGCGGGATCTCGTCCGTTGGAATGTGGCGTGGATTGTACAAGCACCATTCGATCGCCTCGAAGAGCGTCGTCTTGCCGGCCCCATTGTTGCCGATGATGCCGACCGCGCCATGGGACGGAAACTCAATCAGATGTCGTCCGGCGTACTGTTTGTAATTCTCCAGGTGCAACTCGACGAGGATCATGCGGCCGGCTCCGAGGCGGCGGCGGACTCCTCGGCCTGGACCTGGGCCTCGTGGATCGCGGCCGTGCCACGCTCCCGGAAGGCGGTGGCAAACACCGGGTCATAGGTGAGATCGCGCTCACGCTGGTCGACGAAGTCACGGAATAGGGTGTCCAGATCAGCGATCGGCTGGTCCCCCACGGGTTGATTGAAGAGGGCGCGGACATCCGACGCGGCATAGATGCGGATCGACCAGACGAGATCCCCGACCTGACGCTGGACGAGGGATTCGACCTCGCGCCGGACCGGGCGCGTCGTGTCGCGGAGCTCGATCCGGGTCATGGCGTCGGGCATGCCGAGCGCGCGCAAGCGATCGAGGATCGTGTCCGCCAGCTCCTCGGGAGTACGGTCTTCGCCGTTGATCGGATGGAGCGATTTCATGGGCCGGGCGGAGTCAATGGGAATGACCTCGATCTCCGGCACGGCGCCCGGATCGCCGAGGGTGACGATCAGGTAGCCGGGCTTGACCGATTCGTCGCCCCAGCCAATGCGTTCGGAGCTGCCGGCGTACCAGGCGTTGCGCCCCTGGTCACCGGCGATGTGAAAGTGGCCCAAGGCGACATAATCGAGATCGTGGGCAAGCAGGTCGGCGGCCAACACCGTTTCTCCCGGCTCGTTGCCCATCCGGCCGAAGACATGGGCGCCAGGGGTCAGGCCGTGAGTGACGAGTACATTCCGATGCCGGGTATCGGGGAGGGGAGACGGTGGAACCGGCCCGGTCAACGAACCATGCGGCACGGCATGTACGGTAAGGGTATGCTCCTTGAAGGGAACCTCAATCAAGTCGTATCCCGCCTCGAACCGGATACTGGGGAGGGCCAGCTCAAGGAGACCAAAGACAGAGCCGGTGGAGCGCAACCGGGGCGTATCGTGGTTGCCACCGATGATGATCGTCGGAATACCCGCCGCTTCGACCCGGCGCATCGTGCGGACGAAGCAGCGCAGGGTGGACCAGGAGGGCCGGGTGTGATGGAAAAGATCGCCGGCGTGGAGGATGAGATCGACGTCCCGGCGCAAGATGTCGTCAATTGCGGCCATGAACGACCGCTCGATATCGACTGAACGTTGGTTGCGCCCCGTCTCGGGGCAGCTTCGGCCCAACGCCCGGTAGCCAAGATGCGAATCGGCGAGGTGGGCGATGCGGAGCGGGCGGTGGGTCATTGATAGTCCCTGGCGCGAAGGTTACGGATTCCGGATTGGGCGAAGCGCCACGCATCGAAGCGGGGATTGGCCCGCTCCGTCTGTACCTTGCTTACCATAACGACCAAGAAATCAGCCATTGGCTCGCCCGGGATCCCGTGGCAGGCGGTGCGAACCTCGGACTGTTTCGGTGCGTTGTTGCCCATCTGCTCTTGGAGCAACCGGAAGAGTCCGTCGCTGACATGTCCATTTGGTCGTCCTGGCGTGGCTTGCTGGTTGAAGATGCGATGGCCTTTGATGCCGGGTATGGTGGGAGGGTGGGGAAACTGACCGAAGAGCGGGGCGCGAAAGTGGGCATGGCGCACCAGGAGCCGGCCCTTGCGAAGACCGAGCAGTTCGGCCTTGACCGTGTCGGACAGCGAACGATAGGCGGAGTTCGTCAGTTCCTCGTCACCGACCCGACCGTAGAGCGACGTGCCGCAGTTGCCGAGGATCTCGTCGTCAACTTTCGAGCGGAACTGTTGGGCGCCAAAGAGGACAACATTGAGATGGCGACCGCGAGCGGCAATATCGACCAGCGTGTCACGCAGTCCGCCTTCGCCGCCGCTCGGCGCATACTTATTCAGCTCATCGACAAAGATGATGACCTTGTCGACCCCAAGCTCGTCTTGCTCGGCCAGCTTCCAGATCCGGTTGATGACCGACGACACCAGCACATCCTGCACATTCGTATTGCAGCCGGCGATATCGACTACACGAATCTCCTGGTCCTCGAAGTGGTCTTCAACCCGCGGCAGCGAGCCATACTCGACAACGCTCCGTGACAGCAGGCCGCCAAACTTCTGAGGCAACCCGTTCAAGCGATTCTTCGCCTTCTGAATAGTGAATTTATGATGTCCGCGCCATTCTGTCGCTGAAGGGTTAGCCGCGAAGTAGCCATCAATCTCTTCCAGGCGAGTCTCTAATTGACGAAGCGACGCGACGCCGCTTTCCCGGAGTTCGAAGACGAATCCAAACAGCTTGTCGTCGAGGTCGTCGCGTTCGAAGACCTTGTGCGGTTGCCAGAGCAGGGCGTCCAGTTGCCACAGGATCGGATAAACAATCCCCGCCGCGGCAATATGGTTGTCCCGCGCGGTGTTGAGCGCACCCGCGGTGCGTTCGCGATCGAGGTAGACGGCCTGGCTGCCGTGATGCTCCGGCACCTGCCCAGGCTTGAACGGCGCAAAGATCCGAAAATTCTTGAACGGTTCAGGCGGCAGCTCAAGCGCCTCATACGCGGCAAAGTCTTGCTCGGTTAGGCCGCGGGCATCGACCGTTGCATACGTCTCCGCCATCTCGGGCTCGGGATGGGCTGGCTTGTCAAGGAAGAGTAGGTCGGGTCCTTTGACGTTGAACATAAGGGCGGCAACGGTCTCTCCTTCTTTCTTTAGCCTCTGGAAGACGGCGCTCGTCAGGAACAGGGCGTGGCTGGTCTTGGTGGCAAGGCCCGACTGACCGGTCCAGTTGGCGTGCCCGGCTTCGGGACCGAGCAGGTAGTGCGAATCGAGCCAGATCGGTGAGCGCTGAAAGACGGGGCGAGCATGGGCGTCGCGGACAATCTCGCCCTGGTCATCCCGGGCAAAGTTGCCGTTGGTGTGGAGCAGCGCGGGCACCGGCACGCCGTCGAAGTGGTCGCGGTCGAGGGCGTAGTCGATCGCGGCCGGGGTGGCAAACCAAACAGGGCCGCTCAAAACGGGCCGGTGAGAGTCGACGTCGTCCCGGAGATGCTTGGAAGCGAGGACGTTGACGGTGAAGACGAGGATCTCGGGCCGGAGGGTGGCTTGCTCGGCCCCCAGCTCGGGCTCGGCGTGACGGTCGAAGAAGTCGTCGAGGAATGTTTGGAGATCGGAGTAGCGGCGGGGCTCGTCGACGACGCCGATGACCGCGGCTTCCTCCGAGAAGGCGACCACGATGTGCCCGACATCGAGCGTCCAGGCATCGTCGGCGGCCCAAAAGTGGAAGACATGGCTCCCGGCCGGCTCCCGCTCGCTGCTGACGACGCGGCCGATGATGCCTGTATCGGTGTCAACCAAGTTCGCGAAACGATCGACTAGCGCCACGGGTGCTACCGCATCCACCTGCTGGGCCGAGGCGCCATTCGTGGCAAACGAGGTTTCTGACACGTCTCTCACCGGTGCGTCTCTCCTCGGTCCGAGCCGGGACTGGCGGTGCGGCTCATCCTCTGGGCCAGCCTTGGGTATCGGCGTCCAGACATCGCTTCAGGATGCGTTCCAGATAGTGGACCGGGTAGAGCAGGGTTGCCCAGCGGGCGTCCCGCGTGGCGCGCGGTGTTCGTTCGGCCCACAGCCAGCTCGAGAGCTGGTCAATCTCGGTCGTGGAGCGGATGGTGGGTTCAGTTTCGACCCGGACCAGAGCATAGCGGGCATCGAGACCGGCCGCATCCCACATGCGGAGATACCAGAGCGTTCTGGCGTCCGGTCCGGGACCGCCGCGCCGGCCCTTGTCACTGGGAAAGAACGCGGTCGTCCGATAGCCGGGGGGCAGGCTCAGCATCATGGCCGCCTCGGCCCCGGAGAGGTAGGCATCGCTGAACTGCTTGACCAGCCCGATTGCCCGGGGGCTGGGCTCGTGGAGCCGGCCATCCACCACCAGCCATTCCCTGTTGGTGGGATCGATGCGTCCGGCGGACCATTCGGCGAGCAGTTCGAGTTCGAGACGCTCGCGGATGGTGCGCCCCGCCCGAAACGACTTTTCGACCAGGTAGCCGTAATCCGTGAGATTGTGCGTTTCGGGATCGGGCTCATCAGCTTGGGGGTCCACATCAAATGGGTCGAGCACTGCCAGGCCAAGCCGATCGATCCGTTCCAACATGCGCTGAAGCTCCGGATCGGGATGCCGACGCGGGGCGATCAGCGCGTGCTTTAGGCGTAGGGTGCCGGGGACAACGTCACAGCGTCCCTCATTGTCTCGCTTGAGGATGGCGGTGGCGGCCACGGTGGCGAGGATGGGGATCGTGTTGCAACGCAACGCGAGGAAGGTTCGTTGGGCGCCATCGAGGAAGTAGCGAAGCCGGGAGTCGCGGGGGGAGATGGGTGACACCGGTCGCGGCTCGATCGGTCCTTCGAGCGGCTCGACACTGATCGCGCGTTTCGGTTTGGCCATGGCGTCGAAGGCGCCGGCGTAGAGATGTTCCAGGGATTGGGCCCGCCGCATGTCGTTGACGGCGACGCCATCCGCGGCCAGCTCGGCGTGCAAGCGGGTGATTTGCTCGGTAAAGGTCGTTCGGGTTGCCCTGGACACGGATGGCGCCTTCCCCGTTGGTCGCGCTCGCCGACGTGTACGAACATAGAACAGGAGTTCAGTATAGCGCAAGATCACGCCGGATGGCGGGGACGCGGGAGTTAGGGTCGGGGAGTGGCGCTCGCGTCGGGACAAGGGAGGGCCATCTCCGCGATCGTTACGAAGTCATAGCCCTTGGTTTGCAGCCGGTCGACGATCCAGCGGATGGCGACCCCGGTGGACTCGGCGGACGAGGGGGCATCGAGATGGAACTCGACGATGGAGCCGTCAACCACGTTGGGGACGACGCTCATGAAGACCTCGTCCGGGGTCACCTCGAAGTCCCAATCGGCGGCCGCCACGTCCCAACTGACGGGAATATATCCGGCGCGGGCGACGATACTGCGGATCCGCTCGTCCATGGCGGCGGCGTAGGGCGTGAAGTAGGGAGCCGGCTCGTCGCCGGTAGCTTGCTCTATGGCGGCGATCGCCCGCTCAAGGTCGGCGATGACCTCGCCGTCGGGTCGGTTGGTCAGCTCGGCGCGTTCGTCGCCGTGGCTGCCGATCAGGAAGCCGTCGGCCGCCATCTTGTTCAGGATGGCCTGGTTTTCTGTTGCCCACCAGCCCATGGGGAAGAGGGAGGCCGGGATCTTGTTTGCTTTGAGCCAGTCGAGGATGGTGAGGTCGGGCTCGTAGCCGACGCCGATGTTGAAGATGAAGGCGACGCGGTTGCAGCCTGGCAGCCCCTGCCGCAGTTGAGGGGTGCCGCCGGAGGCGGTGGCGACGAAGAGGTCGTAGGCGTAGCCGGTTTCGTTGCCGATCGTGACCGGGAGGAAGCCGCCGGCGGCGTCACCGGTGACGGTGAGGGCAGCGCCGAGCCGCGCGGTGGTGACCACGGCGCAATCGAGGCGGGGACAGGCGCGGATGTTGACGGCTTCGGCGCCGACGATGGTGCCGCCTTCGCTGAGTTGGGGAGTGGCCGTGGGGGAGCTTTGGCCTTGGACGGTGCGGGTTGCCAATGGCAGGGTGGCGAGGCTCAGCAGAACGAGGAGGGGCATGAGGTAGCGGAGGGGCATCGGCGTGTCCTTCGGTCTCGTGGTCGCGAGTCGCGGTGCTGGCGCGGCTCGTGAGCTTTCCGTCGTGACAGGTTTGGTCACCGGGAGGCGGCAAGCGCCGGCCGGTGATAGCTACTGAGTCTGGCGGCATTGGCTCGCGCGGGCCACCCGAAGCATACGATGACCGTAGCAGATGGATGCGGCGCTGGTCAATCGGCGGATTCGGCGGTGGTGCGCCGGGGGCGGCTCGCCGCCGCGTGTTGTTTAATAGTGCTGCTGATACCAGGCGCCAGTGATCAGGTCTTGGTAAACGGTGCGGAGGCTGCCGTCGTCTAACACGAGCTGGTAGTAGCGGCGACTGAGCCGGTCTCGCCACCATTCTTCGTCGACGTCCCAGCTATCTTGGATCCGCTCAACCCGGAGCCGCCGTCCGTCCTCGATCAGGAGCGCGGGCAGGGCGCTCGCGGCGTGGACCAGCACCCGCGCCGGGCGCGGCAGATTTAGGGGTCGTAGACGAGCAGGGCCTGCCGGCGTTCCGGGATCCGAGACCATGGCTCGACCTCCACCACGCGAAAAAGTCCAGAGACGCCGTAGCGTTGCTTCAGGTGCCGGCCGGCTTCCGCCAGTTGACGGGGGCGGCGCGGTCGCGGGCCGGGGAGAAGCTCTTGGCGGCCCACGCTATTAATCAGGCCGGAAAGCTCGATCGTTATGGTTTCGATGGGGCCGGGCAGCATGATCGCTTGCAGCCGGTAGCTCAACGCGGTGATCACCCGGTGCTGGCCGCCTGGCTCGCGCAAGGTAGCGGCCAGCTCCCATGAGCGGTTCCCTTCGATCTCGGCCCGCAGGTGGAGGTGACGGACGTGCCGGGTGCGCAAGGCGGGCCGGGCGAAGGCGCTGCCGACCAGGCGGGTAAGGGCGACTAAGAGCATCTCCCGGCTGGTGATGGGAGCCGGCAACACGAGCGTTTCGGTGACGTGCTCGGGACAATGCCGGGGTTGGATCGTGGCGTCGTCCCGGCCTGACGCCAGCTCGTGGGCGCGCCGGCCGGCCGGGCCAAACCGGGCCTGGACCGCGGTGACCGGGAGGTTTGCCAGGTCGCCGAGGCGGCGCAGGCCGAACCGTTCAAGCTTCCGTAGCAGCTCCGGCGGGAGAGGCAGCCAGGTCACCGGCGCCCGTGCCAGGAAATCGACCACCGCCGCCGGCTCGACTAGGCGGTACCCGCCCGGCGGGGCGCCGCCGGCGGCAACTTTTGCCGCGAACTTGCCGGGGGCCAATCCTAGGCGCGGGCGAAGCACCGGCGCGATCCGCGCTAGGAGAAGCCGGGCGGCATCCTCCGGGGCGCCGAGGGTGCGGTCGAGGCCGGTCAGATCGACGTATAGGCAGCCAGGCCGCGCGGGATCGGCTTCGACGGCCGGGCTGACCTGTTCCAGGGCGGTGATGATGGCGTTCAGCGCCGTTGCCTCACGCAGCGGATGCGGCGGCAAGATCAAGGCGGCGGGGCACAGGGCGGGCACCTCTCGCAAGCCGAGGCCGGGGCGTATCCCGCGGGCGGCTGCCTCCGGCGTGGCGTCAAGCACGACCGGCCGCGCCCCGGCGGGGGAGCCAAGGATGAGGGGGGCGCCATCGAGCTCCGGTTGGTCGAGGATGGCGACCCGGAGCGCGAAGTGCGGAATGGAGACACAGGCAACCAGCATGATCCCTCCCTCGGGCGCGTGGCGGCGGAGCGGACCGATCAGGATCGCTTCGAGCAGGAACGCTTCGAGAGTAGATTAGAACATATGTTCTTTTTCCGCAAGATGTGTCGGAATGGCACTGGTGTATACTCCGTACAGAGCGAACGTACGCCCGGATGGCCCGCGAACTCTTCCGCCGTATCCCGCCGCCGCACCCGATGTACCTGGTCGCCGGCAGCGAAGGGAGTCCGTGTCGATGGCGTCCTCAGTCAAAGCACGCGGTGTCCCGTCCCGCGGCGCCGGGGCGACGCACCGGGGAGGCCGCCGCCTGCCGCTGATCACCGGGCCGCACACCTTGGTTCGCCGGATCGCGGCCACCGTGCCAAATCTCGCCGGGACGCCTCGCTTTCGGCGCGAAGTGCTCGGCGTTCTCCTGGTGCTCATCGCGCTACTAACCGCATCCGCCCTGGGCCGGGGCGGCGACGACGGCATGCTGGTCGATTGGTGGCGCCAAGCTCTCTCCTCGAGCGTCGGCTGGTCGGCGCCGATGGTGCCGCTGCTGATCGGCCTGATCGCCTTGCGTTCACTCGGCAGCCAGCCGGGACCGATCTTAGAGGCACGTCACTACTTAGGCGGGGCGGCCTTCACCGTCGCCGTGGTCGGCTTGCTGCAGCTCGGCACCGGCCTCGACCAACCGGCGGCCGGCGGGTACCTGGGGATGGCGGTCGGCACCCTGGCGCACCGTTGGCTCGGTCCGGCCGGCGCCGGGCTGGGCCTGTTCATCGCCGGCGCGGCCGGCGTGCTGCTGCTGGCCGGCACCGACCTGCAGACGTTTGGGCGCGATCTCGGTGCGCTCGGCCGCCTCTTGGGGTGGTTCTGCCAGCGCCTGGCGGGAACGGTTGGCCGCGTCCTCGGCACCATCCGCGGAGCTCTTTTCACCACCGTCAGCCGCCTTGCCGCTCCCGCCGAGACAGCTACTGACGACCAAGCTGAGTCGCCGCCGCCCGTGGCGAAACCGTTGCTCACCAACGCGGTCGCGCCGGCGCTGGCGACCCCCGCCCCAAAAGAAGCGAGCCGCCGACAGCCGCCGGCGCCGCCGGTCATCAACGTGCCGCCAAAGCAGGGGCCGGCTGCCCCGGCTCCGGCGCGGGCGATGACCGTCATTGATATGCCGCGGCTACCGCTCCCGCTTCCCGACCTGACCCGGCTTTCCTACTACGACGACATCACGCCGGATACGGTCGACTTACATGGCAAAGCCCGCCTGATCGAAGAGACGCTGGCCAGTTTCAAGGTGGAAGCCTGGGTGCGCGAGATTAATCCCGGCCCGGCGGTGACGCAATTCGCGCTCGAGCCGGGCACCGGCACCAAAGTCCGGCGCATCACTGAGCTCCAAAGCGATCTGGCGCTGGCGCTGGCGGCGCCCAGCATCCGGATCGAAGCCCCGGTGCCGGGGATGGCGCGGGTCGGGCTGGAAATCCCCAACGCCACGATCTCGACCGTCGGCCTCCGGGAGACGCTGGAATCGGTCGCCTTCGAGCGTAGCAAAGCCAAGCTACCCATCCCCCTCGGGCGTGACGTCAGCGGTCGCTACGTCGTCGGTGACCTGACGAAAATGCCGCATCTCTTGATCGCGGGAGCGACCGGGGCTGGGAAAAGCGTTTGCCTGAACGGCATCATCTCGACCTTCCTCCTGACCCGCTCGCCCGAGCAGCTAAAACTGTTGATGATCGACCCCAAGATGGTTGAGCTGACCGGGTACAACGGGGTGCCGCACCTGCAGTGCCCGGTGGTGACGGAGATGGACAAGGTCGTTGGCGCCCTCCGGCTCACGCTGCGGGAGATGGAGCGGCGGTATACGATCTTCTCCCAGTTGGGCGTGCGGAATCTGGATGGCTACAAGATGAAGCTGGCGGATGAGCCGGGAGCGGAGCAACTGCCGCATCTAGTCGTCATCATCGACGAGCTGGCCGATCTGATGATGACCGCCCCGGACGATGTGGAAACGCTGCTTGTCCGGCTCGCCCAGATGGCGCGAGCAACCGGGATTCACTTGATTATCGCGACCCAGCGGCCCTCGGTCGACGTCTTGACGGGCCTGATCAAGGCGAACATCCCATCCCGGATCGCCTTCGCGGTCTCATCGCTGACCGATAGCCGGGTTGTCCTGGACATGCCGGGGGCGGAACGGTTGCTCGGCCGGGGCGACATGCTGTTCCTGCCGCCGGAGGCGGCGAAGCCGGTGCGAGTCCAGGGCGCCTTCGTGTCGGATACCGACGGTCAATACATTGTTGATCACTGGCATGCCGTGGCTCCGGTCCCCCACTATGCCGCCGACTGGCTGGAGCTTCCCAGCTCGACCGAGATTGACGACGCGAGCGGTGAGGATGATCCAATGTATGACCAGGCGCTATCAGTGGTCAGGCAACAGGGGACCGCCTCCGCATCGATGCTCCAACGCCGGCTGCGGGTGGGCTACAACCGCGCCGCCCGGCTCATTGAGCGCCTTGAAGAGGATGGGGTAATTGGACCGGCGGACGGGATTCGGGGCCGGCCCGTCCTCGCCGGCGACGAGGACTGACCGGCTCCAGCACTGGCCACCAGAGTTCGTCGAATCGTCGTTCGACCCCGGCCAGCCGGACGCCGACGCGCGATCGGCCGGTGCGGTACTATAGAACAGGTGTCCGGGCCGGCAATCCACGCTCCCGTCAACAACCGGACCTGAGAGGATGCATGTGCCAGCGACTTCCGCCGTAACCGCGCTCCCCGTCGCGAGGCTGATTGACGAGTTTGCCAAGTTGCCGGGGATCGGTCCGAAGACCGCTTCGCGGCTCGCCTATCACGTTCTGCGCGGCTCGCGAGACGATGCGACGTCACTGGCGGAAGCGATCCTGGAAATCAAGGAAAAGATCCGCCTCTGCTCGGTCTGCTTCAACACGACGGAATTGGATCCCTGCGGCATTTGCGCCGACCCCAGCCGCGACCGGGCGATCTGTGTGGTGGAGGAGCCGCTCGATGTCGTCGCGCTCGAACGCACGGGCCAGTTCAAGGGGCGATACCACGTCCTGCACGGCGCGGTGTCGCCAGTCGAGGGGATCGGGCCGGACAAGCTCAAGATCCGCGAACTGATGGACCGGGTTCAGCGCGACCCGCCGGAAGAGGTTATTGTGGCGACAAACCTCGATCTGCCGGGCGAGGCGACCGCTACCTACCTCCACCGGCTCCTCGTCCCCCTCGGGATCAACGTCACCCGCCCGGCGAGCGGGCTGCCGGTCGGCGGCGACCTCGAGTACGCCGATGAAGTGACCCTGGGGCGAGCGCTGGCCGGCCGGCGCGCGCTCTAGGCTGGATAGGGGCCTTCAGATGCGTCATCGCGATCGCTGAATTCTTCCTCGGTGCTCGGCCCGCTGCTAGCGGAGGGTTGGGCCAGGGGAGGGGTGTCCGAACACCCCACGCGACCGGTAGAAGTGGTATACTTACGGACCAATGGCTATGGTATTTCACGCTGAGTCCAACGCCATCGACGACCAGGCCGCCGCGCGGGCATCGGGCAGCGCCGTGAGTCCCGTGCCGGAGCCGGCACCGCTCCACCCCGCGACTCGGACGATCGAAGAACCGATGACGCGGGCGCCGGGCGTCATGCCGTTGACGGTTCGCCAGCCGCGAGTTGGCGATGTTGCCGGCCTGCGACATCTTGATCTCCTGTTTCGACTCAACCAGCCGTATTCACTGCTCCAGCCGTACCGCGCCCTCCGATCCGGGATGCGAGCGGCGATGCCCGGCTTCCGCGAACGGCGGCCCGCCTTCGTGGCCCGATCGGGGGATCGCCTGGTCGGGTTCGCCCAGTTTCAACCTGATGGCCCCGACGAGCGGTGGTGCTTGCTGGCGATCGGGACCGCGATGGGAGTATACGAGTCGGCTCCCGTGATCGAAGCCCTCCTCGAACACGGCGCGCGAAGCGCGGGCTTGCGGGGGGTGAAGCGACTGTTCGCGAAGGTGCCCCGAAATTATCCGATTGGCGAGGCCTTTCGCCGGCAAGTTTGGACCTCATTTGCCACGGAGACGATCTACTCGGCGCAACCGGAACGGCAACCGACGCCAGAGATTCGGCTGCTCCGGCCGCAACAGCCGGCGGACACCTGGGCCATCCACCAACTGTCGAACTCGACGGTGCCAAAGCTGGTGCAAGATGCCGAGGCGCTGACCAGTCATCACTGGGACGTCAAGCCGGGCAAGGTAGGTCGCGGCGCCATCGACACCTCCGGGTGGTTGATTGAAGACGGTCACCTTGTCATCGGTTATGCGCGAATCACCGCGTCCGTTCGCGCTTGTTTGATCGAAATCATCTACGATCATGAGCGACGAGACATGTTCGCGGCGCTGGTTGACGAAGCCATCGCGATCGCCCGGCGACGATCCGGAGCGCGAGTGTATTGCGCCGTTCGTGGTTATCAGGCCGAACTGGCGACCGCGCTGGAGGATCGCGGGTTTCAACCAATGATCGAGCAAGACGTGACGATCAAGTACACGACGGCGACGGTGCGGTTACCGGTTGTGGAAGCCGTGCCCTTTCAGTTGGAAGTGGGCGAGAAGATCCCGCAGCGCGTTCCGACCTTTCTCCAAGGCAGATCGGGCGACGGAGCCACGAGCTAGCCGGTGATAGGTTGGATCGAGCAGCTCACGACGTCCGACCGCCTCCCCGGTGTGGCCCACCGCCACTCGGGGTCACAGTGTAGGAGCGACGATTGAGCAGCATGCCGCAGGCGGAGCTAGCAACCCTCGAGATGAAGGCATACGAACTGGAAGTCACTGACAACTTAGAAGATCTCTTAGCCGTCTTACCCGGCCATGTTTCGGCGGCCATCACCGCCAACCAGGTGGGGTTCGGCTATGGTGACCTGATCGAGATCGTCATGGATCTTGGGCGCCGGCCGGAAGCCCGGTATCACGGCGGTGAAGTCGACCTTTCCGAGCGTGAAGTCCATCGCGAAGACCTAGCCTATGTGGCCGGCCGGATCGGACGTTTCGGTGATGACAACCGGGCCGGGATCGAGAGAACTCTGCATCGGATTTCAGCGATCCGGAATCGGTCGGGCATCGTGGTCGGACTGACGTGCCGAATCGGCCGGGCCGTCTATGGCACGATCGCGATGATCCGCGACCTGGTGGAGTCGGGCGAGAGCGTGCTTTTGCTCGGCCGTCCAGGTGTGGGTAAGACCACGATGCTGCGCGAAACGGCACGGGTGCTGGCCGATGAACTCGGGAAGCGAGTCATCATCGTCGATACGTCGAACGAGATCGCGGGCGATGGTGATATTCCCCATCCCGGCATTGGGCGGGCTCGCCGGATGCAAGTGCCGACGCCAACGGCGCAACATTCAGTGATGATCGAGGCGGTCGAGAACCACATGCCTGAAGTCATCGTGATCGACGAGATCGGGACCGAGCTGGAAGCGCTCGCGGCGCGGACGATCGCGGAGCGCGGGGTCCAACTGATCGGCACCGCACATGGCAACAGCCTCGAGAACCTGATGATGAATCCGACTCTGTCCGACCTGATTGGCGGGATTCAGTCGGTCACGCTCTCGGACGAAGAGGCGCGGCGGCGCGGCACGCAAAAATCGATCTTGGAACGGAAAGCACCGCCCACGTTCGGTGTCATGATCGAGATCATGAGCCGGGACGAGGTCGCGGTCTACTCCAATGTCACCGAGGCGGTCGATGTGATCCTCCGGGGCGGCATGCCGCGGGTTGAGGTTCGCCATCGGTCGGAGGACGGTCAGGTTCATGTGACGGCGGCGGAGCCCCGTCGTGACCCGCGGACGGTCAATGGCGCCGCCCGGAGCCGGATGCCGCCGCGGGGTGAACGCCGGGATGTCGTCGATTTTGCCAGCCGACAGGTGTTGCGAGACATCGACGAGCCCGTCGAGCCGCTCCCGGTCGAACCGCCGTCGCCATCGGTTGGGGCCGCCGAGGGCGACGTTTTGCCTCGACTGCCCAGGGGCCGCGGGACCAGCGCTAAGCCGCTCCGGGTCTATCCCTTTGGCGTTAGCCGCAATCGGCTGGAGCAGACGATCGAAAGCCTCAACGTGCCGGTCACCGTGGTTCGCGACCAGCGGGACGCGGACATCGTGATGACCCTGAAGAATCATTACCGGCGAAAGCCACAGCCGTTGCGAGAAGCAGAAATTCACGGCACCCCCGTGTACGTCCTGCGGGCGAATACCGCGGTGCAGGTTGAGAACGTGTTGCGCGGCCTGTTTCCGTCGGCCGGCGCCGCTCAGGAAAGCGGGAGCGGCCGAACGGTCATTGGCCCGCGGGTGGAGGAGCGGCGGCAGGTCGTCACGCCATCGGCGCCCGACGCCATGTCCCAGCAAGAGAACCCGTTGACGCGGGCGATGGTGGAGGCCGAGGACGCCATCACCCGGGTGATCGATGGGGCGTCCCCGGTCGAGCTGATGCCCCAAGGGTCGCATGTGCGCCGGCTCCAACATGAGTTGGCAGAACGCTACAACGTCGCCTCGAGGAGTCGCGGCCGTGAACCAAACCGGCGAGTCGAGATCTTCCGAGCCGGTGCCCGATAGCGCGGAAGCGGGATTCTTTCTCGTGTTCGAGGGGCCGGAGGGGGCGGGTAAGAGCACCCAGGCGCGAGCGATCGCGGAAACGCTTGAACGGACCGGCCGCCTGGTTCTCCTGCTA